>NZ_JBMERR010000025.1:0-61463 GCF_048820915.1 Cribrihabitans pelagius | reverse complement strand
CCCCCCCCCCTCCCCCCCCCCCCCCCCCCCCCCCCCCCACGCCCAACTGAGAGGAAGCCTTTTGGCAAAAAGGCAGACGACGGGCGGGAGCGCGCCCTTCGTTTTTCAGAGAGGTGTCCGCGAACGTGTCGGGTCCCCATGGAGACAACTGCCACAGCGCCGCAGCGGCACGGGGCTAGCCGTGCCTCGCCGACGCGCGCGGTGGCGTCGAGTGGGAGTGACCGGCGGTTCATGCCGACCAAGCCCGGGCTGCCTGCCGACGGACCGCCCAGCCTCCGCCAAATCGCCGCCGCGAGTGGGCGCGCCGGCCCTCGGCCTTGTCCCGCGTTTGGGGGACCAAGGCCGAAGGCTAATTTGAGATGTCCGGAAGCCAGCCAGCTCGACAGGAGGACACGCCCATGCATTTCTGCGCTGGCGCGGGACTGGCAGGCTGGCTGAGTGGCAGGTTGGCAGCAGAATGTGCGCTGCCAGGGGACGAGGGCTATTGGGCGCCAGGTGCAGGGTACGCCCGCTCTCAACAACACCGCCAAGGCCGGGCAGCCTCCCCGCCTCTGCCCTAGCCCGCATGGGTGCGGCCGCGGCGGTCGTGGCGCAGCGCGGCGTAGAGCACATGGGTGCGCCAGCGGCCATTGATCTGCAGATAGCTTTGCGCCACGCCCTCGTATTTGAAGCCGGATTTCTCCAAGAGCCCGCGCGACGCCGCATTTTCCGGCAGGCAGGCGGCCTCTATCCGGCTGAGGTCCAGCTTGGTGAAGGCATGGTGCACGACCGCGCCGATTGCCTCGCGCATGTAGCCGTGCCGGGCGTGGGGCTGGCCGGTCCAGTAGCCGAGTGTGCCCGCCTGGGCCGGGCCGCGGCGGATGTTGTCGAGGGTGATCGCCCCCACCAGCATCTGATCCTCGCGGCGGATCAGGAACAGCGGCAGCGCGGTGCCTGAGCCCACCGAACGGCGCGCCCAGTAGACCCGGTTGGTGAAGGACTTGCGGCTGAGGTGGTCGGCGGCCCAGCCCGGCTCCCAGGGCGTCAGATAGGCCTGGCTTTGCAGTCTGAGGCCAGCCCAGCCGTGAAAATCGCCATGCACCGGAGGCCTGAGAGTCAGGCGTTCGGTTTCAATGGCGACCTTCGGACGGCTGAGCAGCATCAGGCGGTGCGCCTCTCCTGCAGCGCGGCGAGCGAGGGCGCATTGGCAAGCGGGCCATAAAGCGCCAGGGCCGCCGGGGAGGACGCGGCCATCCCTTCGGCCATCTGGCGCACATCATCGAGGCTCACCGCCTCGATGCGGGCGATGGTCTGCTCGAGCTCCGGCACCTTGCCCCAGATCTGCACCAGCCGCGCCAGCCGCTCGGCCCGGTTGGAGGGGCTTTCGAGCCCCATCAGCATCCCCGCCTTCATCTGCGCGCGGGCGCGCTCGACCTCGGCGGCGCTCATGTCATCGGCGGCGCGCTTCATCTCGTCGATGGTGATGCCCGCCAGTTCGCCCAGCTGCTCGCCCGAAGTGCCCGCATAGATGGTGAGCGAGCCGGTATCGGCGTAGGAGCCTGCCTGGGCAAAGATGGTGTAGCAGAGGCCGCGCTTCTCGCGCACTTCCTGAAACAGCCGGGAGGACATGCCGCCGCCGAGGGCGCCTGCGTAGATCTGCGCAGTGTAAACGGCATCGTCGCGGTAGCCGGGGCCTTCGAAGGCGAGCGCGAAATGAGCCTGCTCCAGATCCTTGTCGCGGCGCGCCTCGCCGCCGGTGAAGCGGGCGCCTTCGGCCTCGCTGCCGGGGCGCGGCGCGAGGTGGCCGAACATCCGCTCCGCCAGTTTCACCAGTTCGTCATGGTCGACAGCACCAGCCGCCGACAGGATCATCTGGCCGGGGCCGTAGTGCTGCTGGACGAAGCCTTCGAGATCCTCGCGGGAGAAGCTGCTGACGCGTTCCGCCGGGCCCAGGATGGTGCGGCCCAGCGGCTGGTCGCGGTAGCTTTCCTCCTGCAGCCAGTCGAAGATCACGTCATCGGGGGTGTCCAGCGACTGGCCGATCTCCTGCAGGATGACGCCGCGCTCCACCTCGATCTCGCGGCCGTCGAAAACCGGGTTCAACAGGATGTCGCCGATCACGTCCAGCGCCAGCGCCACGTCGTCCTTCAGCACCCGCGCGTAATAGGCCGTGACCTCGCGGCTGGTATAGGCGTTGATATAGCCGCCCACGTCCTCGATCGCCTCGGCGATTTCAAGTGCCGTGCGGGTTTTGGTGCCCTTGAACGCCATGTGCTCCAGGAAATGGGCGATGCCGTTCTGCTCGATCCGCTCGTGGCGGCCGCCGGCGGTGACCCAGATCCCGATAGCTGCGGATTCCAGCCCCGGCATCTGCTCGGAGACGATGCGGAAGCCGTTGGCGAGAGTGTGCTGCTGAACTGTCAATGCGCGATGTGCTTTCTGATGTGATCCTCGAGGGCGGCCAGATCGTTGGCGATCCGGGTCACCCGTTCCGGCTTCTCATACAGATCAGACATGCGCGGGGGAAGGGGCGGATGGATGCCGCTGGCGTCTTCGACCGCGGCCGGGAATTTTGCCGGGTGCGCGGTGGCAAGGGTGACCATCGGCACGTCCGGCTGGCGGTGCTCGTTTGCGACCTTCACGCCGACGGCGCCGTGCGGGCAAAGGAGCTCGCCCGAGGCTTCGACTTCGGATTTGATGGTGGCGAGGGTCTCCTCCTCCGAGGCGCGGCCGGAGGCGTAGGTCTCGCGCAGGGCTTCCATCGCGCCTTGCGAGACGTTGAAGCCGCCGCCCCTCTTCAGCTCGTCCATCAGCTGGGCGACCGCACGGCCGTCCTGACCGTAGGCGTAGAACAGGGCGCGCTCGAAGTTGGAGGACACCTGAATGTCCATCGAGGGGGAGATCGAGGGGATGGTCTCGCCCTTGAAATAGCCCTGCCCCGACAGGCAGCGGTGCAGGATGTCGTTCTGGTTGGTGGCGACCACCAGCTGCTCGATCGGCAGGCCCATCTGTTTGGCGATGAAGCCTGCGAAGATGTCGCCGAAGTTGCCGGTGGGCACGGTGAAGCTGACCTTGCGCTGCGGCGCGCCAAGGCTCACGGCGGCGGAAAAGTAATAGACCACCTGCGCCAGAACGCGGGCAAAGTTGATCGAGTTCACGCCCGCCAGCTTCACCTCGTCGCGGAAGCCGAAATCGTTGAACATGTCCTTCACCGCGGCCTGGCAATCGTCGAAATCGCCATCGACGGCAAGCGCGTGGACGTTAGCGTCCTCGGGCGTGGTCATCTGGCGGCGCTGCACTTCGGACACACGGCCATGCGGGAACAAGATGAAGACATCGACCGCATCGAGCCCGCGGAAGGCCTCGATCGCGGCGGAGCCGGTGTCGCCCGAGGTGGCGCCCGCGATGGTCACCCGCTCGCCGCGCCGATGGAGCGCGGCCTGGAACAGGTGGCCGATCAGCTGCATGGCGAAATCCTTGAAGGCCAGCGTCGGCCCGTGGAACAGCTCCAAGAGGAAGTGGTTGGGCGCCAGTTGCTTCAGCGGCGCGCGGGCGGCATGGCCGAAGTCCGCGTAGGCCTTGGCGATGATCGCGCGGAATTCGTCATCAGTGAAGCAGTCGCCGAGGAAGGGGCGCATCACCCGGAAGGCGGTTTCCTCGTAGGAGAGCCCGGCAAGTGCTGCGATGTCATCGTGGGACATCCGCGGGATCTCAGAGGGCACGTAGAGGCCGCCGTCGCGGGCAAGCCCGGTCAGCATGGCGTCTTCGAAGGTCAGCTCGGGCGCCTGGCCCCGGGTCGAGATGTATTTCATCGCCTCAGCTCTCAAGATTGGGTGCGGCTGCGCCGCAGGAAATAGACGGTCATCCCGGCCCAGATCAAGGCCAGCGAAAACCAGGTGATTGCATATTGCAAGTGGTCATTGGGGATGGCGGCGGTGCTGACCGGCACCGGCCGGGGGGCGCCCTGCCCTGCCGGGGCCTCTGCGTTCCGCCAGTCCGGCGGCTGGCGCAGCACGGCAAACACCGGCTCGGTTCCCAGTTCAGCGGCCATGCGGGCGGCGTCTCGGGCGTACCAGATGTTGGCCTCGGGGTCCGGCGCGGGGGTATAACCGTCGGTCTCGTCCGGCCAGTGCAGGTTGGCTTCCACCGTGGCAGTGCCGGTACGGCGGGAGGCATTCTTGGCGGCGGCGGGGATGAAGCCGCGGTCCAGCAGGATGCGGCGGCCGTCCGTTAGCGTGAAGGGGGAGATCACCCGGTAGCCCGCGCCGTCTTCCTTGAAGGAGATCAGCACGTGCAGCTCCCCGGCGCCAATCTCGCCCGTCAGCAGCACCGGGCTGTACTTGTCTGCTTCCGGGTCCAATGCTTCGGGCAGGCCAGCGGCGGGGGCGGCGGCGATGCGCGCCTCGATGGTGGCGAGGATGCCTTCCTTCCAGGCCTTGCGCTGGAGCTGCCAGCTGCCCAGGGCAAGCAGCGCCGCAAGGCCCAGGCCGCCGATAACCAGGAGGAAGATGAAACGCCGCATCCGGGCCGCTCCGTAAGACAGAATTGGGGCGCGCAGACCCTCGCCTGCGCGCCCCGTGTGATACGTCATGTCGGCGGATAATCAACCGCAAACATGTACCCGTTACAAACCGCCCGTCACAGGCCGCCCGTCACAGGCCGGACGTGCCCCAGATGTAGACGGCGAAGAACAGGAACAGCCAGACCACATCGACGAAGTGCCAGTACCAGGCGGCGGCCTCGAAGCCGACGTGCTGCTCGGGGGTGAAGTCGCCCTTGATCGCGCGGATCAGGCAGACGGTCAGGAAGATGGTGCCGATCACAACGTGGAAGCCGTGGAAGCCGGTGGCCATGAAGAAGTTCGAGTAGAACTCGTCCTCGCCGAACTTCCAGCCCTCGTGCAGCAGGTGCGCGTATTCATAGCCCTGCAGGAAGGTGAAGGCGACGCCGAGGGCGATGCCGATAGACAGGCCCTGGATCAGCGCCTTGCGGTCGTTGTTGTGCACCAGCGCGTGGTGCGCCCAAGTGACGGCACAGCCCGAAAGCAGCAGGATCAGCGTGTTGATCAGCGGCAGGTGGAACGGATCGACCGCGTAGATCTCGGGCGCGATGTATTCGCTGCCGCTGTAGGTCTCCATCGGGTACATGGCGTGTTTGAAGAACGACCAGAACCAGGCGAAGAAGAACATCACCTCGGACATCACAAACAGGATGAAACCGTAGCGCAGGCCGATGCGGACAACCGGGGTGTGGTCACCCTGGCGGCTTTCGGCAACCACTTCGGACCACCAGGCAAAGGCCGCGTAGAGCACCGCGACAAAGCCGATCCAGAAGGCCCAGGCGGTGATGCCCTTCATCCAGAACACCGCGCCGACCAGCATGACGAAAGTGCCAAGCGATGCGGCCAGCGGCCAGATCGACGGCGGCAGAATGTGATAATCGTGATTTTTAGCGTGCGCCATTCAAGTGTCCCTCACCAAAGCGGCCTAATTCGTGGTTGGACCTGCACCGGCATCAATGCCGGCGTCGAGAGCGGCAACGCCCTCGGGCAGATCGGTTTCGTAGAACGTGTACGACAGAGTGATCGTATGCACATATTTCGCATCCCGGTCCTCGATGATCGCGGGATCGACAAAGAAGGTGACCGGCATCTGCACCCGCTCGCCGGGCTGGAGCACCTGCTCGGTAAAGCAGAAGCAGTCGATCTTCTCGAAGAAGCCGCCGGCTTGGTAGGGCGTCACGTTATAGGACGCCTGCCCCGCCACCGGCCGGTCGGTCGGGTTGTAGGCCTCATAAAAGGCCAGACCGGTTTCGCCGAGCTTGATCTCCATCTCGCGCTGCGCCGGCTTGAACTCCCACGGCATGCCGCGTTCCTTGGAGGCATCGAACCGCACCTTGATGGTTTTCTCCAGGACGGTCTCCGAGCCCTGCTCGGCCACGCCGGTGACGCCGCCAAAGCCGGTGACACGGCAGAACCAGTCGTAAAACGGCACCGACGCCCAGGCCAGCCCGCCCATGAGCACGACGACGCCAACCAGCTGCACGGCGGTTTTCTGCGGTCCTTGCAATGCCATCAGCTTTGCTCCGTCCGGGTTTCACTGCCGCTGCCGGGGAAGCTGAAGCCGTTCGAGGTGACCTTGACCATGGTCAGGGCCAGGATCAGCACGACGAAAGCGGCAAGCAGCACGCCGACGCCCAGGTTGCGGCCGAAGCGGCGCTTGTGCAGGTCGTGGTCTTTGCGCAAAGCCATGATTACCAGCCTCCAAGCCCGTAGGGTTTCAGCAGCGCCTCGGCCAGGATCGCGCCGAAGTGCAGGAACAGGTACAGCAGCGAGAGCTTGAAGAAGCTGCGTTCCGCCTTGAAGTTGTCGGCCTCGGAACCGTCCTCGTTCCGGCGCCAGATCTTCACCGCGCCGTGCAGGAACAGGCCGTTCAGCACCAGTGCCACCGCCAGATACAAGGGCCCGCCCACGCCGGAGAAGGCGGTGCCCACGGCCAGCAGAGCCAGCAATGCGGTATAGATCAGGATGTGCAGCCGGGTCGCCGGACGGCCATGGGTCACGGTCAGCATCGGCACGCCCGCGTCGTCATAATCCGAGCGCATGAACAGCGCCAGCGCCCAGAAATGCGGCGGCGTCCACATGAAGGTGAGCGCGAACATCAGCCAGGGCTCCACCGCCATCGAGCCGGTGGCGGCCACCCAGCCGATCACCGGCGGGAAAGCCCCCGCGGCGCCGCCGATCACGATGTTCTGCGGCGTCGCCCGCTTCAGCCACATGGTATAGACCACCACGTAAAAGAAGATTGTGAAGGCCAGGAATGCCCCGGCAAAGACATTGGCGGCCAGCGCCAGCATGATCACCGACAGGCCCGACAGCGCCAGGCCAAGCACCATCGCCTCGCCCGGTTCAACCTTGCCTGCCGGAATGGGGCGCGATTTGGTGCGTTTCATCACCTGGTCGATGTCGGCGTCCCACCACATGTTCAGCGCGCCGGACGCACCGCCGCCGATGGCGATGAACAGGATCGCGGCAAAGCCGACCACCGGATGCACGCCCACGGGTGCCGCCAGCAGGCCGACAAGCGCGGTGAACACGACCAGCGACATGACACGCGGCTTCAGCAGGGCGAAGTAATCGCCAAAGCCGGCCTCGTTTTCATTCAGTTGGCTCGCGTCGATGCTTGCGTCGCTCATCTCGATCCCTTTAGCGGCAGCCGGGTGCGCAGCAGCTGCGCACCCTCAGGTTCATGGGCGGTTGGCCCGCGCCAGGGCGGCACGGGCACGGCCTTTGGTTACTTGGAGGCGACCTGGTAGGACTGCGGGATACCCGCATATTCCTCGATCGCGCCCTGCAGCCAGGCGTCGTATTCTTCCTGGGTCACCACCTTGACGGTGATCGGCATGTAGGCGTGGTCCTTGCCGCAAAGCTCGGAGCACTGGCCGAAGTAGATGCCTTCCTTGCCTTCCTCGACCTCGAACCACAGTTCCGCCAGGCGGCCCGGAACGCCGTCCTGCTTCACGCCGAAGGCGGGGATGGTCCAGGAGTGGATCACGTCGGCGGCGGTCACCTGCATCACCACGGTCTTGCCCGAGGGCACGACGACGGCGGTGTCGGTGGCGAGCAGCCATTCGTCCTGCGAGTAGCCGTTTGCTTCCAGCTGGTCCTTGGGCAGCAGGAAGCTTTCAAAGCCGAACTCGTGGTCGGTGTATTCATACCCCCAGTACCACTGGTAGCCGGTCACCTTGATGTTGATGTCGCCTTCGGGAATTTCCTGCTGCGCGAACAGCTGCGGCAGGGAGAAGGAGCCGATGAACACCAGGACCAGGATCGGGATCACGGTCCAGGCGATCTCGATCGGGGTGTAGTGGCTGTACTTGGCCGGCGTCGGGTTGGCGCGGCGGTTGTAGCGCACGATGGCGTAGAGCAGCAGGCCGGCGACGAAAATGCAGATTGCGGTAATGATCACCAGAATCATGTAGTCGAGCCGGTGCAGCCCCTCGGCCAGCGCGGTGGCGGCAGGCTGGAATCCCATCTCGCCATCGGTGGGCTTACCAATAATTTCAAGGCCTTCTTGCGCCATGGCCGGAAGGCTCGACAGGCCAGCAAACAGGCCCGAAAGCATCAAAGCGTTCTTCATATCTTGTCCTGATCGGTTGATCGCATTGTTCCTGCGGCACCGCGCGGCGGGGAATCAATGATTCCGCAAAACGCAATAGCCCCGTTGTCTTTGAGGCCGCTTAAAATCATATTCCTCCGTACAGATAAAGAGGCTGGCAAGCGGCAAACGGTCGCTTTCTTGACTCAAATCAAAAAAACCGGAGCTCTGCACCATGGAAAACCCTGCCTTCCGCCCCTTTGAAACTGCGCTGCCGGAAGACGAGGCGCTGCCGCTTTTGCGGCAGGCTCTGGACGGGGCGGAGGATGGCGAGATCTTTGCCGAGCGGCGCAAGTCGGAGGCGCTGGTGTTCGATGACGGGCGGCTGCGCAGTGCCAGCTATGATGCCTCCGAAGGCTTCGGCCTGCGGGCGGTCAATGGCGATGTGGCGGGCTATGCGCATTCCACCGACGTCTCGCTTGCGGCACTCAGGCGCGCGTCCGAGACCGCGCGGCTGGCAGTGGGCGCGGGCGGCGGCACCTATGCCGAGCCGCCGCAGGCCACCAACAAGAAGCTCTATACCGACGCCGACCCGATCAGCGCCCTGCCCTTCCCGGTGAAGGTAGAGACCCTGCGCGAGATCGACGCCTTTGCCCGCGGGCTGGACAAGCGGGTGGTGCAGGTCTCGGCCTCGCTGGCGGCCTCCCTGCAGGAGGTGGAGATCCTGCGCGCCGATGGTGTGCGCGTGAGTGACATCCGTCCGATGGCGCGATTGAACGTTTCGGTCATCGCAGAGCAGGACGGCCGGCGTGAAAGCGGCTCGGCGGGCGGCGGCGGGCGGCTCGGGCTCGACGGTCTGATCGACCCGGCGAACTGGCAGGCGCAGGTGAAGGAAGCGCTGCGCATCGCGCTGGTGAACCTGGAGGCCGAACCGGCCCCCGCGGGCGAGATGGAAGTGGTGCTTGGCCCCGGCTGGCCCGGCATCCTGCTGCACGAGGCGATCGGCCACGGGCTGGAGGGCGATTTCAACCGCAAGGGCTCCTCTGCCTTTGCCGGGCTGATGGGCCAGCAGATCGCGGCCAAGGGGGTCACCGTGCTGGATGACGGCACCATCCCGGACCGGCGCGGCTCGCTCACCGTGGACGACGAGGGCACGCCGAGCCAGAAGACCACGCTGATCGAGGACGGCGTGCTGGTGGGCTACATGCAGGACCGCCAGAACGCCCGGCTGATGGGGGTCACTCCCACCGGCAACGGGCGGCGGCAGAGCTACGCCCACGCGCCGATGCCGCGGATGACCAATACCTACATGCTGGGCGGCGCGGCCGATCCGGGCGATCTAGTGGCGCAGATCAGGGACGGCATCTGGGCGGTGGGCTTCGGCGGCGGCCAGGTCGACATCACCAACGGCAAGTTCGTCTTCTCCTGCACCGAGGCCTACCGGGTGAAGGACGGCAAGGTGGGCGCGCCGGTCAAGGGCGCGACGCTGATCGGCGACGGCGCCACCGCCCTGAAGCAGATCCGCGGCCTTGGCAACGACATGGCGCTGGACCCCGGCATGGGCAATTGCGGCAAGGCGGGCCAATGGGTGCCGGTGGGCGTCGGCCAGCCCTCGGTGCTGATGGACGGGCTGACGGTAGGCGGCTCGGCCGCCTGAGGCCGCCTGGCGTTAACCCGGCCGGGGCTCTGCTGCCCCGGCCCGCACATTGTCCGCAGCCCCTCCTGCCCGGGAGGCGAAAATACCCATTTAGTATTAGATACTTACCGTAATTAGCGAAGAATCACGGAAAAATTGCAGCGCGTTCACCACCTGTTAACCCCCTCAAGGTTAATTCTAATCCTGCAAACAGGCGGAGCCGCGGATGACTGAAGAAGCACATTCTTCCACTCACCCCCCACTCCCACCCACCACGGAAGAGCTTCAGTTTTCCTGGCTTCGTCTGTTGCGCTCCAAACGGGTTGGCGCGGTGACCTTTCACCGGCTGCTCAACCAATACGGTTCAGCGCAGAACGCGCTGGATGCGTTGCCTGAACTGGCACGCTCCGCAGGTATCAAGGGGTATGAAACATGCCCTGCCAATGCGGTGGACGCCGAAATAAATGCCGCAAAAGCCGCCAAAGCGCGGCTTTTGTGCTACGCAGGCCCTGGATATCCCGAACTTCTGATGACCTTGAAGGACGCCCCGCCCTTGCTGTGGGCGATCGGCGACATCGATGTTCTGGCGCGTCCCGCCGTCGCACTTGCCGGCGCGCGCAACGCGTCCTCGCTTGGCACCCGCATGGCGCGGGCGCTGGCACGCGAACTGGGCGCGGCAGGCCATGTGGTGGTCTCGGGCCTGGCCCGCGGCGTCGACACCGCCGCCCATGAAGGCGCGCTGGAGACCGGCACGGTGGCGGTGCTCGCAGGCGGCGCCGATGTTGTTTACCCTGCCTCCAATGCAGCCCTTGCCGCCCGCATTGGCGAGACGGGCGTGATTCTGTCGGAACAGCCGATGGGGCTGGCGCCGCAGGCGCGCCATTTCCCGCGCCGCAACCGGATCATCGCCGGCATTGCCCGCGCCACCGTGGTGGTCGAGGCCGCGGCCCGCTCCGGCAGCCTGATCACCGCGCAGCAGGCGCTGGATTACGGCCGCGAGGTGCTGGCGGTGCCGGGCCACCCCTTCGATGCCCGCGCCTCGGGCTGCAATATGCTGATCCGTGACGGCGCCCAGCTGGTGCGCGGCGCCGAAGACGTGCTGGCCGCATTGCCGCCGCTGCCGGAAGCCGCGGAGGCACAGGCGGCCCCGGAGGCCCCGCCACCGGCCAAGGCTCTCAGCGCGGCCCTGGCGGACCTGCCGCCGCCGCCGCCGCAAAAACGCAGCCTCGCCGAGACCCATGCCCTGCACCAGCAGATCCTCGACCGGCTCGGCCCCTCCCCCACGCCGGAGGAAGCGCTGCTGCGGGACCTGGCGCTCACACCCGGCGACCTCGCGCCCGCGCTCACCGACCTCGAGCTGGAGGGCGCGCTGAGCCGCGGCCCCGGCGGGCTGCTCTGCCGCGCATCCACACGCGAAGGCTGACCGCCGCGGCAGCGCCGCAACCCCCTCTCAACCTCCCGGTATCGCCAGCCCCGGCCCCCCGTCCGATGGCTGCGGATTGACAATCTCCTCTTGCGCCCCACATCTTGCCCCGCCTAGAACGCGCCAAATCACTCCCGAGAGGTCAGAGAATTTATGCCAGTTGTCGTTGTCGAATCCCCAGCCAAAGCGAAGACGATCAACAAGTACCTTGGCTCTGACTACACCGTTCTGGCCTCCTACGGGCATGTGCGCGACCTGCCGGCCAAAGACGGCTCGGTCGACCCGGAGGCGGATTTCGGCATGACCTGGGAAGTCGGCGCCGACAGCCGCAAGCACGTGAAGGCGATCGCCGACGCGCTGAAGGACGACAACGCCCTGATCCTCGCCACCGACCCCGACCGCGAGGGCGAGGCGATCAGCTGGCACCTGCAGGAGGCGCTGACCAAGCGGCGCTCGATCAAGAAGGACACCGCGGTCAGCCGGGTGACCTTCAACGCGATCACGAAGGAAGCTGTCGCCGAGGCGATGAAGAACCCGCGCCAGGTCGACCTGCCGCTGGTCGAAGCCTATCTGGCCCGCCGCGCGCTGGACTACCTGGTGGGCTTCAACCTGTCGCCGGTGCTGTGGCGCAAGCTGCCGGGCGCGCGCTCGGCGGGCCGGGTGCAGTCGGTCTGCCTGCGCCTGATCGTCGAGCGCGAGATGGAGATCGAGGCTTTCAACCCGCAGGAATACTGGTCGGTCCGCGCCAGCCTCAAGACCCCGCGCGGCCAGGATTTCGAGGCGCGCCTCACGGTGCTGGGCGGCGATAAGCTGGACAAATACAGCCTCGCCAATTCCACCGCGGCCGAGCTGGCGGTGCAGGCGGTTGCCTCGCGCAAGCTCAAGGTCGTGTCGGTGGAGGCCAAGCCCGCCTCCCGCAACCCCTCGGCCCCCTTCATGACCTCCACCCTGCAGCAGGAAGCCAGCCGCAAATTCGGCATGGGCGCGCGGCAGACGATGAACGCGGCGCAGCGGCTCTATGAGGCGGGCCACATCACCTACATGCGGACCGACGGTATCGACATGGCGCCGGAAGCGGTCGAGGCGGCGCGCGCCGAGATCACCCAGCGCTATGGCGGGGAGTACGTGCCGGGCAAGCCCCGGATCTACAAGAATAAGGCAAAGAACGCCCAGGAGGCGCACGAATGCATCCGCCCCACCGACATGGGCCGCGATGCCGCCTCGCTGAAGGTGAGCGATGACGACCAGCGCAAGCTCTACGACCTGATCTGGAAGCGCACGCTGTCCTGCCAGATGGAAGGCGCCCGGTTGGAGCGCACCACTGTCGACATCGGCTCGGACGATGGCCAGGTGGTGCTGCGCGCGACCGGCCAGGTGGTGCTGTTCGACGGCTTCCTGCGGGTCTACGAGGAAGGCCGCGACGATGTCGCGGACGAGGACGACAAGCGCCTGCCGCAGATCATGGAAGGCGAGGCGCTGAAGTTTGCAGGCGTGCTTGCGGCGCAGGCGGAAAAGGCCGGCAAGGACGCTTCGGTGCTGTCCGAAGACGGTGCCGTGCTGGCGCTGCAGCACCACACTCAGCCGCCGCCCCGCTACACCGAGGCGACGCTGGTCAAGCGCATGGAAGAGCTCGGCATCGGCCGTCCCTCGACCTATGCTTCGGTGATCACCACGATCCAGGACCGCGAATATGTCCGCAAGGACAAGAACCGCCTGTTCCCCGAGGACAAGGGCCGGATCGTCACCATCTTCCTGCTGAATTTCTTCCGCAAATACGTCGGCTACGAGTTCACCGCCAACCTGGAGGAAGAGCTCGATGACGTGAGCGCGGGCCAGCGCGATTACAAGGACCTGCTGGGCCGGTTCTGGCGCGACTTCTCCGCCGCGATTGCCGAGACCTCTGAGCTGCGCATCACCGAGGTGCTGGACGTGCTCGACGACGCGCTGGCGCCGCAGCTTTACCCCCCGCGCGAAGATGGCACCGACCCGCGCATCTGCCCGAAATGCGGCCAGGGTCAGCTGCACCTCAAGACCTCGCGCACGGGCGGCTTTGTCGGCTGCGGCAACTACCCCGAGTGCACCTACACACGCCCCATCGCCGGCGAAGGCGCCGATGGCGACGAGCGCGTGCTGGGGGTCGATGAGGGCGATGAGATCCACCTGAAGTCCGGCCGCTTCGGGCCTTACGTGCAGCGCGGCGAAGCCACGCCAGAGAACAAGAAGCCGCCGCGCGCCAGCCTGCCGAAGGGCTGGAACAAGGACGACATGGACCTGGAGAAGGCGCTCACGCTCCTGAGCCTGCCGCGCCAGATCGGCGAGCATCCGGAAGGCGGCATGATCTCGTCGAACTTCGGCCGCTTCGGGCCCTACCTGATGCACCAGCTGCCGGAGGAGGAAAAGCCGGTTTACGCCAACCTCAAGGACCCCAACGACGTCTTCGAGATCGGCATGAACCGCGCGGTGGAGCTCCTGGCCGAAAAACGCGCCAACCCCGGCCGCCGCGGCAGCCGGGCGGCGGCAAAACCGCTGAAGGAGTTGGGCGAACACCCCGAGAGCGGCGGCGCGGTCAACATCATGGACGGCCGCTACGGGCCTTACGTGAAATGGGAAAAGGTGAACGCCACCCTGCCCAAGGACGTGGAGCCCAAGGACATGACTATGGAAATGGCGGTTCAACTGATCACCGAGAAAGCGGGCAAGAAGACCGCCAAGAAAAAACCGGCGGCCAAGAAAAAGGCACCCGCCAAGAAAGCCGCGGCCAAGAGTTAAACCATCGCGCGCTGCCAACCGCTGCGCTGGCGCGCGGCGGGCCTCCGGCGGGGGTATTTGCAGTCAGAAAGTGGCACCTCCCTCTGAACTAAACGCCTGGACTACTTTCTGGCCCGAAGTACCCCGGGGTGAATTGGCCGAAAGGCCAAGAGGGGCAGCGCCCCTCTGCGCGGGACGGCGCGTGCCGGGCGCTCCGTAGAAATACCGATCCGCCTCGGTATTGTTGACTCTCTCCCGCCCCGCCGCCAGAACCGTTGTAATTGGCAGTTTATGGGAGAACTCCATGAAAAAGGTATATTCGAACGCCGCCGAAGCGCTTGACGGGCTGCTTTTCGACGGCATGTTCATTGCGGCGGGCGGCTTCGGCCTCTGCGGCATCCCCGAACTTCTGCTGCAGGCAATCAAGGACGCGGGCACCAAGGACCTGACCTTTGCCTCCAACAATGCGGGCGTGGATGATTTCGGCATCGGCATCCTGCTGCAGACGCGGCAGGTGAAGAAGATGATCTCCTCCTACGTGGGCGAGAACGCGGAGTTCATGCGCCAGTACCTGTCGGGCGAGCTGGAGCTGGAGTTCAACCCGCAAGGCACGCTCGCCGAGCGGATGCGCGCGGGCGGCTGCGGGATTCCGGGGTTCTATACCAAGACCGGTGTCGGCACCCAGATCGCTGAGGGCAAGGAGCACAAGGAGTTCGACGGCGAGACCTATATCATGGAGCGCGGCATCTTTGCCGACCTGTCCATCGTGAAGGCCTGGAAAGCCGATGACACCGGCAACCTGATCTTCCGCAAGACAGCGCGCAACTTCAACCCGCCCGCCGCCATGTGCGGCAAGGTCTGCATTGCCGAGGTCGAGGAAATCGTGCCGCGCGGATCGCTCGATCCCGACCACATCCACCTGCCGGGCATCTACGTGCACCGCATCATCCAGGGCGACCACGAAAAGCGTATCGAGCAGCGCACCACCCGCAAGCGTGAGGAGGCTTGAACCATGGCTTGGGACCGCAACCAAATGGCCGCACGCGCCGCGCAGGAGCTGGAAGACGGCATGTATGTGAACCTCGGCATCGGCATTCCGACGCTGGTGGCGAACTACGTGGGCGACAAGGACATTACCCTGCAGTCGGAAAACGGCATGCTGGGCATGGGCCCCTTCCCCTTTGAAGGCGAGGAAGACCCCGACCTGATCAACGCGGGCAAGCAGACCATCACCGAGCTGGCGCGCACCGCCTATTTCGACAGCGCCACCTCCTTCGGGATGATCCGCGGCGGCAAGATTGCAGCCGCGATCCTGGGCGCGATGGAAGTGGCCGAGAATGGCGATCTGGCAAACTGGATGATCCCCGGCAAGCTGGTCAAGGGCATGGGCGGCGCGATGGACCTGGTGGCCGGTGTCGGCAAGGTCATCGTGGTGATGGACCACACCAACAAGCACGGCGACAGCAAGCTGCTGAAAGAATGCACCCTGCCGCTGACCGGCAAGGGCGTGGTCGACCGCATCATCACCAACCTCGGCGTGCTGGACGTGGTCGAGGGCGGGCTAAAAATTGTCGAGACCGCCGAGGGCGTGAGCGAGGACGAATTGCGCGCGGCGACCGAAGCCACCATCGTGAACTGACCGCGAGGCCGCCGCAGCGGCGGTCCGGCAATGTACAACGCGAAGGCCCGCCTGTTTTGGCGGGCCTTTTCCTTTGCTCTCAGCCGGCGAGCGGGCGGCTGGGCGGGCGGCGCTGCGGGCCGCGGCTGTGCCAGGGCGCGCCTTCGGGCGGGTTGACGATCTCCCACATGTAGACGCGCTTGTCGTACCAGTTGACCACCAGCTCGCGCTCCGCTTCGAAGACCACCACGCAGTAGCTGCCCGACGCCGGATCGCAGCTGTCCCGGCCCAGCCAGGTGACGATCACCGGGTCCACCAGGTTGCGGTTGAACAGCACCACCGCCTTGGTCCACTTCCCCGTGGTATAGAGCCCGCCGCCAAAGATCGCCGCCGCGAGCAGCAGGAAGCCCGCGCCAGAGAGATGGCGCAGCGGGTTGCGGGGGGCGAGGTCCGGGGCGAAGGCCACGAACACCAGGCGGCCGAAGAAGCCCACGAAGGCGATGGTGGCGATCAGGGCGAGGTTGCTGCTGAAGCCTTGTGACTGAGCGGCCACGGCGGCCGGGTCTATCCCGAGATCCAATGCTGTCTCCAATCTATTTTCTGCCAAATGGGGCATTTAAAAATATGCGGCCGTGAAATCATCCACGCACCGCAGAAAAATGGCGGCTCTTGGCGAAAGTCATGATTTCACGAGGGATTTGCGGGATGCCCTGGTGCCGGGGGCTACTGCATCACCCGGAACACGCAGCCGTCCGAGAGAAACTGCGGCGGGGTCAGGCAGAGGCCGCGGGCCACCTGGTAGGCGGCCAGCACCTTGGGCACGTAGTCGCGGGTCTCGGCGAAGGGCGGCACGCCTTTGTGGGCGCGCACCGCGCCCTCGCCCGCGTTGTAGCCCGCCAGCACCAGGATCGGGTCGCCGCCGAACTCCTGCATCAGCCAGTCGAGGTAACGGATGCCGCCGGCGATGTTCTGCTTGGCCTCCAGCGGGTCGGTGACGCCGAAGCGGGCGGCGGTATCGGGCATCAGCTGCATCAGGCCCTGCGCGCCCGCGCGGCTGACGGCACCTGCGCGGCCCGACGATTCCACCGCGATCACCGCCAGCACCAGCGCCGGAGAGACCCGGGTGCCGGCGCTTTGGGTCAGGATCTCCACTCCGCGGGCGGCGGCGATGTCCTGCAGGAGTTGCAGCCGCGGGGCCGCGGCGTCTCCGGCCTTGGAAAGCGCCAGCAAGGCGGGGTCGAGCCGCCCCGGGCCGATGGCCATCCCTGCGGCAGCAGCTTCGGGGGTGATCTCCTCCCAGAAGGCGGCAAAGCGGCCCGGGCCGGGAGCGGGCGGCAGCAGGTCCGGGCCCGGCGCGGGCGCGGCGGCGGGCACGGCCGGGGGGGCCGCATCCGGGTCGATCTGCACGGTGATCCGTTTGCGGGTGCCGGGCACGGGCGGCTTGATGCGCTTGGCCTCGAATTCGGGGAAAGGCTGCGGCGCGGGGGCGGGCACCGTCTGGGCGTGCGGCTGCGGCGGCACGAGGGCCGCGGCCAGCGCCAGAATCGCGATGTGGACGGCTTTCACCCTGCCTGCCCCTGCTGCGGTTTTTGTTGCGGTTTGGGAGAGCCTCGGGAAATCCCCGCCCGAAGGCCAGCCCAAGCGGCCCGGAATCGGGCACGCTCGCCATAATTTGCGGCCACTGGCGCGGAAATGCCACGGCCGCAGGCTGGCACCCATGGATAAAATCGCGCACGGCCAGTGCGTTACCAATATTCTTGCCAGGAAGTTAAGATTGAGACGAATTCTCCAGCATTCAGCCCAAATCCTGCCACGCTCGGCTGGCTATATATCCTCATCCAAGCCGGACAGTGGTCAAGCAGGTGAGAGAGCCGACCCTGAAGAGATGGCGGGATAGGCAAAATTCAGTGATCCTTTGGAGGGACGACACCATGATTAAGTTCATCAAAAACTTCCGCAAAGACGACTCCGGCGCCGTGACCGTGGACTGGGTCGTGCTGACCGCCGCCGTCGCCGCCCTGGCCGGCGTTGTCTACACCGCCATCCAGAACGGCGCCTCCGACCTGACCAGCGGCACCGGCTCCTACCTGTCGACCAAGAAGCCGACCTGATCTGACACCAGCATAGCTTGAATTCTCAGCGGGCCGCTCCGGGACACGGGGCGGCCCGCCCGCGTCGGGATGGCGGCGAAACAGCAATTAATCAACCTTATCAATACCTTGAAAATTGCCGGCGATATTCGCGCTTTGCGGCCATATGCACAGGTTTCCGCCCCATTCAGGCCAGATTCATAAAGCTTAATGATTTCGTAACCCGGCGGGGCAGGCCCATTGTGAGAGAGCGGGCCAGCATCCCCCGGCGGGAGATACCTGGAATTCAAGCGATCCTTTGGAGGGACGACACCATGATCAAGTTCATCAAAAACTTCCGCAAAGACGACTCCGGCGCCGTGACCGTGGACTGGGTCGTGCTGACCGCCGCCGTCGCCGCCCTGGCCGGCGTTGTCTACACCGCAATCCAGAACGGCGCCTCCGACCTGACCAGCGGCACCGGGTCCTACCTGTCGACCAAGAAGCCGACCTAAGCGCATCGCACAGGGTTTTGCGGCGGCCCCGGAAAAGGGCCGCCGCCTTGCCCCGCAGGGGCTGACGCAGCGAGGTGTGCACTATGAAACGGCTTTGGTCCTTTCTGGCAAGCGATGACGGTGCCATCACCGTCGACTGGGTTGTTCTGAGCGCTGCAATCATCGGGCTCGCGGTGCTGATCTCCGGCGCGATGGAAAACGGCGCCATGGGGCTCGCGCAGGCGATGGCCGCCTACATGACGAACTGGTCGTTCAGCTAGGCCCGCCCGGGCCGGCAGAAGCCAAGGGCCTGACTTGCAACTTTTCGATTAATCCAGCAGCCGGTCCCGCCCGCGCGGAGCCGGCCCCTAGTTCTTGAGAGGTCACGGTATGCGTGCTGTTTTCGGTTTGGTGCTGATCGTCGGGGTCGCCCTTGCGGGCGGCGCGGTGATGATGGCGAAGAACTACATTACTGCCTATCAGAACGAACTGGCCCGCGAACGCGCGGCCCGCGCCGACATCGTGCCGACGGTGGAAGTCTATGTCGCCACGGCCCCGCTGAAATACGGCGAGCGGCTGGGCGAGGAGTCGGTGCGCGCGGTGCGCTGGCCGGAAAACGCCATCCCCGAAGGTGCCTTCCAGTCGCTGGAGGCGCTGTTTCCGCCGGAGGCCGGGGGCAAGCCGCGTGTGGTGCTGCGGGCAATGGAGAAGGGCGAGGCTGTCCTGGCCGCCAAGGTGACCGCGCCGGGCGAGGATGCAGGCATCACCTCGCGTCTGCAGCGCGGTATGCGGGCTTTTGCGATCAAGGTGGACGTGGCCTCGGGCGTGTCGGGCTTCCTGCGCCCGGGCGACAAGGTCGATGTCTACTGGACCGGCATGATGCCGCAGGCCGACGCGGGCCGCGGCGAGGTGACCCGGCTGATCGACACCAATGTGGAACTGGTCGCGGTGGACCAGAGCGCGGGCGGCGACATCGACGGCGCCATGATCGCCCGTACGGTGACCGTGGCGGTGCGCCCCGAGCAGGTGGCGGCGCTGGCGCAGGCGCAGTCCACCGGCCGGTTGTCGCTGGCCCTGGTGGGCGCGGGCGACGACACCATCGCCCAGATGGTGGAGGTCGACCAGCGCAAGCTTCTGGGCCTGGGCGCGCTGGAGGCGCCGCAGCAGGTGGAGAAGGAAAAGGTCTGCACCATCCGCACCCGGCGCGGCGCCGAGGTGGTGGAGATCCCGATTCCCTGCACCAACTAGGAAAACCCTTGCACCGCAGTCCGTTAACAGGTTCAGCCCCGCCGCCCGCCCGGGCGGCGCGGGCCTTCTCTGTTGCCCCTGCCCCACAGGGCTCTCTGCCCTGCAGGGGCGCGGAAGCCGTTGATTCTTGCAATAATTCCGGAACCGGGCCACAGTGCGCAAAACCGCGGGCGGCAAGACCCGGGGCAGAGGCGTGATCGGAAAGGCAGGTCACATGGGAATTCGAAGGTTCGTGGCGGCGGCCCTTATGGGGCTATCGCTCGTGGCTGCGCCCGCGGCGGACGGGGTGCAGGCGCAATCGCTGCGGGTGGTCAAGAAGGGCACCGCGGCCACGCTCGACGTGCCGATGAACCGTGCCGTGGTGGTCGAAAGCGCAACACCTTTTGCCGAACTCAGCATCGCCAACCCGTCGATTGCGGATATCTCCTCGCTGTCGGACCGCACTATCTATGTGCTGGGCAAGTCGCCGGGGCTCACCACGCTGACGCTGCTGGATGGCTCGGGACGGCTGATCACCAATGTCGACGTCCGCGTCTCGGCCGATGTGAGCGAGTTCAAGGAGCGGCTGCGCCAGATCCTGCCCAACGAGAGGATCGAGGTGCGCACCGCCAATGACGGCATCGTGCTGTCGGGCACCGTGTCGAGCTCGGCCCGGCTGCAGCGGGCGCTGGACCTGGCGGAGCGTTATGCGCCGGAACGCGTCAGCAACCTGATGTCTGTGGGCGGTGTGCAGCAGGTGATGCTGAAGGTGCGCTTTGCCGAGATGCAGCGCTCGGTCTCGAAATCGCTGAGCGCCTCGCTCGGCTTCAACGGCGGCACCGGCAGCGGCCGCACCGGCGGCACCAACACGCTCAACACTTCCGGCGCGCTGGCTAACTCGCTGGCGGGCAACATCCCGGCCGCAAACGAGAACACCGGCGCCTTCCTGTTCGGCTTCAACGCGGGCTCGGTGCAGGTGAGCCTGCTGCTGGAGGCGCTGGAGCAGAAGGGCGTGGTGCGCACCCTGGCGGAGCCGAACCTGTCGGCGCTGTCGGGACAGGAGGCCAAGTTCCTGGCGGGCGGAGAATATCCGGTGCCGGTGGCGCAGGAAGACGGCGTCATCACCATTGAGTTCAAACCCTTCGGCATCGAGCTGAACTTCATTCCGCGGGTGGTGGACGCCGACCTTATCAACCTGGAGCTGAACGCCGCGGTCTCTGCCATCGACCCGACCAACTCGCTGGAGCTGAGCGGGCTGACCATCGACGCCTTCTCGCGCCGCGAGACCTCGACCACGGTGGAGATGCGCGACGGCGAAAGCTTTGCCATTGCCGGGCTGATCCGGGACGAGTTCCTCGACAATTCCTCGCAGCTGCCCTGGCTGGGCGACGTGCCGGTGCTGGGCGCGCTGTTCCGCAGCGCCGACTACCAGCGCGAGCAGACCGAACTGGTGATCATCATCAGCGCGCATCTGGTCACCCCGACCCGGGGCGAGGCGCTGACCCTGCCCACCGACCGGGTAAGGCCGCCGAGCGAAAAGGATCTGTTCCTGTTCGGCCGCACGTCGCGCACCAGCCACGGGCCGGCCGGGGAGGTCGCCAAGCAGGATTTCAACGGCTCCTACGGCTACGTGCTGGATTGAGCGGGAGGATGGGACGGATGATCAGACATGCCGCGATTGCTGCTCTTGCCCTGGCCGTGGCGGCCTGCGAGCGCGAGGCGGGGCGCGAACTGTTCCGCGAGGGCGGCTTCGGCGATGCCGCGGCAGGCAATGCGGCGGTGATGAGCGGCGACCGAAGCTTCACCATCCAGCTTGCCACCCGCTTTGCCAAAGAAGTGCCCACCACCATCACCTTCGCCTTCGACAGTGCCCGGCTGGAGCCGGCGGCGCGCGCGGTGCTGGACCGGCAGGCGCATTGGATCCGGCAGTTCCCCGAAGTGCGCTTCCGCGTTTTCGGCCATACCGACGCGGTTGGCAGCCAGACCTACAACAAGGCGCTTGGCCTGCGCCGGGCGCAGGCAGCGGTGAACTACCTGGTGGCGCGCGGTGTCAGCCGCCACCGGCTGCAGGCGGTGGTTTCTTTCGGCGAGACCCAGCCGTTGATCCCGACCCCCGACCGCGAGCGCCGCAACCGCCGCACGGTGACCGAGGTGAGCGGGTTCCTGACGGATCACCCGATGCTTCTGGACGGCAAATACGCCCAGGTGATCTACCGCGAATATGTCGAAAGCGCAGTGCCCGAGACCACGCTGACCGAAGAGCAATCGCTCGGCCGGGAGCTGCAGTAGGCCCCTGCCCGCCTGCGCCGGCCAGCTCCGGGACCGGCCGCGCGCGGTTTGCAAGCGGTGAACAATACCCAAGATTTGGGGCTTTTTGGCCCCAATCTCGCCCAAGTTCCCACCGACATTGTTGCCAAGAGGCAAACTGTGCCCCGCGTGCAGCCGACCTTCGGGAACAAGGATGATGGTGATGAGCAGCGACCCCTCGCAAACCGACGCTTCTGCGATTATTGCCTGCACGGTCAGCCGCGACGTGCAGAATTTCGATCTCCTGATCGAAGACATGGAAGCCGCCATGGGCGAGGCCTGGGGCGATCTCGGCTTTCAGGAGGCGCTGACCTTCTTCTCCCAGCCCGAGGCGGAGCCGCTGCAGTTTGTGGCGCTGGCCATCGACAGCGCCGACGAAGGCGATCTGGCGCTGATGGGCGAAATCATCGCTCAGGCCAAGGCGCAGGGCATCAAGGTGATCCTGATCGCCGACGACGTGACGCCTGCGGCGCTGCACAGCCTGCTGCGCCAGGGCGCCGATGAATTTATCCCCTACCCGCTGCCGGAGCAGGAGCTGCAGGCCGCCATCAGCCGCCTCCAGGCGCCGGAGGGCGGTCAGGCGCCGGGTGAGAAACAGCATCAGCTGCAATCGGGCAGCAAGCGCGAAGGCGCGGTCATCGCCTGCCACGGGCTGGCGGGCGGCACCGGTTCCAGCACACTGGCGGTGAACCTGGCCTGGGAGCTGGCAGCGCTGAGCGAGCACAAGGAGCCGCGGGTCTGCCTGCTGGATCTCGACCTGCAGCACGGCTCGGTCTCCACCTATCTCGACCTGCCCCGGCGTGAGGCGGTGATGGAGATGCTGAGCGAGACTGAGAGCATGGACGCCGAACTGTTCGGCCAGGCGCTGCTGACCTTCCGGGACAAGCTGCAGGTGCTGACCGCGCCTGCCGAGATGATCCCGCTCGACATCCTGACGCCGGATGACATCGAGCGCGTGGTGGAGATGGCGCGCAGCCATTTCGATTTCGTGGTGATAGACCTGCCGCACACGCTGGTGCAATGGTCGGAGACGGTGCTGAACGTGGCACATGTCTATTTCGCGCTGATCGAGCTGGACATGCGTTCAGCCCAGAACGCGCTGCGCATGAAGCGGGCGCTGCAATCCGAAGATCTGCCGTTCGAAAAGCTGCGCTTTGCCCTGAACCGGGCGCCGAAATTCACCGATCTCAGCGGCAAGTCCCGGGTCAAGCGGCTGGCGGAATCGCTGGGCATCTCGATCGACCTGCAGCTGCCCGATGGCGGCAAGCCGGTGCCGCAGAGCTGCGATCACGGCACGCCGCTGGCGCTGTCCGTGGCCAAGAACCCCTTGCGCAAGGAGATCGCCAAGCTCGCGGCCTCGCTGCACGAGCTGGGCCGGAATGAAGCCGAAGCGGCCTGAGGGTCACAGTTTAGTTTTAGCGGCCTTGCGGGCCGCAAGGAATCCGGCGCTGCCACACATACAGCCGGTCTGGGGGTAAGCTGATGTTCTCCAAGTACAAGAAGCAATCGCCGAAAGCCGCTCCGCCGCCGCCCGCCGCCCCCGAGGCAGCCCCCGGCGAGGCGGAGGCGAAGCCCGCGGTCAGCCTGCGCCGCCCGGTGGCGCGCAAGGCGGCCGAAGCGCAGCCCGCCGACAAGGAGCGCAAGCGCAAGGAGCGGCTGAGCGAAATCAAGATCCAGCTGCACCGGGACCTCTTGGAAAACCTCAATCTGGCGGCGCTGGAGCGCGCAGGCGAAGCCGAGCTGCGCTCGGAAATCGCCTCGATCAGCGCCGAGATCCTGGAAGAGAAAAGCATCGTGCTGAACCGGGAGGACCGGCAGCAGTTGAACAAGGAGCTTTACGACGAGGTGACCGGCCTCGGGCCGCTGGAGACGCTGCTGCAGGACGACAGCGTCAGCGACATCCTGGTGAACGGCCCGCATCAAATCTTCGTCGAGCGCGGCGGCAAGCTGGAAATCAGCGACATCGCCTTCAAGGACGAGCGCCACCTGATGCGGATCATCGACAAGATCGTCTCCGCGGTGGGGCGGCGCGTCGATGAATCGAACCCTTACGTGGACGCCCGCCTCGCCGACGGCTCGCGCTTCAACGCGATGGTGCCGCCGATTGCGGTGGACGGCTCGCTGGTGTCGATCCGCAAATTCAAGAAGGACAAGCTGGGCATCGACGATCTGGTCAGTTTCGGCGCCTTCACCGAAGAGATGGCGGCTTATCTTCAGGCCGCGGTCTCCACTCGGCTTAATGTGATCGTCTCGGGCGGCACAGGCTCGGGCAAGACCACGACGCTCAATGCGCTTTCGTCCTTCATCGACAACTCCGAACGCATCCTCACCATCGAGGACACCGCCGAACTGCAGCTGCAGCAGACCCATGTGGGCCGCATGGAAAGCCGCCCGCCCAACGTCGAAGGCAAGGGCGAGGTCTCGCCGCGCGACTGCCTGAAGAACGCGCTCAGGATGCGGCCCGACCGCATCATCGTGGGCGAGACCCGCGGCGAGGAGGTGATCGACATGCTGCAGGCGATGAACACCGGCCATGACGGCTCGATGACGACGATCCACGCGAACTCCGCCCGCGACGGCATTTCGCGGCTGGAGAACATGATCGCGATGGCCGGGATCGAAATGCCGATCAAGGCGGTGCGCAGTCAGATCGCCTCGGCCGTGAACCTGATCGTTCAGGCCTCCCGCCTGCAGGACGGCTCGCGCCGGATGACCTCGATCACCGAGATCACCGGGATGGAGGGCGACGTGATCTCGATGCAGGAGATCTTCCGCTTCCAGCGCGTCGGCCTCACGCCGGACAACAAGATCATCGGCCATTTCACCGCCACCGGCGTGCGCAGCCATTTTTCGGAGCGCTTCCGCCTCTGGGGCTACGACCTGCCGCCCTCGATCTATGAACCCACCGTGATGGAGAAGCGCTGATGCAGCTGAGTGCCGAGCCGCTGATCTACGGTCTGATTTTCTTTGGCGTGCTGGCGCTGGTGGAGGGGCTGTATCTGGTCACCTTCGGCAAGTCGATCAGCCTCAACAGCCGGGTCAACCGGCGGCTGGAGATGATGGAGAAAGGCGGCAACCGCGAGCAGGTGCTGGAACAGCTGCGCAAGGAGCTGCGCCAGCACGCCAGGTCGCAAACCATCCCGCTTTACTCGCTGCTGTCGGAACGGGCACAGAAGGCGGCGATTGCCTTCACGCCTCGGCAGCTGATGCTGATCATGGCGGGGCTTGCCGCTGTGGCCTTTGTGGGGCTCAGCGTCGGCACCTCGGCGGCGCTGCCGGTGCGAGTGCTGGGCTCGGTGGTGATCGGGGTGGGCGCGGTGTTCTTCTGGGTCAACAAGAAGGCGGCCAAGCGCCTGGCGATGCTGGAAGAGCAGCTGCCCGACGCGGTGGAGCTGATGGTGCGGTCCCTGCGTGTCGGCCACCCGTTTTCCTCCGCCGTGCAAATTGTTGCCAATGAGGTCGAGGACCCGCTGGCCACCGAGTTCGGCATCATCGCCGACGAATGCGCCTATGGCCGCGACGTGGGCGAGGCGCTGAAGGAAATGGCCGAGCGGCTGGACATCCAGGACCTGCGCTTTTTGGCAGTGGCCGTCACCATCCAGCAGCAGTCGGGCGGCAACCTGGCCGAGGTGCTGGCGGGGCTTGCCAAGGTGATCCGCGCCCGCTTCCGCCTGTTCCGCCGGGTGAAGGCGATCACCGCCGAGGCGCAGTGGTCGGGCAAGTTCCTGTCAGGCTTCCCGCTGTTCTGCCTGGGCGGCATCCTCGCTAAGGATCCGAACTATTACGACACCGTGCTGGACCACCCCTGGTTCATTCCCGCCTGCTTCATCGTGGGCACCATGCTGACGGTGAATCTTTTCGTGATGCGCATGCTCACCAACATCAAGGTCTGAAGGAGCGGCAAATGGAATTTCTGTCCGGTATCAACGCCTGGCTGACCGCGCAGTTCGGCGCATTCGGCCCGCTTCTTGCCCTCGGGCTGGGCGGGCTGTTCATGATCTTGCTGGCGGTGCCCTTGCTGCTCAACCAGCCCGAAGATCCGCTGAAGAAGCTGCAGCGCGACATGGCGCCGGACAGCGGCAAGAAAGCGCAGAAAAAGGAGCGCCTGCGCCAGGCCAACCGCAACGAGCAGCTGCAGAAATTTGCAACCTTCCTGGAGCCGCAGAACGCCGACGAGCTTTCGGCGATGGAGCTGAAGCTGCGCCAGGCGGGCTATCAGTCCAAGGATTCGGTGCGGCTGTTCCATTTCGCCCAGTTCGCGCTTGGCCTGATCGGCCTCGCGGGCGGGCTGTTCTATGTCTATGTGCTGAAGGCCGGTTTTGAGTTCGACAGCCAGCAGATGATCATCCGCATCATCGGCCCGGGCGCCGCGGCCTACCTCTTGCCGAAATACTGGATCACCCGCCGTATCGAGGAGCGCAAGCAGGCGATTACCGCAGGCTTCCCCGATGCGCTCGACATGATGCTGGTCTGCGTCGAGGCCGGCCAGTCGCTGGACCAGTCGATCGTGCGCGTCGCCAAGGAGCTGCACGCCTCCTACCCTGCGCTGGCCGAGGAGTTCGAGATTGTCGCCTACGAGATGAAGGCGGGCAAGGACAAGGACAAGGTGCTGCGGGACATGGGCACGCGCTGCGGGGTGCAGGATATCTCCTCATTTGTGACGGTGATGATCCAGTCCGCCACCTTCGGCACCTCGATCGCCGAGGCGCTGCGGGTCTACGCGGGCGAGATGCGGGACAAGCGGGTGATGCGCGCCGAGGAGGCCGCAAACAAGTTGCCCGTGAAGATGACCCTTGCCACAATGACGCTGACGGTGCCGCCCCTGCTGATCATCCTGATCGGCCCCTCGATCCAAGGCATCATGAACATGGGCAACGCAGGCAACTGATGATGACATATCCGGGACGGGCCCTGCCCGCCCGCCTCGCCCCAGGCCTCGCCGCCGCCAGCCTTCTTGCGCTGGCGGCGGCCTGCGCGCCTGAGGGGCTGAGGCAGGACAACACCAGCCCCTGGGCACCGGGCGCCGATCTCAGCCAGGAGGCGGAGGACGGGCTGGCGGTGGGCCACCGGCTGATGGCGGCGGGTGAGCACGAGCTGGCGCTCGATGCCTTCACCCGCGCGGCGCTGGACGAGGGCCTGACGGCCGAGGTGATGTCGGGCATGGGCTCGGCCAAGCTTGGACTGCGGCGCCTCGGCCAGGCCGAGGATCTCCTGCGCAAGGCCGTGGAGGCCGCGCCGGACTGGCCCGAGGCCGCAAACAACCTCGGCGTCGTGCTGCTGGAGCAGGGCAAGACGGCAGAGGCCGCGCAGGTCCTGAAGCGCGCCTATGCGCTCGACAATGGCGAAAGTGACGCAATCCGCGATAATTTGCGCCTGGCCCTCGCCAAACTGGATCAGCCCGCGCATAGTGAGCCGCAAAACCACGCCTACAGTCTGGTGCGCCAGGGCGGCGGCAGCTATCTGATTCGCCAGACCCCGTGACCCGGGCCCTTCCCGCGGCGGCGCACACCGCAGGCCGGGAGGGCCGACGCCGGCCGCGCGTGGCAAACAAGGGGCGGAACAGCCCCGAGGCAAGGCACAGCCGGGACAAAAACAGCCCGGAGCAGAGCAGTAGAGGGACGCATCCATGCGCCATCCGTTTACCTTTCCCGCCTCGCTGGCAGCCGCGGCCCTGCTGCTGGCCGCCTGCGCCAAGGACGGCGGCGAAACCGTGGAGCGCGCCTTCCAGGAGGTGAACGTCGTCGATGAAAGCAACCTCAACGACGTGATGCTGACCGTGGCCGATCCGAACGAGGCGGTCTCCTACTTCCAGCGCGCACTGAAGGGCAACGAGGAGCGGATCGACCTGCAGCGCGGGCTCGCGTCCTCTCTGATCCGGGCCAAGCGCGCGACCGAAGGTGTTACCGCCTGGAAGAAGGTCGCGGCCATGAAGGGGGCGACCAGCGCCGACCAGGTCGAACTCGCGGGCGCGCTGGTGCGCACCGGCGACTGGGAGGGCGCGAAGGCGGCGCTCGATTCGGTGCCCCCCACGCATGAGACCTACGGACGCTACCGGCTGGAAGCGATGGTAGCGGATGCGAACAAGCAGTGGAAACGCGCCGACAGCTTCTATGAAATCGCCGCGGGGCTCACCACGCGGCCCGCCAAGGTGATGAACAACTGGGGCTATTCCAAGCTGACCCGCGGCGATTTCGCCGCCGCTGAACGGCTGTTCGGCGAGGCGATCCGCCAGGACCAGACGCTGTTCACCGCCAAGAACAACCTGATCCTGTCCCGTGCCGCGCAGCGCAACTACACCATGCCGGTGATCCCGGTGACCCAGACCGAACGCGCGCAGCTTCTGCACACACTCGGGCTCTCGGCGGTGAAACAGGGTGATGTCACCACCGGCGAGAACCTCCTGCGCGAGGCGGTGGAGACCCACCCGCAGCATTTCGAGGAAGCCGCCCGCGCGCTGGCCGCGCTGGAGAACGGCTGAGCCATGGCGCTCTCTGCCCAGGCCGCGCTGTGGTTTCTGCCCTTCGTGCTGCCCTTGTGTTTTGCGGTCTGCCTCACCGACTTGCGGGGGATGCGCATTCCGAACTGGGCGGTGGATACGCTGGCGGTCATCTACGTGGTTGCGGGCGCACTGGTGATGCCAAGCTGGGCCGCTTACGGCTGGCAGCTGCTGCATCTGCCCATCGGCATCGGCCTGGGGTTTTTATTCTATACGGCCGGGGCCGTGGGCGCGGGGGATGCCAAATTTGCCGGCGCCACCGCGCCCTTCGTGGCCCTGGGGGATCTGCCGGTGATGGCGATGATCTTCTCCGCCAACCTGCTCGCGGGCTTTGCCACCCATAGGCTCGCGAAATACACCGCCCTGCGCAGGCTCGCGCCCGAGTGGGAGAGCTGGCAGGCGGGCAAGAGCTTCCCCATGGGCCTGTGCCTCGGCGGCAGCCTGGCGATTTATCTGGTGCTCGCCGCAGTCTTCGGCAGCTAACCCCTCCTGCACCCGCGCCGCAGGGCCCTTTCGCGGAAATGATACAGCTTTGCCCCGCTGCTGCCACAGTGCTGGATATTCTGAGCGGGCTCCGGCCCCCTCGCGCGGGCCGGGCGCGATGCGCAACAGCCCGGGGACAGCCTTTGCCATGAACATGCAAAACCTCACCGTGACCGCGCCGCCCGCGCCGAAGGGCCTGGCGGAGATGCAGCTGCCGCCGGTGATGATGCGGGACATCCTGCTGAAAACCATCTTCCGCAAGAACGCCAGCACAGTGAGCGAGATCGCCGCCGCCATCTGCCTGCCCGGATCGGTCACGCAGGAGCTGGTCGACATGGCGCGCGAGCAGAAGCTGCTGGAGGCGACCGGCACGCTCAACGCCAACAGCGGCAACGAGATGGGTTACCAGCTCACCGATGCGGGCAAGGCGCGCGCACTGGATGCGCTGAGCCAGTCGGAGTACTTCGGCGCCATGCCGGTGCCGCTCGACGTCTACCGCGCGCAGGTCAAGCGCCAGTCGATCCGCAACATCCAGGTGACCCGCGACCAGCTGACCCGCGCGATGGGCCATCTGGTGCTGCCCGACAGCCTGCTCGGCCACCTCGGGCCCGCGGTAAGTGCCGGCCGCTCGATCCTGATGTACGGCCCCCCCGGCAACGGCAAGTCCTCGATCTCCAACGGCATCCGCGACGCGCTTGGCGATCACGTCTACGTGCCGCGGGCGATCGAATACGCAGGCCAGGTGATCACCGTCTACGACCCGATCGTGCACACCGCCGTCGCGCAGGAGGCAGATGATCCCAACGCCCTGCGCCGCCGCCGCCGCTACGACAGCCGCTATGTCTGCTGCGAACGGCCCACGGTGATCACCGGCGGCGAACTGACGCTGGAGATGCTGGACCTGGTCTATAACCCCACCGCCCGCACCTATCAGGCGCCGCTGCAGCTGAAGGCGGCCGGCGGCATCTTCATTGTCGACGATCTCGGCCGCCAGGCGGAGCCGCCGCAGGCGCTGATCAACCGCTGGATTGTGCCCTTGGAGGAAGGCAAGGACATCCTTGCGCTGCAATCGGGCGAGAAATTCGAGGTGCCCTTCGACACGCTGGTGATCTTCTCCACCAACTTCCACCCGAACGAGATCTTCGACCAGGCGGCGCTGCGCCGGATCTTCTTCAAGATCAAGATCGACGGCCCCTCCCAGGAGAACTTCCTGAAGATCTTTGCCATGGTGGCCCGCAAGAAGGGCATGCCGCTGGACGAGCCCGCGTTGGTGCATCTCCTTAAGCACCGCTACCCGGAGATCGGCAATGTCTACGCCAACTACCAGCCGGTGTTCCTGATCGACCAGATGATCGCGATTTGCGAGTTCGAGGGCCTCCCCTACCAGATGAGCCCGGAGCTGATCGACCGCGCCTGGGCGAACATGTTCGTGCGGGACGAGGTGATCGTGAAGTAAGGGGCCGGCCTTCCCGGGGTTGAGCTGAGCCGCGCATCTCCGGCGCACACGGTGGCGATCCAAGCAGGCATGGCTGGCAGTTTATGTCCGCCACGTCCGTACGACCTCTCGAGCGACCACCCAGCCTCAGCCAAATCGCCGCCGCGAGGGCGCGCGCCGGCGATGCGCGGCGGCCTGGCGGCCTTGTCCCGCGCGGGCGGCAGTTGGGTGCTGGCGTCCTGCAGCGCCATGCCCTTGCAGGACGCGGCCAAAACTTTTGGAAAAGTTTTGCCGCAGTGCCTACATGGGACGGATGAGCAGATTGCCCGACGCCATCCAGTCCTGGTTCACCAGCCGCGGCTGGTCGATCCACCCGCACCAGCAGGAGATGCTGGCGCGCGCCGGCGACCCCGCCACCCTGCTGATCGCCCCCACCGGCGGCGGCAAGACGATGGCGGGTTTCCTGCCGACGCTGGCGGAGCTCGCGGATGGCACCCACCAGGGCCTGCACACGCTCTATGTCTCGCCGCTGAAGGCGCTGGCCGCGGACATCAAGCGAAACCTGCGCACGCCCGTGGAGGAGATGGGCCTGCCCATAACCATCGATGACCGCACCGGCGACACCCCCGCCAGCCGCAAGCGGCGCCAGCGCGCCGATCCGCCGCATATCCTGCTGACCACGCCCGAAAGTCTCGCCCTGCTGACCTCTTACGAGGACGCAGCGCGCACCTTCAACGGTGTGCAACGGGTGATCGTCGACGAGATCCACGCGCTGGCCGAAAGCAAGCGCGGCGACCAGCTGATGCTGGCGCTGGCACGGCTGCAAAGGCTCTGCCCCGGTCTGCGCCGGGTGGGCCTGTCGGCTACGGTGGACGACCCTGAGGCCATCGCGGCGACGCTTGCGCGCCACCCGGACCGCTGCTCCATCCTGGAGGCCGACCCCGGCCCTGCCCCGGACATTCGCATGCTGGAAACGGAAGAAGCCCCGCCGTGGGCCGGGGGCGGTGCCGCATATGCCATCCCGGCAGTGCTGGAACAGGTGAAAGCCCATAAAACCACGCTGATCTTCCACAACACCCGCGCCCAGGCCGAGATTTTCTTCCACAACCTATGGCTGGCCAATGCGGACGCGCTGCCGATTGGCATTCACCACGGCTCGCTCGACCGGGTTCAGCGCGAGCGGGTCGAGGGCGCGATGGTACGGGGCGAGCTGCGCGCCATCATTTGCACCGGCTCGCTCGACCTCGGGATCGACTGGGGCGATGTGGACCTCGTGATCCAGATCGGCGCGCCGAAGAACGTGAAACGCCTGGTGCAGCGCATCGGCCGCGCCAATCATCGTTACAACGCACCCTCCAAGGCGCTCTTGGTGCCTGCGAACCGCTTCGAAGTTGTCGAATGCCGGGCCGCCCTCGAAGCCGTGCGCGCAGGCGATCTCGATGGCGCGCCGCGCGGCGCCGGCCCGCTGGACGTGCTGTGTCAGCAGATCCTGATCACCGCCTGCGCAGGCCCCTTCGAGGCCGATGCGCTTTATGCCGAGGTCACCACCGCCGGCGCCTATGCGCAGCTCAGCCGGGCGACGTTCGACGCCTGTCTCGATTTCTGCGCCACCGGCGGCTATGCGCTGAAAGCCTACGACCGCTGGCAGCGGCTGCTGCGGCGCCCCGACGGGCGCTGGCAGCTGCGCGATCCGCGCGCCGCCGCCCGCATCCGCATGAACATCGGCACCATCCAGGATGCGGACCTGCTGAAGGTGCGCCTCAAGCACAGCCGCGGCGGCAAGCCCTTGGGCGAGGTCGAGGAAGCCTTTGCCGCCACCCTCACCCCCGGCGACACCTTCCTGATCGGCGGCCGGGTGGTGCGCTACGAAGGCCTTCGCGAAACCACTGTCGAGGTCTCCCGCAACGCCAGCCGCAAGCCCAAGATCGCAGTCTTCTCCGGCACCAAATTCGCCACCTCGACCCAGCTCAGCGCCCGCTTGCTCGGCATTCTCGCGCAGGACAGCTGGCCCAACCTGCCCCGCCACACGGCGGACTGGCTGGCGCTGCAGCGCGATATCTCGGAACTGCCCCGCGCAGGCCAATTGCTGATCGAGAGCTTCCCGCATGACGGCCGCGAACACGGCTGCATCTACGGTTTTGCCGGGCGCAACGCGCAGCAGACGCTGGGCCTGTTGCTGACCAAGCGGATGGAGGCGCTGGGGCGCGACCCCTTAGGCTTTGTCGCCACTGATTACGCCACGCTGATCTGGGGCTTGCAGCAATGGACCGACCCCGCGCCGCTGTTCGAGATCGAGGCGCTGCGCGGCGGTCTGGAAGGCTGGCTGGCCGGAAATGCGGTGATGAAACGCTCGTTCCGCGCCGCCGCCACCATCGCCGGGCTGATCGAGCGCAACACGCCCGGCAGCCGCAAGAACGGGCGGCAGGCGACGTTTTCCTCGGATATCCTCTATGACACGCTCCGCAAATATGACCCCGGCCACTTGCTGTTGGAGATCACCCGGCAGGAGGCGCTGCGCGGGCTGGTGGATTTTGCCCGGATCGAGGAAATGATGGCGCGGATCGGCAACCGCATCACGCTCAGGCGGCTGGAGCGGGTGCCGCCCCTGGCCGCGCCGATGCTCCTGGAAACCGGCCGGGTGCCGGTGAAGGGCGCCGCCGAGGAGAAGCTCCTGCTGCGCGAGACCGAGGCGCTGATGCGCGAGTCCGGCCTGGCGCAGCTTGCTTGACCCCCTGCTCCGGCCACTCCGCCCTTGCACTGGCGCGCGCATCCGCTAAAGAACGCATCATGAACGGTTACGAGCTCTCCTTCCGCGGCGCGCGGCTCACAGCCCTCGGCTCCGGCGCGCTCTGGTGGGCCGGGGCGCAAACGCTCTGCGTCTCCGACCTGCACCTCGGCAAGGCCGAGCGCCACGCGCGGCGCGGCGGCAGCGCCCTGCCGCCTTACGAGACCCGCGACACGCTGATGCGCCTTGAGGCTGCGCTGGAAGAGACCGGCGCGCGCTGCGTGATCTGCCTCGGCGACAGTTTCGACGATGACGCCGCTGCGCGCGCACTGCCGGAGGCGGAGCGGCAGCAGCTGGCAGCCCTGATGCAGGACCGCCGCTGGATCTGGATCGAGGGCAACCACGACCCGGCACCTCCGTGTTTCGGCGGCGAACACGCGGGCGAGATGACACTCGGGCCCCTCACCTTCCGCCATATCGCCGCCCCAGGCGCGCGGGGCGAGGTCTCGGGGCACTACCACCCCAAGGCGCGGCTGCGCGGCACCGTGCGCCCGGCCTTCCTGTTCGATGACTCGCGGCTGATAATGCCCGCTTTCGGCACCTATACCGGCGGGCTTTACAGCAGCACCCCGGCGCTGGCGGGGCTGATGGGGCCACGCGCGCTGGCGGTACTGACCGGCCCGCGCCCGTTGGCGATGCCGATGCCGCGCTGAATGGCGCAGCGTCACCTGAGCGCCGCCTGGAAACTGCCCTATGGTAAGGCAAAATACCAGGAGAGCCGCGCATGACCGCCCCAGACACTGACATAACCACCCGTATCCGCGAAAGCTTCGCCCGCCAGAGCATGATGCAAACCTTCGGTGCCGAGCTGGAAAGCGTGACCCCGGGCCAGGTGGTGATCGGCGCCCCGATCCTGCCCGGCAGCCGCCAGCAGCATGACGTCGCCCATGCCGCCCTCAGCTTCGCGCTTGGCGATACCGCTGCTGGTTATGCCGCCCTCACCGTGATGCCCGAGGATCAGGAAGTGATGACCGCCGAGATCAAGATCAACCTGCTGGCCCCCGGCGAGGGCGCGCGGCTGCGCGCCACCGGGCGGGTGCTGAAACCGGGCCGCCGGCTGGTGGTGGTCAGCGCCGAGGTGCACGCGCTGAGCGCGGGCCAGGAGAAGCTGATCGCGGTCCTGCAAGGCACTATGGTTCCGGTCCCCGCCTGACCGGCTCCCGCAGCCACGGATCAGCCCCGGCCCTGTCATCTTGCCCCAAATACTCCCGCCGGAGGCACCCGCCCGCAGCACCGGGCACCGCCGCCCGCGGCCCTGTCCCCGCCGTTTCTTCTTTGTAAAAAATACTCCCGCCGGAGGGGTCCAGCGGGAGCATCTTCATCCAGTCAGCGGTTCTGCGGCCTCAGGCTGTCAGCCCCTCGGGCTCTGCCAGCCCGTTTGCGCGGCAGCAGGCGGTGAGCGTGTTGGCGAGCAGGCAGGCGATGGTCATCGGGCCGACGCCGCCCGGCACCGGGGTGATGGCGCCCGCGCGCTCGGCGGCGGAGGCGAAGTCCACGTCACCCGCCAGCCGGGTCTTGCCCTCGCCCTTCTCGGGCGCCGGTATGCGGTTGATGCCGACGTCGATCACCGTGGCGCCTTCCTTGATCCAGTCGCCCGGCACCATTTCCGGCCGGCCCACTGCGGCGACCACGATATCGGCGCGGCGGACAACATCCGGAAGGTCCTTGGTGCGCGAATGCGCGATGGTCACGGTGCAGCTGTCGCCCAAGAGAAGCTGCGCCATCGGCTTGCCGACAATGTTGGAGCGGCCGATCACCACCGCGTCCTTGCCCGAGAGCGAGCCGTGGTAGGCGCGCAGCATCATCAGGCAGCCAAGCGGCGTGCAGGGCACCATCGACTTCTGCCCGGTGCCGAGCAGCCCGACGTTGGAGATGTGGAAGCCGTCCACGTCCTTTTCCGGCGCGATAGTGTTGATCACCTGCGATTCGTCCATGTGGGAGGGCAGCGGCAGCTGCACCAGGATGCCGTGCACCGCCGGATCGGCGTTGAGCTTCTCGACCAGCGCCAGCAGGTCCGCCTCGGAGGTCTCCGCGTCGAGCTTGTGCTCGAAGGAGTTCATCCCCGCCTCGACTGTGCTCTTGCCCTTGGAGCGCACGTAGACCTGGGAGGCGGCATCCTCGCCCACCAGCACCACCGCGAGGCCGGGGGTGAGCCCATGCTCCGCCTTCAGCCGCGCCACATGTTCGGCCACCTGGCCGCGCACTTCGGCCGCAAAGGCCTTGCCGTCAATAAGTTCTGCCGCCATCGCTGTCTTTTCCTTCCGCTGTCTTGCCGCCATCCGGGCGCTGCCCCGTCGTAACCTGCAACGGCCCGGGGGGACACCCCGGGCCGGCGCATTGTGTTTGCCGTCCGGCTCAGAACAGACCTTCGATCTGGCCGTCCGCGTTCAGGCGGATGTTCTCCGCTGCCGGGGTGCGCGGCAGGCCGGGCATGGTCATGATCTCGCCGCAGACCACCACGATGAAGCCCGCGCCGGCCGAAAGCCGCACTTCGCGCACTGGCACCGAATGGCCCGTGGGCGCGCCGCGCAAGCTGGGATCGGTGGAGAAGGAGTACTGGGTCTTCGCCATGCAGACCGGCAGGTTGCCGTAACCCGCGGCTTCCCATTCCTTCAGCTGGTTGCGGATCTTGGCATCGGCCAGAACCTCGTCGGCGCGGTAGATGCGCTTGGCGATGGTCTCGATCTTCTCGAACAGCGGCATCTCGTCGGGGTAGATCGGCGAGAAGTTGGCGCTGCCGGATTCGGCCAGCGCGACCACTTTCTGCGCCAGGTCCGCGGAGCCCTCCGAGCCCAGCTCCCAGTGCCGCGACAGCACCGCCTCGACGCCATGGGTGGCGCAGTAGTCCTTCACTGCCTGCACTTCGGCGTCGGTGTCGGTCACGAAATGGTTGATCGCGACCACCACCGGCACACCAAAGGATTTCACGTTCTCGATGTGGCGGCCGAGGTTGGCGCAGCCGTTGTGGACGGCGTCCACGTTCTCGGCACCCAGATCCGCCTTGGCAATGCCGCCGTTCATCTTCATTGCGCGCACGGTGGCGACCAGCACCACGGCCGAGGGCGCGATGTCTGCCTTGCGGCACTTGATGTTCATGAACTTTTCGGCACCGAGGTCAGCGCCGAAACCTGCTTCGGTCACCACGTAGTCGGCGACTTTCAGCGCGGTCTTGGTGGCGATCACCGAGTTGCAGCCATGCGCGATGTTGGCAAACGGGCCGCCATGCACGAAGGCCGGGTTGTTTTCCAGGGTCTGCACCAGGTTCGGCTGCATCGCGTCCTTCAGCAGCACGGTCATCGCGCCTTCGGCCTTGATGTCACGGCAGTAGACCGGGGTCTTGTCGCGGCGGTAGGCCACGATGATGTCGCCGAGGCGCTTTTCCAGGTCCTTGAGGTCGGTCGCCAGGCAAAGGATCGCCATCACTTCCGAGGCCACGGTGATGTCAAAGCCGGTCTCGCGCGGGAAGCCGTTGGAGACGCCGCCGAGCGAAGCGGTGATCTGGCGCAGGGCGCGGTCGTTCATGTCCACGACGCGGCGCCAGGCGACGCGGCGGGTGTCGATCTCCTGCTCGTTGCCCCAGTAGATGTGGTTGTCGATCATCGCCGACAGCAGCGAATGCGCGGAGGTGATAGCGTGGAAGTCGCCGGTGAAGTGGAGGTTCATCTCCTCCATCGGCACGATCTGGGCGTAACCGCCGCCGGCGGCGCCGCCCTTCATGCCGAAGTTCGGCCCGAGCGAGGCTTCGCGGATGCAGATCATCGCGTGTTTGCCGATCCGGTTCAGTCCGTCGCCAAGACCCACGGTGGTGGTGGTCTTACCCTCGCCCGCCGGGGTCGGGTTGATCGCGGTCACCAGGATCAGCTTGCCGTCCTCGCGTTCCTGCACCGAGTCGATGAAGGATTGCGACACTTTTGCCTTGTCGTGGCCATAGGGCAGCAGGTCGTCGCTGGAAATCCCGATCTTCGCGCCGATTTCCTGAATCGGCTTCTTCTTCGCCTCGCGGGCAATCTCGATGTCACTCTTGTAGCTCATGGCCTGATCCCTGTGAGTTAGCATACGATCGCCGGCCCAGATGCCGGTTTAGCCGTAGACTTAGCCATTTTGCGGCATTTGGCGCGCGTGATTTCCGACATTATCCTGCCCCGAAGCGGCGTGGGGCCCGCCGGCCGGTGCCTTGGGTGACGCATCGGAAACCCGATGCGCTGCCTGCCGCGGTCTCAGGGCGCCCAGGCGGGCTGGCCGGGGATGAAAAGGCGCAGCTTCTGGCCCAGGGTCAGGCGCCCCGGCCGCTCCACCCAGGCGGTGATTCCCCGGCGCTGCTCGGCGGCGGGCTTGAAGCGGGCGCCGAAGCCCGGGTGCTCTGCCTCGATCTCGCGCGCGGGCAGCACACAGGGACGGTTTTCCAGGTTCACGGTGAGGGTGGCGCCATCCGGCCCCTGCAGCCGCGCAGCGGGCGGCAGGTGAGAAAAGTCCGGGATGCCGTGCAGCACGATATTGGCGCCCACCAGCGCAGGGCTGAGCGCGTCCAGCTGCATCCTGGCGGCGACCTGTGCCAGTTCCTCTGCTGACAGAAGGCTGAGCTGGCGGCTGTTGCGGATTTCGGTGCCCTTGGGGTGCAGGTTCTTCACCCGGCTGCAGGAGGGTGCGGTGGCGCCCTGGTGGCGGGCGCCCGCAAGCCCGTCAAAGCCGAGCTCCAGCGCCTCGACGGGGCTTGAGGCCAGCCCTGCCCCGGCCGGCGCCTGCCCCAGCCAGGTGATCTCCCCCGTAAATTCCGTTTCCCGTAATACCGGCACTGCCTGCGCCCTCCCCGTCAAGTATCCCGTTTTTCAGGCGGCAGGATAGCCGGCGGCGGCGCGGCGTCCACTGCGGCGGTGATGCTGATTTGTGAACAGCCGGTTGCGGTTCCGAAATGCAAAACCCCCCGGAGGCTGGCGGGCATCCGGGGGGTCAGGTGTTTCAGGCCAGGCAGCGGTCAGCTGGAGGGTTCCGGCTCAAGCCCGCCTTCCGGCGGCGATTTCTTCGGCTTGGCTTTGGGGATCGCGGTAACCGAGGCGGTGCCCTCATCCTCGCCGCTGTCGTCGTCCTCGCCTGCCTGCGGCGGCTCGCCGTTCATCACGCGCTTGATCTCGTCGCCGGTCAGGGTTTCGTATTCCAGGAGACCCTGGGCCAGGCGTTCCCATTCTTCCTTCTTGTCCATCAGGATCTCCAAGGCGCGCTCATAGCCGTCCTGGATCAGGCGCTTCACCTCTTCCTCGATCAGCTCCTTGGTGTGGGCCGAGACCGAGAAGCCCGCGGTGTTGCCGGAATAGCCCTCATGCGCTTCGGCATAGTCGATGTTGCCGACCTTCTCGGACATGCCCCAGCGCATCACCATGGCGCGGGCCAGCTGGCTGGCCTGCTGGATGTCGCCGGCCGGGCCGTTGGAGACATGGCCTTCGCCGTACTTGATGATCTCGGCCGCCTTGCCCGCCATGGTCATCGCGAGCTTTTGCTCGCACTCGTCCTTGTGCCAGTTCAGCCGGTCCATTTCGGGCAAGCTGACCACCATGCCAAGCGCGCCGCCGCGGGGGATGATGGTCGCCTTGTAAACCGGGTCGCACTCCGGCAGCACCAGGCCGACCACGGCATGACCGGCCTCATGGTAGGCGGTCTTTTCCTTCTGGTCCTGGGTTAGCACCATCGAGCGGCGCTCGGCCCCCATCATCACCTTGTCTTTGGCGGATTCGAAATCCTCCATGGTGACGAAGCGGCGGCCGACACGGGCGGCCATCAGCGCGGCCTCGTTCACCAGGTTGGCAAGGTCCGCGCCCGAAAAACCGGGAGTGCCGCGGGCAATGATGCGCAGGTCCACGTCGGGACCCAGCGGGGTCTTGCGGGCATGCACGCCGAGGATCTTCTCGCGGCCCTTGATGTCGGGGTTGCCGACGGTGACGTTGCGGTCAAAGCGGCCGGGGCGCAGCAGCGCCGGGTCCAGCACGTCCTTGCGGTTGGTCGCGGCGAGGATGATGACGCCCTCGTTGGCCTCGAAGCCGTCCATCTCCACCAGCAGCTGGTTCAGGGTCTGCTCGCGCTCGTCGTTGCCGCCGCCGTAGCCGGCACCGCGGTGGCGGCCGACGGCGTCGATCTCGTCGATGAAGACGATACAGGGCGCGTTCTTCTTGGCCTGCTCAAACATGTCGCGCACACGGGATGCACCCACACCCACGAACATCTCGACGAAATCGGAGCCCGAGATGGTGAAGAACGGCACGCCGGCTTCGCCCGCGATGGCGCGGGCCAGCAGGGTCTTACCGGTGCCCGGCGGGCCCACCAGCAGCGCGCCTTTCGGGATCTTGCCGCCGAGACGGGAGAACTTCTGCGGGTTGCGCAGGAATTCGACGATCTCTTCGAGCTCTTCCTTGGCCTCGTCGATGCCGGCAACGTCATCAAAGGTGACGCGGCCGTGCTTTTCGGTCAGCATCTTGGCCTTGGACTTGCCAAACCCCATGGCGCCGCCTTTGCCGCCGCCCTGCATCCGATTCATGAAGTAGATCCAGACACCGATCAGCAGCAGGAACGGCAGCAGCGTGATCAGGAAGGACTGGAAGCCCGACTGCTGCTGCTTCTCGGCCCGCACCGGGATGTTGTTTTCGATCAGCAGCGACGTGACTTCAGCATCGCCCGGTTTAATGGTGACATAGTTCTGTCCGTCCGACGTGGTGTAGCGGACCTGTTCACCGTCCAGCGTCACGGTTTTGACATTGCCGGCTTCAACCGCGCTGACAAAATCCGAAAAGACGCGTTCACGGCTCTGCATCGTGCTGCCGGAACCGCTGAACAAGTTGAACAGCGCCAGAATCAGCAGGAACAGAACGACCCAGAAGGCGATATTACGTGCGTTGCCCAAGGCAAGTTCTCCCAATCATTCAGGCGCACCGCGGAGGCCGCCTGCGTTACGCCTAAAATAAGGATCATTCGGGCAGGTTCAATGCGATAAAAGGGATGCAAAGAAGTCTTCTTCGCTGCCGGCCTCCGCGGCGGTCCAGCCATTGGCAAGCCCGGCAGCCGGAGCCGCCACCAATTCGGCGCCGCGCCAAACCGCGGGGGTTGCCTCCAGTACCGCGCCCGGCACACCCGTGCTGCGCCAGTCGGGACACAGCTTCAGACCGTCCCGGCCCAAGGCGCGCAGCTCGCAACCCTTTGCATCGCCGCCATAAACCTGCCAGCGCCCGTCCCAGAGATCACCCGGCTGCGCCGCCGTGCGGCGGACCGCGTTGTATTCCCTGCAGACCCAGACCTGGCGGGCGCACGCGATTACCCGGCAGCCCGCCAGCGTCGCCGAACCGCCTTTGCGCGCGGCGGCGGCGGCGGCGAGCATCGGCACCCGGCGCGGCGGATAACGGCTTCCGGAGACCCATTGCAGCGCCCGCACCAGCACCCGGTGGCCGATTTCATCGGGCAGGGTGCGGAACTTGCGCTGGCTCAGCACCACCGCGCCCGCCTCGATGCAGGCAAGGTCGCGGGCAGCCAGGAACACGTACCAGTCCAGTGCATCGCGCGCCTTGGCCATGTTCTGCGCCACCGCGGCCAGCGCCTTGACGGTGAGCCCCAGGGGCTCCAGCGCCGCCAGCGCCTGGCGCATCCGCACCCGCTCGAACCGCGCATCCTCGTTCGACGGGTCTTCGCTCCAGGCGATACCGCGGTCCCTGAGGTAACTGCGCAGCTGGGCGCGGCTGATGCCGAGGAGCGGCCGCAGGAGCGTGACACCGTCCCGGGTGCGCCGCACCGGCATGCCGGAAAGGCCGCTGACCCCGGCGGCGCGGCCCAGCCGCATCAGCACCGTTTCGGCCTGGTCGTCGGCGGTATGGCCCAGTGCCAGCACCGGAATGGCGTTCTCGCGGGCCCAGGCGGTGAGCAGCCCGTAGCGCGCCTCGCGCGCCTGATCCTGCAAATTGCCCGGGCCCGGGCCCTCCTGCCAGCGCAGGGTCTGATGCGGAATGCCAAGGGCTGCGGCCGCGGCGGCGGCGTCCTGCGCCTCCTCGGCAGAGCCGGGCCGCAGCCCGTGATCGACGGTGGCGGCATGCAGGCTTACGCCGGCTTCCGCGAAACACTCGTGCAGCAGGTGCATCAGCGCCGTCGAATCGCCGCCGCCGGAGAGCGCAATGCCCAGCCGGGGCGGCAGGGCGGAGCGGAACTGGTCCCGCACCGCTGAGTGGAGGCTGCTATCGCCGCCGCTCAGGTACATCCCAGCTTGGCCATCTCGGCTTCGGCGGGGCCTTGCGGCGCGCTGCCGGGGAAGCGGGCGCCGACTTCGGAGAGCGTGACGCAGGCCTGCTCGGTCTGCCCCAGCCGCCCCAGCGCCGCGCCGAGCTCATAGAGCGCCTTGGCGGCGTCCGGCCCGCCGGGGTTGGCGGAGAAGGCCGCGAGATAGGCCCGCGCTGCCTCCTTGGTGTCGCCCAGCCCGTCCAGCGCCTTGCCGCGGTTGAAGTCGGCGGCGGCGGCCAGCGGGCTGCCCGGGTAGGCCTGGTTGAAGGCCGCGAATTTCTCGGCCGCCTCCTGGTAGCTGCCAGCCTCCAGCAATTGCCCGGCGGCGTCGAAATCGGCCTTCTCGCCGATCGCCAGCTCGCCCGAGGGCGCCGGTTCGCTGCCGGTATCCGACCCCGCAGCGCTGCCCAGGCCCAGGGTGCCCGCACCTTCTGAAGGGCCCTCCGCCGCGCCGGTGGCTGCCGCCGCCGTGCCGGCCTCAGCCCCGCCCGCGGCTGGCGGCAGCGCGCCGCCGCCGAGCGTGGAGGTCTCCCCCAGCGCGCCAAGGTCGCCGCCCTCCAGCTCCACCAGGCGGAACTCCAGGTCGCCGATCCGGTTGGTGCCGTCGGTCACGATGCGGTCGATGCGGTGGGTCAGCTGCTCGGTCTGCGCGGTCAGCCGCTGCAGCTCGGCCTCGATCGCGCCGACCCGGTCCAGCACCGAATCGCCGGTCACCGCGCCCGAAGGCGCGCCGGTGGTCGACAGCTCCCGTTTCAGGCGCTGGATTTCGACGTGCAGGACCGTCAGTTCCTGGCGGATGTCGGCCAGGGTCTGCGGGTTGGGCTGCTCCTGTGCTGCCAGCGGCAGCGCCAGCAGCGCGCAGGAGGCCAGAAGCGCGGCGCGCAGTCTCCGCATCGCCTTACCCCGTCAGCCCGCCGGCCAGCACGGTGACCGCGCGGCGGTTCTTGGTATAGCAGGCCTCTTCCGAGCAGATCTCGATCGGGCGTTCCTTGCCGTAGCTGACCACCTTGATGCGGCCCGCGGAAATGCCCTGCGACATCAGGAACTCGCGCGCGGAATTGGCCCGGCGCGCGCCAAGCGCGAGGTTGTATTCGCGGGTGCCCTGCTCATCGGCGTGGCCTTCGATGGTGACCACGTAATCGGGGTTGGCGGCGAGCCAGCGGGCCTGGCCCTGAAGGGTCGACTCGGCCGCGGGGGAAAGCGTCGACTGGTCCACCGCAAACAGCACCCGGTCGCCGACGGATTCGCGGAAATAGGCTGGGCTTGCCGGGTCCAGCGCGCCGGTGCCGATGCCGGCCCCCGCGCCTGCGCCGCTCCCGGCCCCTGCTCCGGCACCGTTCAAAGTGTCGTTCCAGGGCGAGTTGCTGCAGGCCCCGAGGCCCAGCATCACGGCAATCGCCATTGCTGTCTTCAAACCGCTCATGTTTTCAGCCTATTCCTTTGCGTTTATCGGCCCGACGCTAACACACCCCCGGGCCCGGGGCTATGGCGGATGAAGCCGCCGGCTGCCGCTCAGGGCTGCAGCGGCGACCAGGCCGGATCGGAGGCCCCGTCGGGGGTGCGCACCGGCTTCAGGTTGCGCCCGGTGATGTCCACCGAATAGAGCATCGCGCGGCCGCTGCTGCCCTGGCTTTCGCGGGTGAACATGATCACCCGGCCATTGGGAGCCCAGGTCGGCCCCTCGTCAAGGAACGACGCCGTGAGCAGCCGCTCCTCGCTGCCGTCGGTGCGCATCACGCCGATGTGGAAGCGGCCCTGGTTCTGCTTGGTGAAGGCCACCATGTCACCGCGCGGCGACCAGACCGGGGTGCCGTAGCGGCCCTTGCCGAAACTGATCCGCTGCGCCTCGCCGCCGCTTGCAGGCATCACGTAAAGCTGCTGGCTGCCGGAGCGGTCGCTTTCAAAGACAATCTGGCTGCCATCGGGCGAGAAAGAGGGCGCGGTCTCGATCGACGGCGCGGAGGTCAGCCGGGTGCGCTGGCCGGTCGTGAGATCCATGGAAAAGAGGTCGGTGTTGCCGCCCTGGGTCTGCGAATAGACCACGGTGCGCCCGTTCGGGGCAAAACGCGGCGCAAAGCTCATCGTGCCATCGCCGCTGGAGAGCACCCTGCGCTCGACGCTGCCCACGTCGAGCACATGGATCTGCGGGAAGCCGCTTTCATAGCTGGTGTAAAGCACCCGGTCGCCCTGGGGCGAGAAGCGCGGCGCCAGCACGATGGAGGCGCTGTTGGTCAGATACTGCACGTCGGCGCCGTCGTAATCCATGATCGCCAGCCGCTTGCGGCGGTCGTTCTTGGGCCCGGTTTCCGAGACATAGACGACGCGGCTGTCGAAATAGCCCTCCTCGCCGGTGATCCGGCTGTAGATCGCATCGGCCACCTTGTGGGCCATGCGCCGCCAGCCCTCGGTGGTGCCGGTGAACTGCAGGCCGGTCCCGAGCTCCTTTTCCGAGAACACGTCATAGCCGCGGAAGCGCACCGTGAGCTGGCTGCCGTTCACGCTGACCGCACCGGTGATCAGCGCCTGCGCGTTCACCGCCTTCCAGTCGGCATATTTGACCGGCGCATCGAAAGACGTGACCTCCGAGATATGCGCGCTGGCGGGCACCTCGCGGAACAGGCCGGTGCCGCTGAGGTCGGACGCAACCACGCGGGCGATATCGGCCGCGAATTCGGCCGCGGCGGGGGTTTCCGGCAGGAAGGCAGGCACCGCATAGGGCAAGGGTTCGATCACGCCCTGGTCGATCTCGATGCGAAGCGGACCGTCCTGCGCGAGAGCGGGGCCGGCGGCGGCGAGGGCCGAAGCGCCGATCAGGAGAGCGGAGAGAAAATGCCTCATTTGATTCGCATCCTTTCGGGGTTGAATGTCATCTCGATGTCGCGCCATTGCGCGTATTTCTCGGGCGGCAGGCTGAAGCCCTGGGCACCGCAGCGGATGATGGCGCGGCGCGCGGCCTCATAGGCCTGTTTTGCAGCCGCGGCAGAACCGCCGCTGCTCGACAGCATCTTGATCGAGCCGGTGTCCGGCGTGCCGTTCTGCGCCAGCGACACAGTTACGACCACGGTTGTCTGAAGCGCATCGGTCGACAGGGAGCCCACGTTCCAGCAGCGCGAGACCTCGACCCTGAGCGCGTCTTTCTCGCCCAGGGTGAGCGGCGGGCCTGCGGGCTCGGGCGCGGTCACATCTGCTTCCTGCCCGCCGGCCAGCGCCTCGGCGAGCGCGTCTTCCACCGCGGCGGATTCGACCTGCTCGGGCGCGGCGGGTTTTTCCTCCGGCTCGGGCTTTGCGGCCGGTTTGGGCTCGGGCTTCGGTTCCGGCTCGGGCTTTTCCTCGGCTTGCGGCGCGGCGGCGGCGGCGGCTTCCGGCTCGGGCTCTGCATCACGCGGGCGGGAGGGGCGTGTTTTCGGGCGGCGCGAGACTTCCGGCGCGGCAGAGGCGACCTCGGCCTCGCCCTCGTTCTCCTCGGTCACGATACGGTCCGCTGCCGCCTCGGGCGCGGCGGCTTCCTGGACCTCGCGTTCGGTCTCGGCGCCCTGGTCCGGGGCGACTTCTTCGCGCGGCACATCCGCCACTTCGGTGTCGGGTTCGGGCGGGGCGACGGGCTGCGGCGCGACACGGTCGACCGGGCGCTGCTGCGCTTCGGGCGCGACATCGGGCACCAGGGCGGTGGATTCGGGCGCATCCGGCACCGCTGGCAGAGTTTCCGGCACCTGCGGTTCGGGGCGCAGCTGCGGGCGGGCGGAGACCTGCGGGTCGGGTTCAACCGGAGCGACCGGCTCCGGCGTGACCGGATCGGGGCGGGCGTCCTCCTGCGGCGCGGGCGCGGGCGCGTCCGCGCTGCTGTCGGGTTCCGCCAGCGCCGCGGGTGCTTCGGAAATCTCCGGCGCCTGGCGCTGCTGGCTCAGCCGTTCGAACTCCTGCGAGGAGATCAGCGCGACTTCCTGCACTTTGAACGGCAGCGGCTCGGACGGGAACCAGGCGCCGAACACGGCCCAGCCCACCAGCACCGCATGGCCGGCAACAGAGATCTTGGTTCCGGTTTGCAACCGCCCGGCCCCCGCCTACTGCCCGAGGACGGCGGCGGGCTGCCCGTCAAGCGCCGGGCCGCCAGTGTCGGTGACCAGCCCAACGTTGGAGAAGCCGCCCGCGTTCAGCGCGCCCATTACCTGCATCACATCGGCATAGGCGATATTGCCATCGGCGCGCAGATAGACCCGGTTGGACGCGCGTTCCGCCGCAATGGCGCGCAGCTTGGTCACCAGCTCCTCGCGCGCGACCGGCGTGGTCTGGATCTCGACGCCGCCCGCGGCGGTCATGGTCACGGTGAGCGGCTCCTCCTCGTCGCCGGGCAGCGCGCCCGCGGCGGTCTTCGGGAGCTCCACAGGCACGCCCACGGTCATCAGCGGCGCCGCCACCATGAAGATGATCAGCAGCACCAGCATGACGTCGACAAAGGGCGTCACGTTGATTTCCGACATCGCCCGCACCCGGCTGCGGCGGCGGCCCCGGCGGCGGTTGCCGCCTGCGGCGGGTTGCTGAACGGATGCGCCCATGGCTCAGGAATCCAGCTGGCGGCTGAGGATGGTGGCGAACTCGTCGGCAAAGGCCTCGTAGCCGCCAATGATGCGGTCGCTGTCTGCGCTCAGCTTGTTGTAGAAGATCACCGCCGGGATTGCCGCCAGAAGGCCGAGGCCGGTCGCCAGCAGCGCCTCGGCGATGCCCGGCGCCACCACGGCAAGGTTGGTGTTCTGCTGCTCGGCGATCTCGATGAAGGCGGTCATGATGCCCCAGACGGTCCCGAACAGGCCCACGAAAGGCGCAGTGGAGCCGACCGTGGCTAGCACCGAAAGCCCGCTTTGCAGTCCTTCGGATTCCTTGGCGATGGCCACATCCATCGACCGGTCGATGCGCGCCTGCGCACCGGGAATAAGCCCGCCGTCGCTGCGGTGGCTGCGCCGCCACTCGGTCATGCCCGCGGCAAAAACCCGCGCTGCATGGCCCGCAGGCTGCGGGCCAATCTTTTCATAAAGCCCGTCCAGCGGCTCCCCCGACCAGAAGGCACGGTCGAAGCGCTCGGCCTCGCTGCGGGCCTTGCGGTAGTTGATCGCCTTCTGGAGGATGATGCCCCAGGACCAGACGGAGGCCCCGATCAGCATCAGCATCACCAGTTTCACGGTGATGGTGGCTCGCGCGAAAAGCCCCCACATGGAGAAATCAATCTCCTGTGCCAGCGCCAGAGTTTCTGCTTCCATTCGCCTGCTCTATCATTTCCCGGCCGGTTGTCCGGCCTTATTTGGCCAGAGGCTAGCGCAGTTCAACGGGCAAGGCCAATAAAACAGGCGGCCGGGCGCCGAATGTCACCGCAATGCGCGAATCTCTGCCGGCAGGCGGGCGGGCCGGCCCTCCGCTGTCATGCAGACGATGGTGACCTTCGCCCGGAACAGCGGCTGGCCTGCGCGGCGCACTTCCTGGTCCAGGAGCATCCGGGCGGGAGTCACCTGGGCGATTTCGGTGGTGACCGTCAGTTCCTCGTCAAAGCGGGCGGGGGCGAGGTAATCCGCCTCGATCCGGTGCACCGCATAGACCAGCCCGGCGTCGCGCATTGCGTTCTGATCGGCGCCGATGCCGCGCACCCAGTCGCTGCGGGCGCGCTCGATGAAGCGCAGGTAGTTGGCGTGGTAGACGATACCGCCCATGTCGGTGTCCTCATAGTAGACCCGGATGGGGAATTCATGGATCATCTAGGGTCTCCCTGCCTGCGCGCCCCGGCGCCGCTCTTGGACGGGCGCCTGCCTTCCCCTTAGCCGTTCAGCGGATACTCCGCCAGCACGTCGTGGCGCGCGCCGTCCGGTGCGAGGGTGGAGCGGAACAGGGCAAAGCTTTCAACCCGGCAGGCATGGCGGAAGGCGGCACTGCGCTCCAGGAAGCGGCCGATCTTTGCCACCTGCCCCGGCTCCAGATGGCGCGGGAAACGCGCAAGCGTTACGTGCGGGCGGAAGCGGGCGCGGTCCAGCGCGATCTCCGCCGCGCGGCAGGCCGAGAGGATACGGGTCCGCAGCGCGGTCAGCCCGGGCGAAGGCGCGGCCCTGGCCAAGAGGATGCGCGGATGCCGGCCGCCAAAGGTATCAAGGCCCTGGAAGCTGAGATCTACCGGCGCGGCGCGAATCTCCGCCAGCTCCTGGTGCAGCGCTTCCAGCGCGGCTTCGGGCTGGTCGTCGAGGAAGGCGAGCGTCAGGTGCAGGTTTTCGGCCGGCATCAGCCGCCCTACGGTCAGCCCCTCCTGCACCCGTTCCAGCGCATCCAAGGCCTGATCCGGCAGCGGCAGGGCGGCAAAGGCGCGCATCAGCCCGCCGCGGGCGGCGCCTGAAGGCGCGCGAACAGGCGCAGGGCGTGGGACTTGTCCGTGGCCGCTGCCGGCATCATCCGGTCATAGGCGGCGGCGATCACGCCGGCGATCTCGGGCCGCAGGATGATGGCGCCGCTGCCGGGCAGCACCGCCAGCGGAGAGGTCCCGGCAAAGGCGCGGTCGCCCCACATCAAAAAGACCTGCACCGCCTGGGTGAGCGCCAGCGTCTCGGCGGGCAGCTGCGCCAAATCGCCCTTCATCCGCAGGAAGACAAAGGCAGCCTGGATCGCGCCATCGTCATCGAAGCGGAAGGCACGGTACTGGCTGGCCTCGCCCGCCTTGAGCCGCGCCACCAGCGGCTCCAGCCCGGGGATCATCCGGCCGAGGTCGGGCACCGCCAGCAGCTCGTCCCACTCGCGGAAGAAGAAGACCATCAGGTTGGCGCCCAGCTGCGGGTCGGTCTCGGCCATCTGGTGGCCCGCCAGCGTGGCAACCGCTTCCAGCGCGCCCTTGATGGTGGTGAGCGCCGCGTCCTCCACGCCAAAGACGATCGGCGCGATGGGGCGGCCCCAGCGGGCAAAAGCATAAGAGCCATCGGCGCGGGTAAACAGCGCCTCGATCTGCTGAGGGCTGAGGGCGGGGGCTGCGGCTGGGGATTGCTGCGCGGCTTGAACCTCGGAGGCGGCGGCAGATGGGTCCGGTTTGCGGGCGGTCATGCGGGGTCTCCTTGCTGCTGCCCCTCCTATGCCGCCTGCGCGCTGCGGCGGCAAGGGGCGGCAAGGCGGCAGGCCGGGAGACAGCGGAGCGATGGCAAGGAGAAGCTCCCGCGCCCGCGGGTGCCTGGCTGCGCTAGCCCCCCCCCCGGCGGCCTTGGGCCGGGCGCCGTTGGCGCGGCGCCGCGACTGCGGCAAACGGACCTCATGCGCCTTGGCGGGGCTTCCCGGGTGAGCGCGCGTGCCCGGCCGCAGCGCTGCCTGCTGCACCCTTGCACCCCGGCCGCTGCCGACCTGGCGCATTGTCACCGGACGGCGGCCTCCAACGGCCGCCGCCAAGGGCGCCCGCCATCCAATGTCCGCCGCGCCGCGCGCCAGCGCGGCGCCCGGCCCAACGGGCGCAAGGCATCGCTGATGCCGCAGCAACGGGCGGGAGCTGCCCTGACCACTCAGGGAACGGTCAGCCAGTGTGCCGTACTGTTTCCCGCGCGAAACATTTTACCCGCACTCAAACACTGGAACCGGTTCCGGCACCGCAGTGGCACGGCCGCAAGACCCCGCACGCGGGTCAGCCGAACAGATCCGTCTGGCTGCGCGGCACAGGCAGGCCCAGGTGCGCCCAAGCCTTTTGCGCCAGCATCCGGCCCCGGGGCGTGCGCTGGATCAGTCCCTGCTGCAGCAGGTAAGGCTCGATCACCTCCTCCAGCGCGTCGCGGCTTTCGCTGAGCGCCGCCGAGATCGTCTCGATCCCGACCGGGCCGCCGCCGTAGTTTTCGGCGATCAACTTCAGATAGCGCCGGTCGGCACCATCAAGTCCCAGCTGATCCACTCCCAGCCGGGTGAGCGCGCCATCGGCCAGGGCACGGGTGATCCTGCCGTCGCCCTCGACCACCGCGAAGTCCACCACGCGGCGCAGGAGCCGTCCGGCGATCCTTGGGGTCCCCCTTGCGCGCCGCGCGATCTCCCGGGCGCCCTCGTCCTCGGCCGGGGCGCCGAGCTTGCGGGCGTTGCGGCTGACGATCTCGAACAGCTCGTCCTCGGTGTAAAACTGCAGCCGGGTCGGGATGCCGAAGCGGTCCCTGAGCGGCGTGGTCAGAAGCCCCATACGGGTGGTGGCGCCGACCAGCGTGAAGGGCTGCAGCTCGATCCGAACGGTGCGCGCGGCAGGCCCCTCGCCGATCACCAGGTCGAGCTCGAAATCCTCCATCGCCGGGTAGAGCACCTCTTCCACCGCCGGGTTCAGCCGGTGGATCTCGTCGATGAACAGCACGTCGCGGGACTCGAGGTTGGTGAGGATCGCGGCAAGGTCGCCCGCCTTGGCCAGCACCGGGCCGGAGGTCATGCGGAAGTTCACCCCCAGCTCGCGGGCGACGATCTGGGCCAGCGTGGTCTTGCCAAGGCCGGGAGGCCCGTGAAACAGCGTGTGGTCCATCGCCTCGCCGCGGCGGCGGGCGCTTTCGATAAAGACACGGAGGTTGGCGCGGGCCTCGGCCTGGCCAATGAACTCACTCAGCCCCTGCGGGCGCAGGGCACGGTCATTCTCCGCGGCGCTGTCTTCGGGCAGCGGCTCGGGGCGCAGGGCGGGGTCGGCGTCAATCATGTGTTCAAGCCTCGCTCGATGGTGTCCAGCCGGTGCATCCAGTTCCGCTCGATCGCAACGATGTCTTCGGGCGGCATATCGGGAGACACCCGCTCGACAATGGAAAACCGGAACTGCAGCGGGTTCCGAAGCGCCGATTCACGCGTCACACCAGCGTCCCTTGCAACATGCTCCCGCCACCTGCCCAGAAGATTTTCCTGGCCGCAAGCGGACCCCACGTAGCGTGCGCCATCAGTTTGATCGACAATGAGATAGATCCCGCGCCACGCGGCCAGTTTCCGGGCCCAGGCCTCCGGCAGGCTGCGCACCTCGCCTCCGGTCAGCACCAGATCCCGCCAGCCGGGGCATGGCGGGGCAAACATTGGAGCCGGGCTGATCGCGGCAACAGGGGCGTCAAGGTTCTCTGCGAGCCGGACATAGCGCCGCCCTGGAACGGACCGGATCTGCATCCGCCCCCGCAGATCACGCAGGTGATCCACCGGTTCGAAGTCGAACAGAACCTGATTCCCGCCCCGCGCAATATTCACTTCGGGGGCGGTATCGCTGGCGCCGTAGCTGTCGGCCAGGCGCTGGAATCTGGGATCCTGGTAGATCTCTTCAACCGGCAGCCGCCTGGCCCCGGCCTTCCGGAACATGCCGGCAAAGAGCATGTGCCCATTTCCCAGCGCCACAAAACTTGCAACGAAGTTCCTCGCCGACAGGGTAACTTCGGCTTGCGGGGAATGAACGCTCTGATAGGCGTCGAAGAGTTCCGGATCGCGGTCTGCCATCCACGGCAGCATACGTCTGAGCGGCTCAAGTGTTGTGGTATGCAGCAGCACAGCCGTATCTTCCAGGGCAACGCCCGCCGATTGCAGAACGGTGGAGAGGTTCAACCCCATCCCCTCACCCCTTCGGCGCCAGCAGGCGCAGGGCGGCGCGGATGAGATCAGGCTCGCCCGCATTCGGGTTGGCGGCGGCTGCCTCCGCCACCGCGGCTGCTGCATCCGAGGGGCCATAGCCCAGGTTGCCCAGGGCCGACAGCGCCCCAGCCGAGGCGGCCGCCGCGCCGGCGGGCTGTTTCGGCGCCGTCTTGCGGGCGGCTTTGGCGGCGGGGGCAGGCCCTGCGTCTTCGATCACCTGCAGTCCGGGTCCGTCCATCGCATCCGCCACCGCGCCGCCCATGGCCATCACGCCGGGAGCCTTGTCCTTGAGGTCCAGCACGATTCGCTGCGCGGTCTTGGGACCGACGCCCTTGGCGGCCTTCACCGTGGCCCAGTCGCCCAAGGCAATCGCCCGGCTGACTCCGTCCGGCCCCAGCGCGCCGAGGATCGCCAGCGACACCTTGGCCCCCACCCCCTGCACCGAAGTGAGCAGCCGGTGCCATTCCTTCTCCACCAGGGAGGTGAAGCCGTAGAGCTGCATCAGGTCCTCGCGCACAACCATATCGGTATAAAGCGCCACCGCCTCCCCCACGCCGGGCAGCGCCGCCAGGGTGCGGTCCGAGCAATAGACGATATAGCCGACGCCGCGCACGTCGATCATCACGTGATCCGCCGTGCGGTAGTCGAGACGGCCCGTCAACTTGCCAATCATGCCAGCTTGCCGATCATGCGCGCACTTCCTTCAGCTGCCGTTGCTTTGTTGTGCCGTAATAGGCGTGGCAGATCGCGATGGCCAGCGCGTCGGCGGCATCGGCGTTTTGCGGTGTGCAGCCGGGCAGTTGCAGCTTCACCATGTGCATCACCTGCTGCTTTTCCGCATGACCGACGCCGACCACCGTCTTCTTGACCCGGTTTGGAGCGTATTCGCCCACCGGCAGCCCGGCCTTGGCCAGGGTCAGCAGCGCAACCCCCCGGGCCTGGCCCAGTTTCAGCGTGCCCGCACCGTCCTTGTTCACGAAGGTCTGCTCGATCGCCGCCTGGTCGGGGGCGAAGGCGTCAATGATTTCGCTCACCTGGTTGTGCAGCGACAGCAGCCGCTCGCCCAGGTCGTCGCCATCCGAAGTGCAGACCCCGTTGGCGACATGGCGCAGCCGGGTGCCCTGCGATTCGATCACCCCCCATCCGAGGTTCCGCAACCCCGGATCAATGCCCAGTATCCGCATGATGTGCCCGGCCCCTGCCCGTGTTCTGAGATTATTTTCCGAACGATTAGCACAAAACGCGAACATGTCCAATTGCTTTCCCTCCGTCCCGGCAGGTGCAGAACCCGGCCAAAGCGGTCCGAAACCGACGCTTCACCAAAGCGGATGCGACATTTTTCCAGCCTGCCGCCCGGGACCCGGATCGCCCTTTTTTACAAGGTGTTGAGCTATGCACTTTATGCATGGGACACATGCAATTTCATGCCTTGCCGGGCCAAATACGCCCCACTAAATGCCGGCCATCGCGGCGCAAAAAAGCGCCAGCCCATCAGCCGAGAGGACCAGGATATGGCCGCATTTGACACCACCCGCCCCACCTATGGGTCCACCGGCCTTCTGGGCCGTGCAGGCGCCCTGATCGCGACCGCCTATGCGGCCTGCACCGCCTGGAACGACGCCCGCGCGACCCGCAAGGCGCTGGCCGGGCTGAGCGACCGCGAACTGTCCGACATCGGCCTGTCGCGCGCCGATATCGAAGCCGTGGCCGAGGGCCGTCCTGTATTCTGAGAGTTTCGTCTCTGCCCCGCCTCCTCCCTCGGGGCGAGCAAGAGAGCGCCGCGGGCCTTTGCTGGTCCGCGGCGTTTCTTGTTGGAGGCGTGCGCCGGCCGTTGTGGTCCCCCGTCCGGAGACCTGTCTTGTCCCCGGCAACAAGCCCTGAGCCGGAGTAACGGGGGCGGCCTTGCGGCCTAGTCCCGCGGGAGATATGCGCCTGCGCATGAAAAAAGCCGCGGTCCCGAAGGTCCGCGGCCTGGCCGGTCCTGTTGCCTGCTGATCTTGATCCCTGTCGCGCTCTGCTGTCCCCCGCGGCCCTGTTGAGCTCCCCCCGAAGCTCCGCCGGCCTTTTCTCGGATGTCCGGCGCCAGGCCGGTAGTCAGAACGTGCAAACAGGGCTTTCAGGTCCCCCCAGAGGACACCTTTCAGCGCAGGACCGGCTGTATCTTTCCGGCAAGGCGTTCGGAGAGCGGATCGCTCTGCATCACCAGGGCTCCCGCCTGTTCCAGCAGGTTGCCGCCGGAAAGGCCCGCGACGCGCTCGGCATAGGTGGCGTGCCCCAGCACGGCCATCAAAAAGCCCTTGAACAGCAGTAGGGCCGCCGCGGCAAACACCAGCAGGCGGATGCGGCCCCGGCGCTGCGGTTTGTCCGGCTTCACCACGATCAGCCCGTCAGCGCGTATCTGCGCGCTGCAGCCCTGGGCCATCGCAGCATGTTTGCGGTTAAGTTGCGCCAAACGCGCCTGAAAATGAAATCGGTCGTCGCCCATCCCGAGCCTCCAAACTGGCCCCCACCAGCGGTTGCTTCTCATGCTCGGCCCGGAATGCGGCAATTCTGGGGCAAATAGTGAAAATTCGATTAAAACCCGGCTATTTTAGTCCGCCCGGCGCATCAGAAGCGTGGTCCATTCGCCAATCTCGTCCCGCCGGTCCAGATTGATACCGTTTTGGGCATAAACGGCGATCACATTATCCGCCTGCTCGCTCAAAATACCCGAAAGAATCGCATAGCCGCCGGGCCGCAGATGCGCCGCAACATCCGGTGAGAGCGCCACCAGCGGGCCCTTGAGGATATTGGCGAAAATCAGGTCGAAGGGGGCGTCCTCGTTCAGCTGGGGATGGTCGAAGCCCGCGGCCTCCAGGCAGGTGACCGCGCCTTCCATGCCGTTCGCCTTGAGGTTGGCTTCGGCCACCTCGACCGCCACTTGGTCGATGTCGCTGGCAAGGAAAGTGCCGTCCCAGACCCGCGCGGCCGCCATCGCCAGCACTGCGGTGCCGCAGCCGATGTCGGCAACCTTGGCGGCGCTGAAACCGCGGTCCAGCAGATGGTCGAGCGCCTTCAGGCAACCGAGCGTGGTGCCATGGTGGCCGGTGCCGAAGGCCATCGCCGCCTCGATCAGCAGCGGAATTTTGCCGCTGGGCAGCTTGTCCGCATCGTGGCTGCCGTAGACGAAGAAGCGCCCGGCCTCGACCGGCGCGAGCTCCCGGCGCACATGCGCGACCCAGTCGGTTTCCGGCAGCTCGGAGACGGCGAAGGGCCTGGCGCCATGCAGCGTGGCCAGCAGGGCCAGCCCGGCCTGGTCCGGGGTTTCGGTGAAATAGGCGCCGACCTCCCACAGGCCGGAGCCGTCCTCGAGTTCGAAGACGCCGATGCCTGTGGGCTCGGGGGTGAGGCGCTCCATCGCCTCGCCCAGGGCTTCGGCCTGTGCTTTGCCGGTCAGGGTGGTGAGGGCGGTGAAAGTGGGCATGGCGGCTCTCCGGTAGATGTCGCCTTGCGCCTAGGCCGCAGCGGACGGCAGGTCAAGGGTGCTCAGGCGCCGCCGCCCGGCCGCCCGGCCGGGCAAAAGCGGGCGCGCGCCCGCTTATTCGGCCGCCTGTTCGGCCGGTGCGGGGGCCGCAAACTTGGAGAAGATGGTTTCGTTCCCCGGCTCCGGGTGGCGCGGGATCAGCAGCGCCAGCGTGAGCGAAATCAGCGCCATGCCCGCCGCCAGCGCAAAGACCGCTCCGGGCGAGACCACCCACAACAGGCCCAGCAGCACCGGCAAAAACACCGCGGCAATATGGTTGATGGTGAAGGCTACGGCGGCAGTAGGGGCAATATCGCCGGGGTCGGCGATCTTCTGGAAATAGGTCTTGAGCGCCAGCGCCAGCGCAAACAGCACGTGATCCACGACATAAAGCGTTGCCGCCAGCACCACGCCCCAGCCGAACCAGTAGATGCCGCCATAGGCCGCAAAGACGATGGCCAGCCCGGCGTATTCGAACACCAGCGTGCGGCGCTCGCCGAAACGGGCCACGAAACGCCCCAGCATCGGCGCGGCCAGCATGTTGATCACCAGGTTGATCAGGAACAGCCCCGTCACCTCATGCACGTCGAAGCCGAATTTCTCCACCATCATGAAGCCTGCAAAGACCACGAAGATCTGCCGCCGCGCGCCCGCCATGAACTGCAGCGCATAGTACAGCCAGTAGCGGCGGCGCAGGATCAGCTTTTTCACCTGCGGGTGCGGCGCCTCGAACTGCGGATAGGCCATGAGGCAGAAGAAAGCGATCAGCGTGGTGACGCCGCCCGCGGTCATGAAGACCACGTTGAAGGACAGGTCCAGCGATTCCCACATCAGCACGATCAGCCCGTAGACCACCAGTGTCGCGGCCGAGCCTGCCGCCAACAGTAAGCCCAGCGTCTGCGGCGCGCGGTCTTTCGGCAGCCATTGCAGCTGCAGCGACTGGTTCACCGTCTCATAGTAATGAAAGCCGATCGAGCTGAGCATGGTAATGGTGAGGATACCGCCGAGGCTCGGATACCACGCGGTGACCGCCGTCGCCGCCCCCAGCAGCATCAGGGAGACCATGCCCAGCACTTGCTCCCGCATGATCATGATCACCGCGATCACCCCCACGGCGAGGAAGCCGGGGATCTCCCGCACCGTATGCAACAGCCCGATGTCGGCCCCGTCGAACTGCGCCGCCTCGATCACGAAGTTGTTGAGCAGCGCGTTCCAGGCGTTGAAGGCGATCGGCATGCAGAGCGCCATCACAAACAGAAGCGTGACCGGGCGGCGCCACAGCGGCAGGCGGCGGGCCTCATCGAGGGGGAGCGGTTTGAACATGCCGCTGGTTTACGCCGGTTTTTCTGCCTTGGCGAGAGAGTTCTGCGGCCTGCACACTTAGGTCTGCATCTGCGCAGAGTGGCGGCTGGAGCGCCATTCGCCGCTGGCAGCGCCTGCCGCAGGGGTTGTGTTTGAGTATTTCCGGCAAGATGAAAGAGCAAGGCACCGCGCCGCCGTGGCGGCGGCGCCTGCCACAGTGCCTGGAGTTGAGTATTTTCACAAAGAAGAAGGGGGCGGGGCCGTGTCTTCCCGGCCATGCCAGCCGTCGCTGCCGCGGGGTCAGAGGAAACTTTGCGGGTCGATGTCGATGCTGAGCCGCAGGTCGTTCTTCAGCCGCAGGGGCGCGGTCCAGCGCGCCAGGGCTTCCTGCAGCGGCGCTCCCTTGGCGGCCTTCACCAGGAGACGCACCCGGTGGCGGCCACGGATGCGGGCGATTGGCGCCGGTGCGGGCCCGTAGAGCTGGGCACCGATCTGGCGCAGCGCGCCGTCGTTGCGCGCCATCGCATTGCCGAGGTCGAAGACCTGCGCAAGGTCCGGCCCCGACAGGATGATGCCCGCCATCCGCCCGAACGGCGGCACGCCCGCCGCCTGCCGCTCGGCGGCTTCGGCGCGCCAGAAGTTTTCTTCGTCGCCGGACAGGATCGCGCGGATCACCGGGTGCTCGGGCTGGAAAGTCTGCAACAGCGCCACGCCGGGCCGTTCGGCGCGCCCCGCCCGGCCCGCCACCTGGCGCATCAGCTGAAAGGTGCGCTCTGCCGCGCGCAGGTCGGAGCCTTGCAGGCCGAGGTCGGCGTCGATCACCCCGACTAGGGTCAGGAGCGGGAAATTGTGGCCCTTGGCGACCAGCTGGGTGCCGAGGATGATGTCGGCCTCGCCCGCGGCGATCTCCTCGATCCGGGCTTTCAGCGCGCGGGCGGAGCCGAAGAGATCCGAGCTCAGCACCGCGATACGGGCCTCGGGGAACAGGGCGGTTGCTTCTTCGGCCAGCCGTTCGATGCCGGGGCCGACTGGGGCCATCTTGCCCTCGACCTCGCAGGAGGGGCAGACCTCGGGCACCGGTTTGGTCTCGCCGCATTGGTGACACATCAGCCGTTTCTGGAAGCGGTGCTCCACCATGCTGGCGTCGCAATGGTCGCAGGCCACCTGCGCGCCGCAAGCGCGGCACAGGGTGAGCGGCGCAAAGCCGCGGCGGTTGAGGAACAGGAGCGATTGTTCGCCGCGCTCCAGCCGCGCCTTCATCGCCTGCTTCAGCGTGGGCGAGATCCAGGTCGAGGGCAAGAGATCCTCGCTGCGCATGTCGATCGCCCGCATTTCCGGCAGCACCGAGGCACCGAAGCGGGAGGTGAGGTCGAGGCGGCTGTACTTGCCCGCTTCGGCGTTGACCCAAGTCTCCAGGCTGGGCGTGGCGGAGGCCAGCACCACCTGGGCCGAGCACATCGCGGCGCGCAGCACCGCCATGTCACGGGCATTGTAGAGAACGCCGTCCTCCTGTTTGTAGGAGGTGTCGTGCTCTTCGTCGACGATGATCAGGCCGAGGTCGCGGAACGGCAGGAACAGCGCCGAGCGGGCGCCGATCACCAGCTGCGCGGCGCCCTGCCCGACCATTTTCCAGACCCGGCGCCGCTCGGTCATGGTGGCGCCGGAGTGCCATTCGGCAGGCGTGGCGCCAAAGCGGGCCTCCACCCGTTTCAGGAACTCCGCGGTGAGGGCGATCTCAGGCAGGAGCACCAGCGCCTGGCGCCCGGCGCGCAGGGCGGCGGCGACGGCTTCGAGGTAGACCTCGGTCTTGCCGGAGCCGGTGACGCCCTTCAGGAGGGTGGTGCCGTAGCGCCCGGACTGCACTGCCTCGGCCAGCGTGGCGGCGGCGGCGGCCTGGTCCGCAGTCAGGGTCTTGCCCGGCAGGTCCGGATCGAGCCGCGGATAGGGCAGATCGCGCGGGGCTTCCTCCTCGCGCAGCGCGCCCTGTTTCACCAGCCCCTTCACCACCGAAGGCGTGACGCCCGCCATGTCCGCCAGTTCCTTGGGGGTAAAGGCGAGGCTGCCGAACTCGTCCAGCACGTCGAGCACCCGGGCGCGGGCGTCGGTCATCCGCTCCGGCTCGCCGTCGCCGCGGCGCAGGATCTTGCGCATCGAGGGCGGATCGGAGAGCCCCGGCGCGCGGGTCGCAAGCCTGAGCATCGCGGGCATCGGGGTCAGCGTGTAGTCGGCCGCCTTGCCGAGGAACTGGCGCATCTCCGCGCGCATCGGGGCCACGTCCAGCACCCGATTCACGCTGCGCAGCTTGGCCGCGTCGAAATCCCCGGCACCCGGCCCCCAGACCACCCCCAGAACCTTGCGCGGGCCCAGCGGCACCTCAACATAGGCGCCGATGAAGCAGCCGCCTGCGGGCGCGCGGTAGTCCAGAAGCCGGTCGAGCGGCTGGGTGGTCAGCACCCCGACCCGTTCGCCTTCCTGAAAGAACTCCTGCCCGCTCACGCTGCCCGCCTTGTTGCCGCCCGCACCTGCATGAGGTAAAGGCAGAAGCGACCGAGGCCAACCCATCCGAAGGACTGCCCCATGAAATTCTTTGTAGACACCGCCGATATCGACGCCATTGCCGAGCTGAACAATCTGGGCATGGTGGACGGCGTGACCACCAACCCCTCGCTGATCAAGAAATCCGGCCGTGACATCATCGAGGTCACCAAGGAGATCTGCGGCATGGTCGACGGGCCGGTGTCGGCGGAAGTGACCGCAACCGACGCCGAAACCATGATTGCCGAAGGCCGCAAGCTGGTGGAGATTGCCGAGAACATCGCCGTGAAGGTGCCGCTGACCTGGGACGGGCTGAAGGCCTGCAAGACCCTGAGCGACGACGGCCACATGGTGAACGTGACCCTGTGCTTCTCCGCCAACCAGGCGCTGCTGGCGGCCAAGGCGGGCGCGACCTTCATTTCTCCCTTCATCGGGCGGCTCGATGACATCCACCTCGACGGCATGGAACTGATCGAGGACATCCGCACCGTCTATGACAACTACGGGTTCGAGACCCAGATCCTCGCCGCCTCGATCCGCTCGGTGAACCACGTGGCCGATTCGGCCCGTATTGGCGCCGACGTGATCACCGCGCCGCCCGCGGTGATCAAATCGATGGTGAACCACCCGCTGACCGACAAGGGTCTGGATGCCTTCCTGAGCGACATCAAGGCAGCGGGCATCAAGATTCTCTGAGCCTCCCGCTCAGCCCGGAACACGGAAGGCGCCCCATTGCGGGCGCCTTCTTGCATTCGGGAGACGAGCTTCTTGATGGCTTGCAGGGACCGGACCTGAGCGCTGAGAACCTCGTGAGCATTCTCTCAAACTTCCTGAGCAACCCGCCGCTCCGGCAATGGACCGAAGCCGCGCATCGGCGGCGCGCGCGGTGGCCCTTCTGGCCGTCGCTACTGGCAGTTTATTCTGGCCAACTCCGTGCACATTCTCAGTTGAACACCAAAGCCGGCCAAAGCGCGGCCGCATGGGCGCGCGTCGGCGAGACGCGGCGGCTTTGCGGCTTTGTTCCGCGCTGGGGATGATCAGGAGGTTCCAATAGCCTTGCCGCAGGAACCGGCACTCCTATGCTGGCCGCCCTCATGGTTCGGGGCACCGCCATGGGCACCCTGTCGCGCGTGCCGTCTATGGTGCAGCGGCGCGCCTCAGCCCGGAATCCCGTGACCGCCTCTGCCGCGTCCGGCAGCGGGAAGGCTCCCGCGCCGGTCCGCCCTCCGGCGCTGCCGGCCGGCGGAGCCGCCTTGGGCCGCGCAACGCGCCTGCGGCGCGCTGCGGTTGCGCCTCTCCGCATCGCTCGCGTTTCCCGTCGGCCCGCCGCCCCGCGCCGGGCGCAAGCCCGGCGCCCGGCCCAACGGGAGCGCGGCATGCCCCATGCCGCGGCGACGGGCGGGAGCGCCCCTCCGCCCCATCCCCGCCACCCCTGTGCAACGGCGGCGCGGCAAAAGCCCCGCGGCGCGCATTTTTCGGCGGCGCTGCCGGAATCCCGTGATATACACGGGGTCAAACCCGCAAGAGGTTCACCCATGAGCAGTTCTGCAAAACTCGAAGATCAGCTGCGCGCGGCGATTCTGGCCCGGCCCGACGCGGTGCTGGAGGACGAAAGCATCATGAACGCGCTGGTCGCCGCCAACGAGCGCGCGATGGGCGGGAATATCGTCGATCTGCGCGGCATCGCGATGGAACGGATGGCGGCGCGGCTGGACCGGCTGGAGGACACCCACCGCTCGGTGGTGGCTGCCGCTTATGACAACCTCGCAGGCACCAGCCTGATCCACCGCGCGGTGCTGCGGCTGATCGAGCCGCAGGACTTTGCCGGTTTCCTCGACTGCCTCGCCCGCGACCTGCCGGAGATCCTGCGCCTCAGGGCGATGGTGCTGGTGCTGGAAACTGCAGAACCTGCCAGCGCCGCCGCGGTGGAGCGCAAGGCCGGGGTCTTGAAGATGACCGGGCCGGGCTTCTGTGCCGCCCACACCGGGAAGCCTGCCGGTGGCACCAGCGGCCCCGGCAGCACAGGCGAACGTCCGGTCACCCTGCGCAGCCTCTCCGGCGGCGCCCCGCGGCTTTATGGCGGTGCGGCGGATCAGATCCGCTCCGAGGCCTGCCTGATGCTGAACCTCGGCACAGGCCGCCTGCCCGGCATGCTGGTGCTGGGCTCGGAGGACCCCGGGCAGTTCTCGGCCCAGCAGGGCACCGACCTCCTTACCTTCCTCGCCGGTGTATTCGAGCGCGCAATGCGCGGCTGGTTGTCGTGAGCGCCGCCGGGCCGGTGCTGATCTCACCTGCCTGCCGCGATGCGCTGCAAGAGTGGCTGGAGCGGCTCTCCGGGCTGGACGCGGCCTCGCCGCACACGATTGCCGCCTACCGCGGCGATGTCGCCGATTTTCTCGCCTTCATGACGCTGCACTCGGGCGAACCGCAGGGTCTGAAACCACTGGCGCGCATTGCCACCGCAGACATGCGCGCCTGGATGGCGGCCACTCGGGCTGGCGGCGCAGGCGCGCGGTCGCTAGCGCGCAAACTGTCGGCGGTGAAGAGCTTCTACCGCTGGCTGGCCGCGCGCGAGGACTTCGATCCGGCCGCGGTGCTGATGACCCGGGCGCCGAAGTTCCAGAAGAAGCTGCCCCGCCCGCTCGACCCCGAGGCCGCCCGCGCCGTGCTGGAGACGGTGCCGCAGCAGGCCCGCGAGGACTGGACCGCGGCCCGCGACGCCGCGGTTGTGACACTGCTTTACGGCTGCGGGCTGAGGATTTCCGAGGCGCTGGGGCTCACGGGCGGCGCCGCGCCGCTGCCGGCCTCGCTGCGCATCCTCGGCAAGGGCCGCAAGGAGCGGCTGGTGCCGGTGCTGCCGGTCGCACGCGCCGCGGTGGACCGCTACCTGGCGCTGTGCCCCTTCCCGCAGGAGGCAGAGGGCCCGCTGTTCCGCGGTCTGCGCGGCGGCGCGCTGAACCCGCGGCAGATTCAGGGCGCCATGGCGCATGCCCGGGCCCAGCTTGGCCTCCCCGCCTCTGCCACGCCGCATGCGCTGAGGCACAGCTTTGCCACCCACCTGCTGGAGGCGGGCGGCGATCTGCGCGCCATCCAGGAGCTGCTGGGCCATGCCTCGCTATCGACCACCCAGGCCTATACCGCGGTGGGCACCACCCACCTGCTGGAAGTCTACAACCGCGCCCACCCGAAAGCCTGAGCCGGCCCTCGCAAGCGGCGGCAACTCCCGGAGGCCGCCTGCCTGCCGGCCCCGCCCCGCCCCGCCCCGCCCCGCCGTTGACGCGTCACGGCCTGCAAAGTTCCAGTGACGGCGCAGTGCGCCGCGTTGGGGGGGACGCATCCATTCACGCGGAGGCACACCCATAGGGCGCATAAGGCCGCAAATTCATAGCAAATCTCTAGGCTCAGGACTCATAGCCAGTATATGACGAGGGCTGCCAACGCGATTGCCGACAGAAAGACCTTGGGGCACCTGTCGTAGCGGGTTGCCACGCGCCGCCAATCCTTCAGTCTTCCGAACATGATC
>NZ_JBMERR010000024.1:0-72866 GCF_048820915.1 Cribrihabitans pelagius | reverse complement strand
TACAGCGTCTTGTGCGGGCCATAGGCAGCGGGTGCGTCACGCCATCTTAAGCCATTGCGATTGATGAAGATAATCCCGCTCAACACCCGCCTGTCATCAACGCGTGGCTTGCCGTGGGACTTGGGGAAGAAAGGCTCAAGGCGCGCCATCTGCGCGTCAGTTAGCCAGAAAAGATCAGACATGGTCACCGCTCGTTTTCGAGCCGTGAATCATACCGATAGCCGAAAATCAATGGGTCCTGACCCTAGCGAAAGCCAAACCGCGGCAATCCACGCAGCTTCTGCGGAGGCAACCCAGCGCTGCCAAAACTGCTTGAGCAATTGCCAGAGGCCGGGCAGGTCGGTGCCGTCACCATGGACAGCGCTTGTGATACCCGCTGCTGCGAGAGTGCCATTCATTAAATGCAAGACCATTGCGAAGATACCCATTCGCAAGAAGGTGCGCCCTTCGAGAGAAGATAGCCCGGCCGGAATGGCCGGCGGTGGTATCCTGCAGGCCGCGCGGCAGTACGGAAGCGCGTTCTGAAAACGACGAACCGGCCACCGCATCCGGACCGCACGCATTAACGCTTCTCGGCTACCGGCCCCGAAGGCTCGTTTGGATGGCCTGGAGCCGCTGGAGAAACGGGAAGTCACGCGTCATTGCTGAGCCCCGCAAAATGCCAGGCTGGCCACATGGCCAATCTCCTTCTGGGTCCGAGCCTATATTCCGGCACCGTCTTCCGTGTTGTTCCAGCGGCGGCAGATACTGGTAGTTGGGCAATCCGGCGATCAGGGCGATCCTGTCGCTTAAGGCCTGCGCCCTCCCGGCCGCGGCCAGAGGAAAACCGCCAGAAATAGCGCTATCTGCATCCCAGCCGCATGTCCGGTCCGGCAGAGCGATTTTGCTGGCGTGGCTTGGTTGCAGCCCGGGAAACGAGCAGGGCCTGAAAGAAGGTTGCTGCTGTCAGGTCGGCACCGCGCGGCCTTGCGCGCGGTGCCGGAAATCTCAAGCGCCGGCCATGCTGCCGGCCGATTGCAGCCGTTCGCGCAGCTTTTCCAGCGTAACCCCGTCAGCCGCCGAGGGAAGGTCGGCTGGCCCCGACTGGTCGACCTGATCTTGGACCCGTTCGAAGAAGCCGGACAAGCCCGCCAAGGTCTGAATTACCAAATCGAAATCCTGCAAGGCACGCAGTTCCTGGCTGGTGGGGGCGGTGCCGCGCTCCAGCACGTCGAGGACGACGTCCTCGAGCGCCTGGATCTGCGTGCGCAGCTGCCGCATTTCCCACGCCGATGCGGCGCAGAGTTCGCTGAGGGCTTTGCCGGGGCGCTCCATGATTAAAGCCGCCCGACGACTTGTTCGATCGCCTGTTTCATCGTGGCCACGGTGAAGGGCTTGCGGATGATGTTGTTCAGACCCAGCTTTTTGCCCACTTCGATGATCTCCGGCGTTGGCTTGCCGGTAACAAGGATGAAGCCGACCCGCTGGGTGACCTGATGACCGCGCAGCGCCTGCAGGAGGCCAAGACCGTCCATGCCCGGCATGTTGTAATCCGACAGTACGAGGTGCACGGGGGTCGCGGCCAGTTTCTGAAAAGCCGACTGGCCGTTGTTTTCCACCATGTAGTTCTTGATGCCGATCTCATCCAGGCACTGGGTGAGAATGCCGCGGCTTGTCGACATATCATCCACAACCATGACACGGAGAGAGTCTTTCAAGCTCATTTTATTTTCCTTCTGCTCAGCTTGCAGGCCCGCCCGGGGAGCCCCGGCCGGAGAGTGCGTTGATGTAGGTCGTGATCCCGGCCGTCTTCAGGCTTTGCGCTGCGGGCCCCGACATCCGTTCGGAGTGGCCAATGAAGAGGTAGCCGCCCGGGTTCAGGGATTTCTGAAAGGCTTGCCAGACCTTCTGCTGGGTCGGGTTGTCGAAGTAGATCGCCACGTTGCGGCAGAAGATAGCGTCAAACTTGCCCTTGAACGGGAATGGCTCGATCAGATTGAGCACGCCGAAGGTGATCATCTTGCGCAGGCTCTCGGGGAAACGGCCGTCCGCGTCGCGCGCGGGCAGCAGCTTGCGATAGGCCGGGTCGATCTGCGCCAGCTCGTCCTCGGGGTACTGAGCGGCCTGGGCCTTGCGCACCACCACCGGGTCGATATCGGTGCCCAGGATCTTGAAGTCGAGCTTCGCCGCTTCCGGACAGAGGCTCAGCACGGTCATCGCGATCGAGTAGGGCTCCTGCCCGTTGGAACAGCCCGCCGACCACAACCGCACCCGCCCGCCGCGCCGCGCCTGTTCGATCAGCGGCGGCAGCACGTCGTTTCGCAGCGTCTCGAAATGATGCGGTTCCCGGAAAAAATGGGTGACGTTCGTGGTCAGCAGCGAAAGCAGACCGCTGCGCTCCTCCTCCGCGTTCGGCCCGTCAAGACTCTTGAGATACTCCTTGAAATCCGTGATGTTGCGCTGCCGGAGCTTGCGCGCCAGCCGCGAGGAAACCAGCGGCTTCTTGCTTTTCGCCATCGCCAGGCCGAAGTGCCGGTGCGCATATTGCGCAATGGCCTCGAATTCCTGGTCGGACAGCGAAAAGCCATCTGCCTGGGGAGCAATGGGGTCTTCTACGCTCACAGCATCACCTGCTCCGGAGCCGAGATAACTGCATCCAGGTTAATGATGCGCACCATCGTGTCATCATGCGAGATGATGCCCTGGATGTATTCCATGGTGTTGCGGCTGTCGACCGGCGGGGTTTCCTGGATGTCGCCAGGGTTGATCGAGATGATCTCGGACACCGATTCCGCCAGCAGGCCAACCGGCTTGCCATGCACCGACACCACGATCACCACGTTGCGCTCGCTGGCTTCGGTCTGCTCCAGTCCGAAGCGCGCCGACAGGTCGTATATCGGGATCACCGCGCCGCGCAGGTTCATCACCCCCAGCACATCGGCCGGGGCATGCGGCAGGATGGTGACCGGCGACCAGCGGCGGATTTCGCGGATTTGGGTGATTTTCAGGCAAAATGCCTGCCCCGCCACCGTAAAGCTGACAAACTCGCTTTGTTCGGCGTGTTTGACTTCGTGATCAGTCTGCTTAAGTTCAGCTTGCGATTGCATTGCTCATTCTCCGCTCGGTGTCAAAGGCGGCCGCCGTTGGCGAGGCCGCAATGATGCTTTCCGGGTCCAGGATCATGGCGATTTTGCCATCCCCCAGGATGGTGGCCGCCGCGACCCCGGGGATCTCGCCGCAGACGCCGTCGAGGCTCTTGATGACTACCTGGCGCTGGTCGTGGATGTCGTCCACTGCCAGGGCGCAGCGCTGGCCGGTTTCGGTTTCCACCAGGAGGTAGACACCGCCCAGGCCGCCGCTTTCTCGGTAAAGGCCAAGCGCGCCGGCCACATCGCAGATCGGCACGAAATTGCCGCGGATCGACAGCAAGGTGCCGTCAGCGCCAAGGCTGTTGATCATGTCGTCGCTGCCGCGCATCGTCTCCACGATCGAGGTGATCGGCACCACCATGGTCTGATCGGCCACCGACACCACCATGCCGTCCATCACCGCCAGGGTCAGGGGCAGAATGATGGTGAAGGTCGACCCCTTTCCCGGGTTCGAGGTGATGTTGATGCGGCCGCCAAGACCTGTCACCGCGTTTTTCACAACGTCCATGCCGACGCCGCGGCCGGAAAGGTTAGAGACTTCCTTGGCGGTCGAGAAACCGGGCAGGAACAAAAGGTTGTCGATCTCGTTGTCAGTAAGTTCGGCGTTCTCCGGGATCAGCCCCTTTTCGATGGCGATTTCCTTCACCTTCTGGCGGTTCACGCCGGCACCGTCGTCCTTGATCTCGATGCAGACGCTGCCCGAGCGGTGCGAGGCCGAGAGGCGGATTTCCCCGGTAGAGGATTTGCCCGCTTCCGCACGGCCTTCAGGTTTTTCGATACCGTGGTCGACCGCGTTGCGCAGGATGTGCGTCAGCGGGTCGGACAGCCGTTCGATCACCGTCTTGTCGACTTCCGTGGCTTCGCCCTCGGTGATCAGCTTTGCGGTCTTGCCGGTTGCCGCCGAGGCTTCGCGCACGATGCGTGCCATGCGCTGGAACAGCGGTTTCACCGGCTGCGCGCGGATCGACATCACGCCTTCTTGGATATCGCGGGCCAGGTTCTTGAACCCTTCCAGCTCGGTTTCGACATCCCTGGTATCGGAGACGTTGAGATTGGCAATTTGCTGCGCCAGCATCGAGTGGTTGATGATCAGCTCACCGACTGCGTTGATCAGCCGGTCCACCCGCTCGAGCTCGACGCGCAGCGTCGGCTTGGGGCCGCGCTGCTCCTGGCGGCCGCTTTCAGCCTTCTGGCCTGCGGCCTTGTCACCGCCCTTGTCTCCGCCTTTGTCACCGGCCGGGACCGGAGCCGGGGCGGCGTCGGGTACTGCTGCGGGGGCCGGCGGGTCAAAAGGGGCGGCGGATGCGTCTCCGCTGCTGTCGTCCGGCGTGCCGAACATCGCATCCAGCGTGGCAATGGCATTGGCTTCCGCCTCAGCGTCTCCGTCGCCCTCGATGGACAGCTCACACAGGCCTTCGACAAATTCGAATACCGCTTCCACCACGGACCGCGGCTCGGAGGTGACCAGAACGATGTTCCAGGCCAGATAGCTCTCGCCCGGATCCATAGCGTCGAAACCCGGCAGTTCGGATTCGTCCAGTTCAACGGTCAGCTCGCCCATGTCCTGCAGAGCCTGGAACAGGAAGAAGGGCTCGTTGCCGGTGCCATACATGTCCTTCAGGGGATGGAAGCGGATCCGGTAGGTTTCCTCCTTGGGTGCGGCCGGGCCGCCGAGGTCGGGCAAGTCAACCGGGCCGCCGAGCCCCATTGGCTCGAAGGTGAGATCTTCCTCTTCCTCCGGGATGTATTCGTCCAGCGCCGCCAGCAGCACATCGTGATGCGCCTCGTCGACCTGGCCGCCGTCGCGGGCCACTTCGACCAGCGCCGACAAGTGGTCGCTGGCGCGCAGCAGCAGCTGAATCAGCTTCTCGTCCAGCTCCAGCCGGTTCGAGCGCACTTCGTCAAAGACGGTTTCGAACCGGTGCGCAAAAGCCACCAGATCTTCCAGGCCAAATGCCCCCGCGCCACCCTTGATCGAGTGCACAGCGCGGAAGATCGCATTGACCACCTCGGGGTTATGATCGCCTCCTTCGATGGCGGTCAAACCCTCATCCGTTGCTTCAAGGAGTTCTTCGCACTCCTCAAAGAAGGTATCCTGAATCGACCCCGACATCTCAGGCCGCGGCTCCGGTGACCCGCTTCAGCGCAAAGATCAGCGAAGCGTCGTCGAACGGTTTGGTAATCCAGCCAGTGGCGCCGGCGTTGCGGGCGCGGGCTTTCATCTCCGGCGCGCTTTCAGTGGTCAGCACCAGGATCGGCACCTTGGAATTGATGCCGTCGCCGCGCAGCTCCTCGATCACGCCAAAGCCGTCGAGGTTGGGCATGTTGATGTCGGTAATCACGACATCCGGGGCGAGGCCGGGGTACATGTCCACGCCTTCACGGCCGTCCACGGCACAGTGATATTCGAACCCGGCTTCCTCCAGGGTCGCGGCGAGCAGATTCCGGATCGTGCGGGAATCGTCGATAGCCAGGACTTTGGTCTTCATGCTGTATCCTCGTCTTCAAATCGGTTTGGCTCCAGCCCCAGAAGTTTCAGGGACTTGCGGCAGGATTCGGTCACGTTGGTGACCGCAAAGCCCACCCCCTCGGACCGCCACTGCTGTTCCGCGCCTAGCAGCAGCTGCAGGCAGCGCGAGGGCATGACCGCGGTGTTCTTGCAGCTGATTTCGACCGGCTGGGTGCGGGCCTCCTGCAGGAAGGCGATCAGCGGATCGAGTTCCGCGAATGCATTCGGCAAGTCCAAAAGGTGATGTTGCGTTTCCGTGCTCATATTCGGCGATTCGCACCCCCGTTGTCGGCGATCAGTTCGAGTTCGATGCTCAAATTCTTAGGGCGGGGGCCTTAATATTTGATTGCCGCCAGAACTTGCCCGGATGCATTTATAAGGACAGCGCGGGCCAAAGCCGCGCGGCAAACATTGCCAATTTTAGACGTTTCGAGCAGCGCCTGAGAAATCGTCCGCCCGCCCTCTGCGCGGCCTTGCCCTTGGGGCGGCAACCGCGCTTCACCCGGGCGGTTTTGAGGGAAAGCGCGGCAAAAAACCGCCTCCGTAAGCGGCAAATTAACTCCTGCGGGGCATGGTCGTGGCCATTGATTTTGCGGAAGCCTAGACCGCAATCCCTCAGGAGGACGGAATGAAAGCGCTTACTTCGCTTAAGCTGGCACATAAGCTGCCATTATTCGTGGTTGGGTTTGGCGTGTTGCTGACAGTGATTCTGGTCACCGTCGCCACCATCAGTTTCCAGCGGAGCGCGGTGGAAAACGCCGAAAACCAGTTCAACTCGATGGTTGCCGACCGGAAATATTCGGTCCAGAAGCTTCTGGACGGTATCCACGCTGACGTTCAAACGCTGGCTGCGGTGCCCTCGACCGCCACCGCGGTCGAATGGCTCACGATGACCTGGAACGGGTTGGACGGTGATCCCGGCGCGGTGCTGCGCAAGGCCTATATCGACGACAATCCTAACCCCGCCGGCCAGAAACATCTGCTGGCGCGGGCGGCGGGCGAATCGCCCTACCACATGCACCACGAAAGCTTCCACCCCGCCTACAAGGCGCTGATCGAGTCCAAAGGCTACTATGATGCCTTCCTCATCAACCTGGCGGGCGATGTCGTCTATTCCGTGTTCAAGGAGAGCGACTTCGGCACCAACATGATCAGCGGCCCCTACAAGGATACCGGGCTGGGCGCGGTCTACCGGCAGGCCGTCGAAGGCAGCCGGGGCGAAGTGTTCTTTGCCGATCTCAGCCCTTATGCGCCCAGCAATGGCGCTGCCGCCGGCTTTGCGGCCGCGCCGGTTGTGAATGACGCCAACTTGACCGTGGGCGTGCTTGCGGTGCAGCTGCCGGTCAATCTTCTGGCCGATATCGTCAACAACGCCGAAGGGCTCGGCGAAACCACTCAAATCTATATCGCAGGCCCCGACCTTCTGGCGCGCACACCTGCACGCAAGGAAGGCGGTTTCGAGGTGCTGGCGCCGCTGCCGGAGACGGAGCAAGTGGTCAATGCCTTCGACGGCAAGTCGCATATCATGGAGCAGGCTGAAGGGCTCAACGGGCAGACCGTTCTGGCCTTCTCGGCACCGCTCAAGACCGCATTTGCCGAGTGGGCCATCATTGCCGAACAGGACTGGGACGAGTTGATGGCGCCGGTGGCGAAGGACCGTAACCTGCTGCTTGCAGTCTCTGTTTTCTGCGCTGCCGCGATGTCGCTCCTGGGTTGGCTGTTCGCCCGCTCGGTCACCCGGCCGATCGACCGTATCTGCACGGATATGGAAGCGGTCTCCTCCGGCAATCTGGAAACCGAAGTCGCTGCAGCCAGCCGCCCGGATGAGATCGGCAAGATCGGCAAGACGCTGGTCAGCATGCAGGCCGACCTGCGCCAGGCCCGCGAGGCCGAGGAAGCGCGCGCGGAGCAGCAGCGGGAGCAGCAGATGGTAGTGGAGAGCCTCTCTGCCGGTCTGGTCCGGCTGGCCGCAGGCGATTTTTCGGAACCGATCCGGGCGCGTTTCTCCGACGATCACGAGCAGCTGCGCCATGATTTCAACCGCACAGTGGAAACCCTGAACGGCACCGTGGTGCAGGTGGTCGAGGCAGCTGGCAGCATCCGCAACGGCGCCGCCGAGATCAGCCAAGCCTCGGACGACCTGTCGAACCGCACCGAAAGCCAGGCGGCCACCCTGGAAGAAACCGCCGCTGCGCTGGACGAGCTGACGGCCAGCGTCAAATCCGCCGCCGAGGGTGCTCGTTCGGTTGAAGCGACCATGGGGGAGGCCAAGGCCGAGGCGGAGACCAGCGGCGAGATTGTGCAGAATGCGGTCGCGGCGATGACGGAGATCGAGCAATCGTCGAAACATATCTCGCAGATCATCAGCGTGATCGACGACATCGCCTTCCAGACCAACCTGCTTGCCCTGAACGCAGGGGTCGAGGCCGCGCGCGCGGGCGAGGCGGGCAAGGGCTTCGCCGTCGTCGCAAGCGAGGTGCGTGCGCTGGCGCAGCGATCCTCCGATGCGGCAATGGAGATCAAGACGCTGATCGGCGACAGCTCGAAACAGGTGGAGCGCGGCGTCGATCTTGTCGGCAAGACCGGCGAGGCGCTGCAAAGCATCGTCGCCCAAGTCAGCCATATCTCGCAGCTGGTGTCAGGCATCGCCGAAGGCGCTGCCGAGCAGTCCACCGGTTTGGGAGAGATCAACACCGGCATGTCCCAGCTGGACCAGGTGACCCAGCAGAACGCGGCCATGGTGGAACAGTCGACTGCGGCCGGCCACTTGCTGAACAGCGATGCCAGCAAGCTGGCCGAGCTGGTGGCGCATTTCCGGATCGGCGGCGGCACGGCAGGGGCCTTAGCGCCGGCGCCCAAACCGAAGGCGCAGGCGAGTCCCGCTCCCTCTGTCCCCACCGCCCACGGCGGGGACAGCTGGGAGGTCGAGGCAAGTCCTGCTCCCGCCGCCGCCTCTGCGGCCCGGGGCAATGCCGCCCGCGAACTTTGGCAGGACTTTTGACAAGAAAATCCGGAAGGCGCCGCCGCGGGGTGGCGCCTTCCAGACTCTGGCAACCTGCGCGGGCGTCACGTGCCGCGCACAGCGATAATTGGGGAACCCATTGTCTTCTCTCAGCCTATTGATCATTACCACCGACCGGACCTTTGCCCGGTCGCTGCAGACCCACATGGAAGCCGCTTATCCCGGCATGAAGGTCTTTTTGGCCAACAACCTGATGATGGCTTACAACCAGGCCGAGGCGGGCCAGCCGGCATTTGCCTTTGTCGAGGACGGCTTCACCAAGCTGCCCGAATTCGAGATGATGATGGCGCTATTCTCCGCTATAGATACCCGCTGGGTGTCGGTGATGGATGATCCTGCAGCAACGCCTGCGCGGAAGTCCTCGCCCCTGCTGGACAGGGGGGCCGGTATTTTCGAGCTTACAAAGTCGGCACATCCGCGGGAATTTGCGCAGTACTTCGACATGATGGTCAAGGCACCGCGGCGCGGCCATAGCCCTGCCGGCAGCCCGGCGGCGCGCAGCGGAGCGGCGGCCAAGACCTTCAAGAAAGTGATCCTGATCGGCTCCTCCACCGGCGGTGTCGAGGCCCTGCGCAGCGTCCTTGTCGGTTTTCCCTTCGATTGTCCGCCGACACTGATCGTGCAGCATACCGGGCGGAAATTCGGCCAGGGGCTGGTGTCGCTCCTGGACCGGATCTGCCCGGCCAAAGTGCGCACTGCCGAGGACGGGGTGAAGCTGGAGCCGGGCCATGTCTATGTTGCAGCGGGCCAGCGCCGTCACCTTGGGCTTTCCGGGCGCAAGCCGCTCAGCCTAAGGATGAAAGAAGGCCCGGCAATATCCGGCCATACGCCCTCTGTTGACGCTCTGTTCACTTCTGCCGTGCCATATGGAAGGGACATCGTCGCCACCATTCTCACCGGCATGGGACAGGACGGCGCCCGTGGTCTTCTGGAGCTGCGCAAGGCAGGGGCAACGACCTTTGCCCAGGACGAAAAGACCTCGGTTGTCTACGGCATGCCGCGGGTGGCCTGGGACATGGGCGCAGCGCAGAAACAGGTGCCGCTGGCGCGGATGGCAGGAACACTTCTTCAGGCTTGCAAGGCCTGAATCTACCGCAGGAAGGATCACCGTTTTGACTTCTGTTTTCACAAACTCCACGACTGTTACGGTGCTGCAAGGGGAATACCGCGTGACAACCGACCAGCGGACGGTATTCTCCACGGTGCTTGGCTCCTGTATCGCAGCCTGTATTTTCGATGCCGAGAGCGGGGTAGGCGGGATGAACCATTTCCTGCTCGCCAATGCCCGTCAGGGAGGGGCCGCCAACGCGCGCTATGGCATCCACGCGATGGAACTGCTGATCAACGGCATCATGAAGAAAGGTGCCAACCGCGCGAATCTGAAGGCCAAGGTTTTCGGTGGCGCCAAGATGTCGGTCAACCTTTCGGACATCGGGGCCTCGAATGCGGAATTCGTGCAGCGGTTCTTGCGCGACGAGGGCATTCCTTGCGTGTCCTCGAGCGTCGGCGGCACTTCGGCGCGCCGGGTGCGGTTCCATGCGGTTTCCGGCAGTGCACAGCAGACCCAGGTCAAGGATGACCGGCGGCTGGGCGAACAGGAGCGCGCGGCGGCCCGTCCGGCACCGGCGCCTGCCGCGGCCGCAGGGGCAGGTGCGGTTACGCTGTTCTGATCCGCTTTTTGCGCCCGGGCGGCGGCGCGCCCGGCACACATCGCATTTCTCAATCCGTGGCCGAGGGAGCAAATATCTGTTTGCCCGGGCCCGCGCGCGGCGGTACTTCCTTGGGACACACCAAGTGACCGGGGTCCGATGCGCCTGCTGCCTTTCCCGGCCCGCCGGGGCCATATCAGCCGCGGCTCCAGACGCCGCGGCTTTGCCCGCCTGGCGCTGGGGCTCTTCTTGCTGTGCGCTCCCGGATTGGCACTGGCGGGGGAAGTCACCGTATTCGCCGCGGCCAGTTTGAAAACCGCGCTGGATGCCGCTGCCGCAGAGTTCGAAGCGACGACGGGTACTGAAGTTATCCTGTCATACGGCGGCTCGCCGATGCTGGCGCGCCAGATCGGGCTGGGTGCGCCGGCTGATGTGTTCCTCTCCGCCAACCCGGGCTGGATGGACCATCTGCAGGCCAAGGGGCTGATCGAGACCGCGGCGCGGCATGACCTTCTGACCAACCGCCTGGTGCTGATCGCCCATGGCAGGGACGCGCCGCGTGTTGATCTGGCACAGGGGCCGGGGCTGACCGGCTTGCTGCAGGACGGCCGCCTGGCCATGGCGCTGGCGAATGCCGTGCCGGCCGGCATCTATGGCAAGGCGGCACTTGAATCGCTGGACCAATGGGATGCGGTCGCCCCAAAAACCGCGCAGGCCGCCAACGTGCGCGCGGCCCTGGCGCTGGTCGCCTCGGGTGAGGCCCCCTTCGGTATCGTTTACGCCACAGACGCGGCGGCGAGTGACGCGGTGACCGTGGTTTACAGCTTCCCGCCGGAAAGCCACCCGCCAATCCTCTATCCCGCCGCCCCGGTGACCGGCCGGTATACAGACGTCGTGGCAGATTTCCTGACCTTTCTGCGCGGTCCGCAGGCGCGGCGCATCTTCGAAGACCACGGTTTCGGAGTGCTGGCGAAGTGACCGGGTTCGCTGCATGGCTTGGACCTCAGGAGTGGCAGGCGGTGGCGTTGTCGCTGCGGGTCTCCTTTTGGGCCACGCTGACGGCGCTGCCTCTGGCGCTGAGCACCGCATACGCCCTCGCACGCTGGCAGTTTCCGGGCAGGCAGCTGCTGAACAGCCTGGTGCATCTGCCTCTGATCCTGCCGCCGGTGGTGACCGGCTATCTGCTGTTGCTGCTGTTTGGGACCCAGGGGCCGCTGGGCAGCTTTTTGCAGGAATTCGGTATCGTGCTGGCCTTCCGCTGGACTGGCGCGGCGCTGGCCGCGGCGATCATGGCGTTTCCGCTGATGGTGCGCGCGATGCGCCTGTCGATCGAGGCTGTCGACCCCAAGCTCGAACAAGCCGCCGCCACGCTTGGCGCGCCGCGGGGGCTGGTCTTTGCCACCGTGACGCTGCCGCTGATCCTGCCGGGGGTGATCGCGGGCACGGTCCTGGGCTTTGCCAAGGCGATGGGAGAGTTTGGCGCCACCATCACCTTTGTCTCCAGCATCCCAGGGCAGACGCAGACACTGCCCTCGGCGATCTATACCTTCTTGCAGGTGCCGGGCGGCGAGGCTTCGGCACTCCGCCTGACGCTGGTGTCGGTTGCGGTGGCGCTGACGGCGCTGGTGTTGTCGGAGTGGCTGGCCCGCAGGGTGGCGGCGCGGGCGGGGGGGCGCTGATGCTCTCGGTGGAGCTGCACCACGCGTTGCCTGGCTTCGGGCTTGATGTCCGGTTCGAGGCGCCGCCGGGCGTCACGGTGCTGTTTGGCCGCTCGGGCGCAGGCAAGACCACGGTGATCAACGCGGTGGCGGGGCTGATGCGCCCCGATGCTGGGCGGGTGGCGCTCGATGGACAGGCGCTGTTTGACACGGAAACCGGACACTGGCTGCCGCCGCACCGGCGCCGGATCGGCTATGTCTTCCAGGAGGCGCGGCTGTTCCCGCATCTGACGGTGCGGCAGAACCTGCTTTACGGCCAGTGGTTTGCCCCCCGCGCTGCCCGCCGCGAAAGTCTGGAAAAGGTGACGGAGCTGCTGGGGATCGGCGATTTTCTGCTCCGCCGACCGGGACTGTTGTCGGGCGGGGAGAGGCAGCGGGTGGCGCTTGGCCGCGCGCTGCTGTCGGCGCCGCAGCTGATCCTTGCGGATGAGCCGCTCTCGGCGCTGGACGAGGCCCGCAAGGCGGAGATCCTGCCCTATTTCGAACGGCTCAGGGACGAAGGCGGCATTCCCATCCTCTATGTCAGCCACTCCGCCGCGGAAGTGGCGCGGCTGGCGACCACGGTGGTGGTGCTGCAGGACGGCAAGGTGCAGCGGCAGGGCACGGCGGCGGAGGTGCTGGGGGATTCCACGGTGCTGCCGACAGGCGTGCGCGGGGCAGGGGCCCTGCTGCAGGCGCGGGTCCTGCGCCACCACGCCGACGGGCTGACGGAGCTGGACGCGGGCGGCCTGGCGCTGTTCCTGCCGCAGATCTCCAAAGCGCCGGGCAGCAGGGTGCGGGTCCGCATTGCCGCGCATGAGGTGATCCTGTCGCGCCAGCGCCCCGAGGGCCTGTCGGCGCTCAATATCCTGCCCGGCACGGTGGAGCACATCCGCACCGGCGCGGGTCCCGGCACAATGGTAGCGCTGCAGACACCTGCGGGCCGGGTGCTGGCCCGGGTCACCCGGCGCTCGGCCGGGGCGCTGGGGCTGGCGCCCGGAGTGGAGTGCCATGCAATTGTGAAATCCGTCTCCATTGCGCCGGAGGACATTGGCGGGCAGGGCTGAGGCCGGCAGTGTATATCAAAAAAACCAAAACAATCCTTCAGGTAATATTGATACGGAAATAAGTTGGTTGTGCGCGGAAGCCGGGTATCAATGAGGGCAGCATGTTATTCAGACAAGGCTGCGCCATGACCAAACGATCCTACTACGCTCCGGAAGGCGGCCTGCCGCCGCAAACGCAGCTGCTGACCGACCGCGCCATGTTCACCGAGGCCTACGCGGTGATCCCCAAGGGCACGATGAGCGATATCGTCGCGAGCCTCCTGCCGTTCTGGGACAAGTCCCGCTTCTGGGTGCTGTCGCGGCCGCTGTCGGGCTTTGCCGAGACCTTCTCGCAGTATATTGCCGAGGTGCAGCCGGGCGGGGGCAGCAACCGCCCCGAAACCGAGCCGGGCACCGAGGCGGTGCTGTTCGTGGTGAGCGGCAGCATGACGCTGATCATCGACGGCACCGCGCATGAGATGGAGGAGGGCGGCTACGCCTACCTGCCGCCGAACGTGGAATGGGCGCTGCACAACAACGGTACCGCGCCGGTCCGGTTCCACTGGGTTCGCAAGGCCTATCAGGCAGTGGCCGGGCTGGAGCTTCCGGAGGCCTTCGTCACCAACGAGAACCGCGTCGACCCGACGCCGATGCCGGGCACCGAAGGCAAATGGGCGACCACCCGCTTTGTCGATCCGAACGACCTGCGCCATGACATGCATGTGACCATCGTCACCTTCGAGCCGGGCGCGGTGATCCCCTTTGCCGAAACCCATGTGATGGAACACGGGCTCTACGTGCTGGAGGGCAAGGCGGTCTACCGGCTCAACCAGGACTGGGTCGAGGTCGAGGCGGGCGACTACATGTGGCTGCGCGCCTTCTGCCCGCAGGCGTGTTACGCGGGCGGTCCGGGCAAGTTCCGCTACCTGCTTTACAAGGACGTGAACCGGCACATGCCGCTGACCCCGCAGCGCTGAGGCTACTGGCTGGCAGAGCCCGGCACGTCAGCCGGGCGGGCCGGGATCGGCCAGCGGGGCACCAAGACCGAACGACAGTTTCTCAGCGGCGCCCTTCACCAGGGCGCCGATTTCGCTGATGCGGGCATCGGGCATCCGTGCCGCCGGGCCGGAGACGGAGATGCCCGCCAGCACCTCGCCCTGCATCCCGTAGACCGGCGCCGCGACGCAGCGCATTCCGGGTGCTTTCTCCTCGTCATCGAAGGACCATCCGCGGCTGCGGATCTGCGCCAGATCCGCGCGCAGCGCCTCGGGCGCGGTGAGCGTCTTGGTGGTGAATTGCTGCAACTGGCGGCCGCGCAGGAAGCGGGTAAGCTGGTCTTCCGCAAAACAGCTGAGCAGCGCCTTGCCGATGCCCGAAGCATGCATCGGGGAAGTGGTGCCGGGCGGAAAGAAGGCGCGGATCGATTCATGCGTCTCAACCTGGCTCACGAACATCACGTCGCCGCCGCTTTCGATGCCGAGGTTCGAGGTCTCGCCCGTGGCCTCCATCAACTCCCGCATCACCGGCCGCGCCCGTTCGATCACGCTGGAGCGGCGCAGGAAGGCGGAACCGAGCCGGAACGCCATGGCGCCGATGTGCCAGGTCTGGGTCTGCGGCTCCATCTCGACGATCTGGCGCGCCTCCAGCGTCGCCAGCACCCTGTACATCGTGGCCGGGGACTGGCCGAGCTGCTCCGAGATCTGGGTGAGGGTCATGCCGCTGGCCCCGGCCAGCGCGTCCAGCACGTCCAGCGCCCGGTCGAGCGCCTGGATGGTAGCCGGGCGGCTGGTGGAATCGAAACTTTTCGGGCGGCCCTTGCGGCGGGGCGGCTGCGGCATTTTCAGGCCTCCACGAAGAAAACGATAAGCTGCTTATGGATATTGATGAAAATCACTTCTGTACAGTGAAAAAAGACAATATGTTGTATAATAAAGAGAATTGGTGGTTTTCTGCAGTTATGAAAGATTTTTTCAAAAAAATTTCCCTGCGCGTGGCCTAGATATAGAGTGAAGGAAACAGCCACAGGAGGGTGCGCTATGAGCTTTCAGAATCCGGTTTTCATCCCCGGCCCGACCAATATGCCCGAAGTGCTTCGCAAGGCAGTGGACATGCCGACGCTGGACCACCGCTCGCCGCTTTTCGGCCAGATCCTGCACCCGGCCTTGGCCGGCGTGAAGAAAGTGCTGAAGAGTGAACAGGCAGAAATCTTCGTCTTCCCGTCCACCGGCACCGGCGGTTGGGAGACTGCAATCACCAATACGCTTTGCGCCGGCGACAAGGTGCTGGCGGCGCGCAACGGCATGTTCAGCCACCGCTGGATCGACATGTGCCAGCGCCATGGTCTGGACGTGCAGGTGGTCGAAGCCGCCTGGGGTGCCGGCATCCCGGCGGACCGCTACGAGGAAATCCTCACCGCCGACAAGTCCCATGAAATCAAGGTTGTGCTCGCCACCCATAACGAGACTGCGACGGGCGTGAAATCCGACATTGCCGCCGTGCGCCGCGCGCTGGATGCGGCCGGCCACCCGGCGCTGTTGTTTGTCGATGGCGTCTCCTCGATTGCCTCGATGGATTTCCGGATGGACGAATGGGGCGTCGATATCGCCGTGGCCGGCTCGCAGAAGGGCTTCATGCTGCCGCCGGGCCTCGCCATCACCGCGTTTTCGCCCAAGTCGAAGCAGGCAGTGGCCGGCGCCACCCTGCCGCGCACCTTCTTCGATATCCGCGACATGGGAAAATCCTACGAGAACAGCGCCTACCCCTACACGCCGGCGGTTGGATTGCTGAACGGTCTGAAGCTCAGCTGTGATATGCTGCTGGAGGAGGGCCTTGAGAACGTCTTTGCCCGCCACCACCGGATTGCCGAAGGCGTGCGCGCCGCGGTCAAGGCCTGGGGGCTGGAGCTGTGCGCAGACAGCCCGGATGTCTACTCCGACAGCGTCAGCGCCATCCGCACGCCGGACGGTTTTGACGCCAACAAGGTGGTGAGCCTGGCGGCCGAGAAATACGGCGTCGCCTTCGGCACCGGTCTGGGGGAGGTCGCGGGCAAGGTGTTCCGCATCGGCCACCTTGGCAGCCTCACCGACGTGATGACCCTGTCGGGCATTGCCACCGCCGAGATGGTGATGGCCGACCTTGGCCTTGATATCAAACTGGGCTCGGGTGTGGCCGCGGCGCAGGACTATTACCGGGGCAGCCATGGCGCCAGCGCCAAGGCCGCTGCGTGATGAAGGATACCGCTATGCAGATCCCAACTTACGAGGACATGCTGGCCGCGCATGAGCGGATCAAACCGCATATCCGCAAAACCCCGGTCCGCACCTCGGACTACCTCAACGAGCTGGCGGGCTGTCAGCTGTTCTTCAAATGCGAAAACTTCCAGGAGCCGGGCGCCTTCAAGGTGCGCGGCGCCACCAACGCGGTGTTCGGGCTGGATGAGGAACAGGCAAAGAAGGGCGTGGCGACACATTCTTCGGGCAACCATGCATCCTGCCTGTCTTATGCGGCGATGCTGCGGGGTATCCCGTGCAACGTGGTGATGCCGCGCACCGCGCCGCAAGCGAAGAAAGACACAGTGCGCCGTTATGGCGGCAAAATCACCGAATGCGAGCCCTCGACCTCATCGCGCGAAGAAACCTTTGCCGAGGTGCAGGCAGAAACCGGCGGCGATTTTGTGCACCCCTACAACGACCCCCGCGTGATCGCGGGGCAGGGGACCTGCGCCAAGGAACTGGTGGAGCAGACCGGCGGGCTGGACATGGTAGTGGCCCCCATCGGCGGCGGCGGCATGATCTCGGGCACCTGCCTGACCCTGGCGACCCTGGCGCCGGAAACCCAGGTGATCGCGGCCGAACCCGAACAGGCCGATGATGCCTACCGCAGCTTCAAGGCAGGGCACATTATCGCCGATGACGCGCCCAAGACCATCGCCGACGGTCTCTTGGTGCCGCTGAAGGATCTAACCTGGCATTTCGTCTCTAACCACGTGAGCGAAATCTACACCGCATCGGACGCCGAAATCATCGACGCGATGAAGCTGATCTGGAAGCACCTGCGGGTGGTGATGGAGCCATCGTCCGCGGTGCCGCTGGCCATAATTCTGAAAAACAAGGAAGCCTTCGCGGGGAAACGCGTGGGCGTGATCATTACCGGCGGCAATGTCGATCTCGACAAGCTGCCCTGGATGAACAGCTGACTTTGGGGAACATGACCATGAACGCACAGACCAATTTCGACGAACTCACCGTGGGCTATGACGTCCCGGCGGTGCCCGGCATGGACGAGGCCGACATCCAGACCCCCTGTCTGGTGCTGGATCTGGACGCGCTGGAGCGCAATATCAAGAAGATGGGCGATTACGCCAAGGCGCACGGCATGCGCCACCGGGTGCACGGCAAGATGCACAAATCGGTGGATGTGGCCAAGCTGCAGGAGGAACTGGGCGGCGCAGTGGGCGTCTGCTGCCAGAAGGTCTCGGAAGCCGAGGTCTTTGCCCGCGGCGGCATCAAGGACATTCTGGTGTCGAACCAGGTGCGCGATCCCTTGAAGATCGACCGGCTGGCGCAGCTGCCCAAGCTCGGCGCGCGCACCATCGTCTGCGTCGATGACATCGGCAACGTCAGCGATCTGTCGGCGGCGGCGCAGAAGCACGGCACCGAGCTGGAAGTCTTTGTTGAAATCGACTGCGGCGCAGGCCGTTGCGGTGTGACCACCACCGAGGCCGTTGTGGAGATAGCCAAAGCGGTGCAGGCGGCCGAGAACCTCAAGTTCAGCGGCATCCAGGCCTACCAGGGCGCGATGCAGCACATGGACAGCTACGAGGACCGCAAGGCCAAACTGGACGTCGCCATCGCCCAGGTGAAAGACGCCGTCGAGGGGCTGAAGGCTGAAGGCATCGAGTGCGAGCTGGTCTCTGGCGGCGGCACCGGCTCCTACTACTTCGAGTCGAACTCGGGCGTTTACAACGAGCTGCAGTGCGGCTCCTACGCCTTCATGGATGCCGACTATGGCCGTATCCTCGACAAGGACGGCAACCGTATCGACCAGGGCGAGTGGGAGAACGCCTTCTTCATACTCACCCAGGTGATGAGCCACGCCAAATCCGACAAGGCGATCTGCGATGCCGGGCTGAAGGCGCAGTCCGTGGACAGCGGCCTGCCCTTCATCTTTGGCCGCGACGATGTGGAATACGTCAAGTGCTCGGACGAGCATGGCGTGATCGCCGACCCCGAAGGCGTGCTGAAGGTTGGCGAGAAGCTGAAGCTGGTGCCGGGCCACTGCGACCCCACCGCCAATGTGCACGACTGGTACGTCGGCGTGCGCGGCGGCAAGGTTGAAACCGTTTGGCCGGTCTCGGCCCGCGGCAAGGCTTACTGAGGACGATCCCCGAACTGGCGGAGGTGCGCGTGCCGCCCTCCGCCGGCTTTTTTCTTGAGGAGAAGCAACAATGTATATTGTGCCCGAAAAGGCCATCGCGGATCTGGTCAGCCGCAAGGACGCATTCGACGCGGTCGAGCAGGTCTTTGCCTCCATGTCCAAGCGCTCGGCCTACAACTTCCCGGTGATCCGCGAGGCGATTGGCCATGCCGATGCGCTCTACGGCTTCAAATCCGGCTTTGACCGCGACGCGCTGAACCTCGGGCTGAAATCCGGCGGCTACTGGCCGGGGAACGAGGCCAAGGGGCTGACCAACCACCAGTCCACCGTGTTCCTGTTCGACGCGGACACCGGCAAATGCCGCGCGGTGGTGGGCGGCAACCTCTTGACCGCGCTGCGCACCGCGGCGGCCTCGGCCGTGTCGATTGCGCATCTGGCGCCCAAGAGTGCCAAGGTGATCGGCATGATCGGCGCGGGCCACCAGTCGGCGTTCCAGCTGCGCGCCGCTTTGGAGCAGCGCAACTTCGAGAAGGTCATCGGCTGGAACCTGCACCCCGAAATGCTCTCCCGCCTTGAAGATGTGGCCAAGGAGGCCGGGCTGCCGTTCGAGCAGGTCGAGCTGGATCGTTTGGGGGCCGAGGCCGATGTGATCGTCTCGATCACCTCCAGCTTCGATCCGATCCTGCTGGATGCGCATGTGAACGGGCCGACCCACATCGCCTGCATGGGCACCGACACCAAGGGCAAACAGGAGGTCGACGCGGCGCTGGTCGCGCGCGCCACCGTCTTCACTGACGAGATCGCGCAATCGGTCAGCATCGGCGAATGCCAGCACGCGATTGCGCAGGGGCTGATCCAGAACAGCCAGATCAACGAGATCGGCGCGGTGATCAACGGCGACCACCCGGGCCGCACCGGCGCGGATGAGATCACCCTGTTCGACGGCACCGGCGTTGGATTGCAGGACCTTGCCGTGGCAGGCGCCGTGGTTGAGCGCGCCATCGAGGCGGGCGTCGCCATCGACGTGGATTTCTGAGCCCGCAAGGCCTGCGGATCACTCTGCACTGATCAAATCCCGGCGCCCTCGCGGCGCCGGGCGAGGCCTTGCGCACTGCTGCGCGGGGCCTTTTTGCTGCCAAGGAGGAGAAACAGCATATGGCTCTGGACGACAAATCTGCCAGCAAGCGCCAGGAGGCGCTGGACTATCACGCCTTCCCCAGGCCCGGGAAACTTGAAATCCGCGCGACCAAGCCGATGGCGACAGGGCGCGATCTGTCGAACGCCTATTCCCCCGGCGTTGCCGATGCCTGCATGGAAATCGTCGGCAACCCGGCCGACGCTGCGCGTTATACCGCCAAGGGCAACCTGGTCGCGGTAATCTCCAACGGCACCGCGGTGCTGGGGCTGGGCAATATCGGTGCGCAGGCGTCCAAGCCGGTGATGGAGGGAAAGGCGGTCCTGTTCAAGAAATTCGCGGGCATCGATTGTTTCGACATCGAAGTGAACGAGACCGACCCGGAAAAGCTCGCCGATCTCGTCGCCCGGCTGGAGCCGACCTTCGGCGCTGTCAACCTGGAAGACATCAAGGCGCCCGACTGTTTCGAGGTGGAACGTCTGTGCCGCGAGCGGATGAACATTCCGGTTTTCCATGATGACCAGCACGGCACCGCAATTGTCGCCGCCGCGGCCCTGAAGAATGCCCTGATCGTGGCTGAAAAGAAGGTCGAGGACATCAGGGTCGTGGCCCTTGGCGCCGGGGCCGCCGGAATTGCCTGCCTCAAGATGCTGATGGTAATGGGGGTGCCGAAACACCATATCACCATGCTCGACAGCAAGGGCGTGGTGCATTCCGGGCGCAGCGATCTGAACCCGCAAAAGCAGGAGTTCGCGCGTGAGACGGATCTGCGCACCACCGAGGAGGCCCTGGCGGGGGCCGATGTCTTCCTCGGCGTCTCCGGCCCCGGATTGCTGACCAAGGCGATGGTGGAAAGGATGGCAAAGGATCCGATCATCTTTGCGCTCGCCAACCCCACGCCCGAGATCATGCCGGAGGAAGCCCGCGCCGCGGCACCCGGCGCGCTGATCGCCACCGGGCGCAGCGATTATCCGAACCAGGTGAACAACGTCCTCTGCTTCCCGTTCATCTTCCGCGGCGCGCTGGATGCGGGCGCAACCGAGATCAACGACGCGATGAAGCTGGCGTGTGTCGAAGCCATCGCGGGGCTTGCCCGCGCCACGACCTCGGCCGAAGTGGGCGAGGCTTACCGCGGCGAGCGGCTGGCTTTTGGGCCGGACTACCTGATCCCCAAGCCCTTTGACCCGCGCCTGCTGCCCACCATCGCCACCGCCGTGGCCCGCGCCGCCATCGAGTCCGGCTCCGCGACGCGCAAGCTGGATTTAGAGGAATACCGCAACCGGCTGCAGGGCGAGGCCTTCCGCTCCTATGCTATCATGCGGCGGGTGTTCGATGCTTCGCGCAGTGCCGCGCGCCGCATCGTCTTTGCCGACGGCGAGGACGAGCGCGTGCTGCGCGCGGCCCAGGCCATGGTGGAGGAGGGCAGCGACCGTCCGGTGCTGATCGGCCGCCCCGAAGTGGTGGAGGCGCGGCTGGAGCGCGAGGGCCTCAGCATTCGGCCCGGCGCCGAGTTCGAGCTGGTGAACCCGGAAAACGATCCGCGCTACCGCGACTACTGGGAGAGCTACCACCGGATTATGCGCCGCAAAGGCGTGACGCCCGATCTGGCCCGCGCGATCCTGCGCACCAACAGTACCGCCATCGCCGCCGTGATGGTGCAGCGCGGCGAGGCTGACAGCATGATCTGCGGCACCTTCGGCGAATACCGCTGGCATCTGAACTATGCCGCGCAGGTTCTCTCTACCGGTGAGCTGCATCCCATCGGCGCCCTGTCTTTGCAGATCCTCGATCAGGGGCCGCTGTTTGTCGCCGACACCCATGTGCATGTGGAACCCACCGCTGGACAGCTGGCCGAGGTGGTGATCGGTGCTGCCCGCCATGTGCGCCGCTTTGGGGTCGAGCCGAAGATCGCGCTGTGCGGCGGCTCGCAGTTCGGCAACCTCGACAGCGTCTCGGGCCGGGTGATGCGCGGCGCGCTGGAGATCCTCGACGGTATGCCTCTCGATTTCGAATACGAGGGCGAGATGCACACCGATGCTGCGCTCGACCCGGAGCTGCGCGAACGTCTGTTCCCGGAAGGGCGGCTTACCGGCAAGGCCAACGTGCTGGTTTATGCCAATGCCGAGGCCGCCGGCACCGCGCGCCACCTGCTGAAGTCCATCGGCGGCGGACTGGAGGTTGGCCCGGTCCTGATGGGCATGGGCAACCGGGTGCATATCGTGACGCCCTCGGTCACCGTGCGGGGTCTGCTGAATACCGCAGCGCTGGCGGGGTCCGCGGTGTCGAGCTACGGCTGAACCCGGCGGCCCGCGCCGGGCCAATACTGCCGCCTTAAGCGGCCTGATTTGGAGAGGGGGCTTCGGCCCGCCTCTCCTTATCTTCTGCAATCCTTCTGAAAATGGAAAACGCCGATGTTTCTTGGCTTGAGCCTCCTCGTGGTGGGAGTCGTGTTGTGTCTGAACGGGGTCTGGCTCCTGGGCCGGATACAGGACCGGGAGATTATTCTGATAAACGCGGTCGCGGCGCTGGTGTTCTTTGTCATTGCGCTGCGCGATGCAGCAAGCGCCGTTGCTGCGGCAGACATGTTGGGAAGCGCCATGACGCTGCTCTTCGGCACCACCTACCTGTGGGTCGGCTACAACCGCCTGACTGGCGCCGGAGGCGAGGGGCTGGGGTGGTTCAGCGGCTTTGTTGCGCTGACGGCGGCGCCGATGGCCTGGCGCGGGCTGGCAGGGGCCGAAGCGCCGCTGGATTACTGGCTCGCCTTCTGCTGGGCGGCCTGGGCGGGTCTGTGGTTTCTTTATTTCCTCGAGCTTGCCCTGAAGACCGGGCGCCCCCGCATGACCGCTGCCGCCACACTGCTCTGCGGCCTGTTCACCGGCTGGTTGCCGGGGCTTCTGGTGCTTCACGGAATCCTGGTCTGAGCTACCACGGCAAAAGCCGCCCCGAGGGCCGGCTTTTTCTTTTTCCGGAGGTTCCCTTGCTCAGCCGTGGTGTTCCTTCGGCAGCGAGCCGCGGCCGTGACCGCTCAACCCGCCGGAGACCTCTTCGGTTGATTCATCGGCCAGTTCCTCGGGCAGGGCGAGGTTCAGCACGATGGCGATCAGCGCCGCGGGCAAGAGGCCGCTGGTCAGCAGGATGCGCGCGGTATCCGGCATATGCTGCAGCGCGCCCGGCTCCAGCTGCAAGCCGAGGCCGATCGACAGCGCAATCGCGAAGATCACCATGTTGCGCCGGTTCCAGTCCACGTCCGACAGCATCGACACGCCAGCCGCAACCACCATGCCGAACATGACGATCACACCGCCGCCCAGCACCTCGATCGGAACCGTGCGGATCACCGCACCCACCTTGGGCACCAGCCCGCAGACAATCAGGAAGATCGCCCCGCAAGTCACCACGTGGCGGCTCATCACCCCGGTCATCGCAATCAGGCCGACGTTCTGGCTGAAGGAAGTGTTGGGGAAGGCGCCGAAGAATCCCGCAAGGGCAGTGCCGGTACCATCGGCAAAGGTCGCGCCTGCAATCTCCTCCTCGGTCGCCTCACGGCCCGCGCCGCCCTTGGTCACGCCGGAGACATCGCCCACGGTTTCCACCGCCGAGACAAAGCTCATCAGGCAGAAGCCGATGATGGCGGCGGCGGAAAACTCGAAACCGTATTTGAAGGGCTGCGGCAGAGCAAAGGCTGCGGCCCCGGACCAGGAGCCGGAAACCGCCTCGAAGGTCAGCATGCCGGTCATCAGGGCGTAGATATAGCCCACGATCAGCCCGAGCAGCACAGCGGAAACCGACAGCATGCCCTTGGTGAAGAACTTGAGCCCGAGGGTGACCACGATCACCACCAGCGCTGCAGACCAGTTCAGGGCTGAGCCATATTCCGGTGTGCCGATCGCAGGCACACCGCCTGCGGCATACTGGATGCCGACCTTGACCAGCGCCAGACCGATCATGGTGACCACAAGGCCAGTGACAAGCGGCGGCAGGGCGAAGCGGATCTTGCCAATCACCGTGCCGAGCATTCCGTGGAAGATACCGCCCACGATGACGCCGGTGAACAGCGCCGCCAGCCCATCAACGCCTTTGCCCGCAACCAGCGGGATCATGATCGGCAGGAAGGCAAAAGAGGTGCCCTGCACGATCGGAAGCGCCGAGCCGACGGGGCCGAGGGTGATGGTCTGCAGCAGCGTCGCGATGCCCGCAAACAGCATCGACATCTGGATCAGATACAGCAGTTCGGGGAAATCCGGCGAGTTAGAGCCGAAGCCGAAGCCGGCCGCGCCCGCGACGATGATGGCAGGTGTCACGTTCGAGACGAACATCGCCAGCACATGCTGGATGCCCAGCGGCACCGCCTTGTGCAGGGGAGGGGTGTAATTCGGGTCGCGCAGCTGTTCTGGCGTCCCAATGGAAGTATCAGCCATGTCTTCTCCTGTCGGTCATGGGGATCTTGCCGCTTCTTTTTCTTGGGATGGCGGCTTCGGGTTGGTTGGTGTCTTTGTTCCGTCCGCGGGATCAGCCCGCGATGATGGAGTAAGGGTCGGCGAACCAGTGTTCCTGCAGGTTCGGGGTCTCGCCGATCCGGTCGATCACCACATATTGGCCGGGCGCGCCCAAGGGGCAAAGCACCCCGTGCCAGACGCCGCGGTGCAGGTTGATGGACTGATGCGGTGCGCTGATGAAAGCCTGGACGTTCACTGGTGTGCCTTCGCCATCCTCGGCCACCACCACCAGCATCGGTACGCCGCTCACCGGCACGAAGGCCTGGCTGCCCTCGGGGTGGCGTTCCACCATGTCGAGCGTGTGCGGCAGGTGCCTGGCCTGGGCGTCGAACAGGCTGATGCCCGCGCGCCCGCCGGGGCCGAAGTCCAGCCGCGCCAGGTCATGGTGGCGGCCGCACATGCCCTGGTTGATGATCTTGTCCGGCTTGCCCGACACCTCGATCACCTCGCCGAAGGGGGCAAACCCTTCGGCGGTCAGGGGCTGTGCCGTCAGCAGCCGGCTCATGGCAGGATGTCCTGCAGGCGGAACTGGGCGATGCGCTCCACCTGGCGGCAGGCCTCTGCGAACTCGGTGGTGCGGTCATTGCCGATGCGGCGCTGGAAGGCCGCCATGATCGACGCCTTGTCGTGATCGCGCACCGCGATGATGAAGGGGAAGCCGTGCTTCTCCACATATTCGGTGTTGAGCCGCTGGAAAGTCTCGCGCTCCTCGTCGGTCAGCATATTAAGGCCGGCGCTGGACTGTTCCGAGGTGCTCTCGGCGGTGAGGCGTCCCGCCGCGGCCAGCTTACCCGCCAGGTCCGGGTGCGCGGTCAGCACGCCCAGGCGCTCTTCCTCGGAAGCGGTGCGGAAGATCCGGCACAGCGCGTTATGCACACCCGCGGCGCAGTCATGGGCAGGGCCCAGCTCCAGGTCAAAGGCGCGGTCGGCGATCCAGGGCGAATGCTCGAAGATCGAGCCATATTTGGCCACGAAGGTCTCCCGGTCCATCCGGCTGGGGCGCTCGCGCGTCTGGGGCGGGTGGGTTTCGGCCCAATGCCCGGCGATGTCGATCCGGCGCGGGCACCAGACGCCCTCGAACCCCTGGATATACTCGATGAAGCGCTTCAGCCCCGCGATCTTGCCCGGGCGGCCGATCAGGCGGCAGTGCAGCCCGATGGTCATCATCTTGGGCGCGTCCGCTTCGCCTTCAGCATAAAGCACGTCGAAGGCGTCCTTCAGGTACTGGAAGAACTGCTCGCCGGTGATGTAGCCGGGCGCCGTGGCAAAGCGCATGTCGTTGGCTTCGAGCGTGTAGGGGATGATCAGCTGATCGCGCTCCCCGGCTTCCAGCCAGTAGGGCAGGTCGTCGTCGTAGGTGTCGGAGATGTAGTCGAAGCCGCCCTCTTCGGCGACCAGCCGCACGGTGTTGGCGCTGCAGCGGCCGGTGTACCAGCCGCGCGGGCGTTCGCCCACGACCTCGGTGTGAAGCCGCACCGCTTCGGCGATGGCGGCGCGCTCCTCTTCCTCGGGCATGTCCTTGTGCTCGACCCACTTCAGGCCGTGGCTGGCGATCTCCCACTCGGCGTCCTTCATCGCCTGCACCTGTTCGGGATTACGGGCAAGCGCGGTGGCGACGCCATAGATGGTCAGCGGAATGCCCGCGCCGGTGAACAGCCGGTGCAGCCGCCAGAAGCCGGCCCGCGCGCCATATTCATAGATCGATTCCATGTTCCAGTGTCGCTGGCCCGGCCATTGCGCGGCGCCCGGAATATCTGAAAGGAAGGCTTCGGACGCGGCATCGCCATGCAGGATGCAGTTCTCGCCGCCTTCTTCGTAGTTGAGCACAAATTGCACGGCGGCCTTGGCGTTGCCGGGCCATTGCGGGTGCGGTGCCCGGGCACCGTAGCCACGCATATCGCGGGTGTAGCGCGTCACGTTGGATCTCCTGTCGTTTTGTTACTTATAGGCCAAAACAATTACGGCAGCTTTCAGTAAATTTTTGAAAGAACTTTTTGACTCTTGCTTGTGTATGTACGCCCGGCAAAGCCTCATACCTAGGCAATCGGACCAAGGAGGCATGACATGGCCGGATTTCTGACCACCCATGTGCTGGACACCGCCCGCGGCTGCCCGGCCGAAGGGCTGAAGATCGATCTCTACCGCATCGAGGGCGGTGAGCGCAGCCATCTGCGCAGCCTGACCACCAACGATGACGGCCGCACCGACGAGCAAATCCTGCCGGCGGGCGAATTTGCCACCGGCACTTACGAGCTGGTGTTCCACGCGGGCGGTTACCTGCGCGCGACGGGGCAGGCGGGGGCCGATCCCCTGTTCCTGGACGAGGTGCCGCTCCGCTTCGGCATCAGCGAGGCGGACAGCCACTACCATGTGCCTCTGCTTCTGTCGCCCTTCGGATACTCGACCTACCGCGGCAGCTGAGCCGCACACTTACCTCGCCCCGGCTGGACACTTTCCGGTAGTGCCTGCCTCAAAGGTTTGAGGCAGGCACTTTGCAGTCCGGCGCCCGCGCGGAACAAGGCCAAACGCCGCCGGGCATGGCTTCTTTAGTCTGCGGGCAGCGAGGCCTGGATGTGATCCACCATGAAATCCATGAACAGCCGTGCCTTCGGGTCCTGGTGGCGGCGGTGGACGTAAAGACAGGCCATCTGGATCGGCACCGGCGGCTCCTGCTCCAGCACCGGAACCAGCCGGCCCGAGGCGAGATGCTCGGAGATCTCGAACACCGGCTTGAGGATAATCCCGTGCCCGTCCAGCGCCCAGCTGGTGAGCACGTCTCCGTGGTCGGATTCGAACGGCCCCGAAACCGTCACCCGCTTCACCCCCTCACCGCTGCGCAGGGGCCACTGGAACTCGGGCGCGCCGGGGTAACGCAGATTCAGGCAGTCATGGGCGCCGGTTTTCAGCTCCTCGCTGCTGACCGGCATGCCGCGGCTCGCGATGTACTCCGGCGCAGCGCACAAAACCCGCGGGCAATCGGCGATCTTGCGGATGCGCAGGTTGGAATCCTCCGGCACGCCAAGGAAGAAGGCCGCATCCAGACCTTCCGCCGCCAGGTCCAGCTTGCGGTCCGACAGCCGCAGCCGGATCGAGATCAGCGGGTAGGCTTCCTTGAATTTTGGCACCGCGGGCGCAATCAGTCGCTGCCCAACCCCCAGCGGCGCCGCTACATACAGCGTGCCGCGCGGCGTCTGAGTTACATTGCTGATATCGGCCTCGGCCTCGTCCACCGCCTCCAGGATCTTGACCGCGCCGCGGTAGAACAGGTTGCCCTGTTCGGTCGGATTGAGCAGCCGCGTGGTGCGCTGGAACAGGCGCACGTTCAGATGCTCCTCCAGCTGCGAGATGCGCGAGGACGCCACCGCCGCCGAAATCCGCATGTCGCGGGCCGCAGCTGACATGTTGCCAAGTTCGTAGACCCGGACGAATGTACGGATATTGTCGAGATAGGCCATCAGGGTATTCTTTTAGTTATTTTGAAGCAGCTTGGACTTTTTCCCCAATACACGAAAATAGACACATGCACTAGCGTCGCTGGCAAAGCTAATGAGGAGAGAACAATGGAAGAGCTCGTGATCATGTGGGACTGGCTGGGCTTCGCGGTCCGCTGGCTTCATGTCATCACCGCCATTGCCTGGATCGGATCGTCCTTCTACTTCGTCGCGCTGGACCTCGGCTTGCGGAAGGTTCCGCATCTGCCGGTCGGCGCGCATGGCGAGGAGTGGCAGGTCCATGGCGGCGGTTTCTACCACATCCAGAAATACCTGGTGGCGCCGGAAAACATGCCGGACCATCTGATCTGGTTCAAATGGGAAAGCTACGCAACCTGGCTGTCAGGGGCGGGCCTCTTGATGATCGTCTACTGGGCGGGCGGCGAGCTGTACCTGATCGACTCGACCAAGGCCGACCTGGCGCTGTGGCAGGGCATCCTGATTTCCGGCGCGTCGCTGAGCATTGGCTGGCTGGTCTACGACTTCCTGTGCAAGTCGCCGCTGGGGGAAAAGCCGACCTTCCTGATGGTGCTGCTGTTCGTGCTGCTGGTCGCGATGGGCTGGGGCTACAACCAGATTTTCACCGGCCGTGCCGTGATGCTGCACCTGGGCGCCTTCACCGCTACCATCATGACGGCCAACGTCTTTTTCATCATCATGCCGAACCAGCGCATCGTGGTGAAGGACCTGCAGGAAGGCCGCACGCCCGACGCCAAGTATGGCAAGATCGCCAAGCTGCGCTCGACCCATAACAACTACCTGACGCTGCCGGTTGTGTTCCTGATGCTGTCGAACCACTACCCGCTGGCCTTTGCCACCGAGTACAACTGGCTGATCGCGGCGCTGGTGTTCCTGATGGGGGTGACCATTCGCCATTACTTCAACAGCAACCACGCAGGCACCAGCAACCCGACCTGGACCTGGCCGGTGACTGCGATCCTGTTCATCGGCATCATGATCCTGAGCCAGGCACCGCTGCAGCAGGACACTTACGAGGAAAGCGAAGCGCGCGAACTGACCAAGAGCGAGCAGGTCTTTGCCAGCAATCAGCACTTCGAGGAGGTGATGAACGTGGTCCCCGGCCGCTGCGCCATGTGCCACGCGCGCGAGCCCTATTATGACGGCATCCGCCGCGCCCCCAAGAACGTGCTCCTGGAAACGCCGGCGGATGTGGCGAAATACGCCAAGGAGATCTACCTCCAGGCCGGCGCCACTCACGCGATGCCGCCTGCGAATGTCTCCCACATGGAGGACGAGGAACGCACCCTGATCCGCCGCTGGTACGGCAGCGCATCGCAAGACCTGCCTTTCGCCCTGGCGTCGAACTGAGCCCGCGCGGAAAGCAGCGCTAAACTCTGCCAAGTCAAACCTGCCGGCCCCCGTGGCCGGCAGGACTTTGCTTTCCAGTGTGAGCTCACGCTGAAGCGCATTTTCCGATTTGTTCTTTTACAGAAAGCGGTTCCGGATCTTCATGGGCTTGCTTTCGAAAATCCCGGCGGGTGTCCTGCAGCCGAGGCACTTGGGCGGGATGGAATTGATGCGTTGACACATCGACCTCGAATATCGGTTTGTCAGCGCCGTCGGCTCGGTCGAGCGGGGCGGGTAATTTCGCAGCCTGTTGCGGGTGTTTTCCACGCTGCCTTTCTGCCAGGATATTTGCAGATCGCAGAACCAGCTGTCCGCACCGATCCCGTCCTTGAGACGGCGCCAAGCTGAGAACTCGGTGCCGCGGTCAAAGGTATTCGACTGCCGTGCATCCGCTGGCCGGGGAGCCAACCCGTCAACCAGCGCCTCCATGATCGGATTCGCATTGCAGTCTTCATTGGGCATCACGACGGCTTACCGGCTGACACGCTTGGCCTGCGTGACAAGCTTTGGCTATCGAAGACCTGCGTGCGATGGTGCCGCCTGCACCCGCGCGGCCTGCGGGGTTTGCGGTGTTCGGGAAGGTGCCGGCAGAAAGCTCCGGCCCGGCCATCGCTGGAATGGGCGAAGCGGCAGATCGTCTTGTGGCTCACGCGGACCGGACGCCCTTTCAAACGCGGTCTGCCGGCGATCTGCTCGGGTGGCCAACCAGCCTTGAGACGGTCTACGGTGGCGGCCTTGAGCTGCGGGCGGACGATCATATTTTGATGGATGGCGCGGCGTCACACTATTTGGCAATCCTCCTGCGTTCCCCCAAACTCAGGCGAGGGTCGCAATGTCCCTTTCGTCAGCCGCCGCGCAAGCTCCTGTTCTGCTGCAGCATTTGCACTTCGGATGCGAACCCGCCCGGTGGAGACTTCGGCGCTTGATAATCAGGCTTATGTAATTATTTCGGCGGGGATTCCGGTGTCCGCGACTGGCCGCGCTCTTCGTGATAATCTCCGACATGACTGCCTCCCAATATGGATTGTTACGATCCCGCCTTGGCACGTCGTTGCGGGCGTGGATGGTTACAGCAACAAGGTCATGTCGGCCTGAAAGTGCTCACTGGCCAGGGAGCGCAGATCGATACAACAACCGCAGCTGTTCGCCTGTCGTTCGGGATATTTGCCGCGTTGGCCGGGTTTGAAAGTGAGTTGAACCGCGAACGCACCATGGCCGGGCCGCAGGCCGCGCGGGCCCGTGCACGCAAAGGCGCAAGGAAATTCGCGTTGACCAAGGCCCAGGTTCGAATGGCTCAGGCCACCATGGCAGACAGAGACACATCGGTTTCTGCGCTCTGCAAGGAACCAGGCGTAAAGCCCGTCCCGCTCTATCGGTATGCCGTTCCTAGCGGAAACCTGTGTACTGCGGAAAACGGGTCCTTGGCCGCTAACGTAGGATTTCACACCGTCCCGCAAACGACCCCTCCTGCACCAAACAGGACGCCACCGGCAAGCTTGCTATAATGGTGAAACGTTGCGCGTGTTACTCTTCCCAGAACGCACGCAGGATAGGGGCGAAGGGGAGCCTGCGGCGACTGCCGCGGTGGCTCGGCCTGGCCGCACCCCAGGCATCGGGATGCCAGCCGGGCGCGCAGTCAGGTCCCTGCTGCACCTGGCAGCACAGCGTCCTGCTGCAGCGGCAGGACAGTGAGACAGGTGCGGCCCGGGATAGCCCGGGCCGGATGCGGGTTTAGCAGGTCGGCTTCATTGCCTCGCCCGCGGCATACACTTGGGCGATGGACCGGTCGTCGCCGAGGGTCTGCAGCACGAAGAGCTCCTCCGACAGCGTCTCTGCCCGCCGCATCCTGAGCTCCATCGCCGGGGTCGCGCGGGAATCGAGCACCACAATATCAGCCTCGGTCCCGGCTTCCAGCGTGCCGATCTTGTCTTCCAGCCCCAGCGCCACCGCATTGCCGCGGGTGATCCAGTGGAAGGCACGCAAGGGATGCAATTTCTGGTTCTGCAGCTGCAGGACCTTGTAGCCCTCGTTCAGGGTCTGCAGCATGGAATAGCTGGTGCCGGCCCCGATGTCGGTGGCAATTGCATTGGTGATGCCGCGTGCGCGCAGGCCCGCGTCATCAAACAGCCCGCTGCCCAGAAACAGGTTGGAGGTCGGGCAGAACACCGGCTTGGCGCCGGTTTCGGCAAGCGCATCGATCTCGCGCGGCTGCAGGTGGATCGAGTGGCCGAGCAGCATCTTTTCAGTCAGCAGGCCGTAAGACTGGTAGACGTCCAGATAATCCCGCGCCTCCGGGTACAGCTCGGCGGTGAAGGCGATCTCGTCGTGGTTTTCCGACAGATGCGTCTGCACGTAGCAATCGGGGTGTTCGCGCACCAGCGTGCCTGCCATCTCCAGCTGTTCGGCGGTGGAGGTGATCGCAAAGCGGGGAGTCACCGCATAAATGCCACGCCCCTTGCCGTGGTATTTTTCGATCAGCGCCTTGGTGTCGTCATAGCCGCTTTGCGGCGTGTCGGTGAGGCCTTCGGGCGCGTTGCGGTCCATCAGAACCTTGCCGCCGATCATCCGCATGTTGCGGCGCGCGGCCTCGTCGAAATAGGCCTCAGCCGAGGTTTTATGGACCGAGCAATAAGCAACCGCCGTGGTGGTGCCGTGGCTGGTCAAGAGGTCGAAGAAATGGCTCGCCATCTCGGCACTGTGGCCGGGATCGGCAAAGCGGGTCTCTTCCGGGAAGGTATAGCTGTTGAGCCAGTCCAGCAGCTGCGATCCCCAGCTGGCGACCACCTGCACCTGCGGAAAATGCAAATGAGTATCGATGAACCCCGCCATCAGGATGTTGGGGCGGTGGTCCACCAATTCGGCGCCCGGCGCCCGGGCGGCGATATCGCCGTAGCTGCCCTTGGCGAGGATCAGGCCGTCCGCCACCAGCAGCGCGCCGTCCTCGATGAACTCATAGGCGGCGGTATCGTCGGCACCCTGCGGCTCGGCAGTGAAGGAAAGCACCCGGCCGCGCAGCAGCTTCTGTTTCGATGTCATTGTCGTGATGTCCTTGGATTGCGGTCAAGGGGCGGCCGTCCGCCCCCTGACCAGGCTTTCAGGGTAGTTATTCGCCTGCCGGCAGATGCGGCACCCGGGGGGTGGCCTCGTCCTCCGGTGCTTCCGGCTCTTCGGCCTTGTGGAAGATCGGATAGATATAGAGGAAAGCCGCCGCGATCAGGTATCCCATGGCCACACCGCTGAAATCCGGCATGTGCAGGCTGGCGGAGTGGATTACGCCGACCAGTGACATGCCCGTCGCTGCCAGCGCAAAGCCGGCCGCGTTGCGGAAGTTGCCGTCGATCACGCTGGCCACGATGGCGCCCCAGATAAGGCCGGTCAGGATCGCGCCCTGGCTCAGCGCCTGGTGGCCGGTGAAATGCGCGCCCTGCTGCAGCAGCGCGGCGGTCAGCTCGGGATCGCCCAAGGCCAGCATTGCGGTGGCCCCGGTGGCTCCCAGCGCGCCGGCCAGCGCGCCCCATTTCACCATCAGGAAGGCCGAAACATGCGGCATCATCGCGATGGTCACCGCGGCGATGTGGTCGGTCTTCACCGAATGCGCGGTATTGGTCACCAGGCTGAGCGCCACGAACACCAGCACCGGCGCGGCCGCGGCCACGGGGATCAGGTTGTTGAGGAACGCCAGGAGGCCGAAGAAGGCGGCAAAGGGGATCACCAGACCGACGCCGATGATATAACCCGAGCGCGCGCCCATGCGTTTATAGGCCGGGTGGCCGATATAGGCGGTGGTCGGGAAGGGCGAGCCGAACAGCGCGCCGACCATCGTGCCGGCACCATCGGTCACCTGGCACAGGGCCACCGGGTAATGGTCGCCCGCCGCTTCGGCGCTTTCGACGTTGTTCATGGTTTCGATGAAGTTGTAAATCTGCACCGGCACCAGAACCAGGAACAGCTCCGGGTTGGCAAACAGATGCTGGATGCCGGCAATCAAGTCACCGAAGTAGGGGACCGGCAGGTAGACGCCCACGCCCTCGAAGGAGACCGACGCCTTGCCCATCGCCAGCGCTACCACGGTGCCGACGATCAGCGCCAAAAGGCCAGCGGGGATGTTGAACGGCAGCCGGTGGCGGCCGACCAGGCCCCAGAGGATGATGATCATCGAGGCAAAGCCGATGAAGGGCTCTTCGAAGATGGTGGCCAGCGGCACGGTGCCGATGAACACCAGCGCGATGCCGCAGAGCGTGCCGAGCATGCCCGCGCGCGGGGTCACGCGCTTAAGCCACGGGCCGACAATGGCGCCCATCCCGGCGACAATGCCGCCCATGAAGCCCGCGCCGATCCCCACCTGCCAGGCCAGCATCGGGTCGTTGGTGGCCCAGTAAATCGGGCCAATGACGCCGAACAGATAGACGAACATCACCGGCGTCGAGATGCCGTAGGGCAGCGCGGTCACATCGCGGCCTTCGCGTTCAGCGGTACGTTTGGCAAGCCAGGTATAGACCGCGATGCCCGCCAGAATGGCCACTGCCGCCCCCGGCAGGATGCGGCCAAAGACGACCTCCGCCGGCATGTTGAAGACAAACTGGCAGATCCCCGCCAGCACGATCAGATTGATCAGGTTGTCCGTGAAAAGCGCCCAGAACGCACTGAAGTCATTGCGTGAGAACAGCTTGTAAGTGTAGCTCCGCCCCGAAGTCATGGCGGCCTCCTCCTCTGTGAGGATGCGGTCTTACCGGCCGGATTGCTCCGCCAGCTCTCCCTCCGCATCCGGTTGATTGCCCTCGCCGGGCAGGTCGTTGCCTCCTTGGGAGGCGGTTGCGGCAGTTTCAGAGGTCAATTCAGCCATCACTTCCGCAGCCACGAAGGCCGCGATGACGCTGGGCCGCTTGTCGCGGCTGCCGCTAGCCCCGATGGGGCATATCAGACGGTCCGTCGCCAGACCGTCGCAATGATCCCGGCACCAGCGGCGGAATTTTTCCCGCTTGGTGGCCGATCCGATCAGCCCGGCATAGCCCGCATCACCGCGCTGCAAGGCAGCGGAAGCAAGCAGGAAGTCGAGCGCATGATCATGGGTGAGAACGACAAAAGCGCTGCCCGCAGGTGCGGCGGCGATATCGATCTCGGGGATAGCGCTTTGGCGGATATCAACGTCCGCCTGGCACAAGGCCAGCTCTTCGGCGCGCTGGTCGATCAGGATGCAGCGCACCGGCATATGCTGGAAGAGATCCGCCAGCGCCCGGCCCACATGGCCCGCGCCCATCACATAGACATGCGGCAGCGCCTGGTCCTCGGCCTGCTGCCGGGCCAGGGCATCGTCGCGGTCGGCCTGGCGCATCTGCGCCAGCGTCATTTCCACCCGGCCGCCGCAGCACTGGCCGATCTCCGGCCCCAGCGGCACGTCCAGCGTGTCGCTGATCACGTCCTGCACCAGCATCCGCCGTGCGTGGTCGATGGCGATATATTCCAGCTGGCCGCCGCCAATGGTTCCCCACAGACCTTCCGCCGCCACAAACATGCAGGTGCCGGCTTCGCGCGGGGAAGAACCCCGCACACGGGTGAGCCGGACCTGCACCACACGGCTGTGGCCGACCAGAAAGTCCTGGAGGGAGAGGCGGCGGGCCATGGTTCAGCCCTGCCCTTTGAGGGTCTCGATCGCCAGCAGCACGCGCTCCGGCGTGGCCGGCGCATCCAGACGCGGGCAGACCTTGTAATCCGCGGTGCTGGCAACCGCCATCGACAGCGCCTCAAACACCGAGATGCCCAGCATGAACGGCGGCTCGCCCACGGCCTTGGACCGTTTGATCGTGCGTTTCTTGTTCACCGACCATTCAGCCAGCTGCGTGTTGAAGATGCGCGGCCGGTCGGACGCGAGCGGGATCTTGTAGGTCGACGGCGCATGGGTGCGCAGCCGGCCTTCGTCATCCCACCACAGTTCCTCGGTGGTCAGCCAGCCCATGCCCTGGATGAAGGCGCCCTCAACCTGGCCCTTGTCCAGGACCGGGTTCAGCGAGCGGCCCACGTCATGCAGTATGTCGGTGCGCTCCACCCGGTATTCACCGGTGAGCGTGTCCACTGACACTTCCGAGCAGGACGCGCCATAAGCGTAGTAGAAGAAGGGCTGCCCCTTGCCGGCCGCGCGGTCCCAGTGGATTTCCGGCGTCTTGTAGAAACCCGCCGCCGACAGGTGAACCCGGGCCATATAGGCCGCTTTCACCAGCGTATCAAAGGGGATGACCTCGCCGCCAACCCGCACGCGGTTGGGCAGGAACTCGACATTTTCTTCAGCGACTTCCCACTTCTCAGCGGCAAATTTCTTCAGCCGCGCAATGATCTGCTCCGCCGCATCCAGCGCCGCCATGCCGTTGAGGTCCGAGCCGGACGACGCCGCGGTGGCGGAGGTGTTCGGCACCTTCTCGGTGGTGGTCTTGGTGATCTTGATGCGCTCGAAATCCACCTGGAAGGCATCGGCCACAACTTGCGCCACCTTGGTGTTGAGGCCCTGCCCCATCTCGGTGCCGCCGTGGTTCAGGTGGATCGAGCCGTCATTATAGACATGGATCAGCGAACCCGCCTGATTGTACCAGGTCGCGGTGAAGGAGATGCCGAATTTCACCGGCGTCAGGGCAATGCCCTTCTTGATGATCTTCGACTCCTTGTTGAAGGCGATGATCTCCTCGCGGCGCTTGCGGTACTCGGCGTTTTCCTCCAGCTCCCCGATCAGCCGGTCGAGGATATTGTCCTCCACCTTCTGATGGTAAGGCGTCAGGTCGCGGCCCTCTTCGCCGTAGAAGTTGGCCTTGCGCACATCCAGCGGGTCCTTGCCGAGGGCATAGGCGATCTCTTCGATCATCCGCTCCGCCGCGACCACACCCTGCGGGCCGCCAAAGCCGCGGAAGGCGGTGTTGGAGACGGTGTTGGTCTTCATCGGACGGCTTTTCAGCAGCACGTTCGGGTAGAAATAGGCGTTATCCGCATGGAACAGCGCCCGGTCGGTGACCGGCCCCGACAGGTCCGAGGAATAGCCGCAGCGCGCGGCAAAGCCGCCCTCGACCGCCTGAATGCGGCCCGCGTCGTCAAAGGCCACGTCATAGTCGATCACGAAGTCATGGCGCTTGCCGGTGGCGGTCATGTCCTGATCGCGGTCCGGGCGGATCTTGACCGGGCGGTTATGTTTCTTCGCGGCAATTGCAGCCACCGCGCAGAACAGGTTCATCTGGCTTTCCTTGCCGCCAAAGCCGCCGCCCATCCGGCGGACGTTGACGGTGACGGCGTTGTTCGCAACGCCCAGAACATGCGCCACCATATGCTGCGCCTCGCTCGGGTGCTGGGTGGAGCAATGCACGGTCACGTCCTCGTCCTCGCCCGGAATGGCAAAGGCGATGTGCCCTTCCAGATACATGTGGTCCTGGCCGCCGACGGTCATCTGCGCCTGGATGCGGTGGGCAACTCCCTTGCGGCCCGCCTCCACATCGCCGCGCTCCAGCTTCAGCGGGTCCGTGATCATTGGGTAGCCCGCTTTCTGCGCCTGAACCGGGTCCAGCGCGTGCGGCAGCACCTCATACTCCACCTGCGCCAGCTCGGCGGCGCGGCGGGCGGCATCGCGGGTTTCGGCAATCACCGCAAACATCGGCTGGCCGTGGAACTCGACCTTCCCGGTCGGGAACACAGGCTCGTCATGCTTGCCGGTGGGGCTGATGTCGTTGACGCCGGGCACATCTTCGGCAGTCAGAACATCCACCACGCCGGGGGCGGCACGCACGGCACTAAGGTCGATGCCCTTGATATTGGCATGCGCCACGGTGGACACACCGAGGTAGGCGTGCAGCGTGCCATAGGGTTCGGCGATGTCGTCGGTGTATTCGGCGCGGCCCGTCACATGCTTGATGGCGCTGTCGTGCTGGCGGTCATGGTGCACGGCGCCGCTGATGGTCTGATGGTCTTTCATCTCAAATCCTCCTCAGGCGACGGCCAGCCGGACGGCACCGGCGGTTCCCGCATCATGTTCCAGATAGAACCGGCGCAGCAGGTTGCTGGCCGTCAGCGCGCGGTACTCCGCAGAGGCGCGCCAGTCGCTCAAGGGGGTGAAGTCCTGCTTCACCGCTTCCGCTGCCGCGTCAAACGCGGCCTCGCCCCAGGGCTGGCCCACCAGCGCGGCCTCGGCACCGGCGGCGCGCTTGGGCGTTGCCGCCATGCCGCCGAATGCGATGCGGGCCGCGGTGATCACACCATCTGCCACTTCCACGCTGACCCCGGCCGCAACCGAGGAGATATCCTCATCCCGGCGCTTGGAAATCTTGTAGGCGGCATCAATCTGCCCGTCCCGGCGCAGCGGGATGCGGATCGAGGCAACAAAGTCACCGGGCTCGCGGTCCTGCTTGCCGTAGTCGATAAAGAAATCTTCCAGCGGCAGGATGCGCGAACCGCCCTTCTTCTGCAGCGTCACCTCGGCGCCCAGCGAAATCAGCACCGGCGGGGTGTCCCCAATGGGCGAGCCGTTGGCGATATTGCCGCCGATGGTGCCCATGTTGCGCACCTGCCAGCCGGCGATGCGGTCCCAGTAGGCGCTCAGATGCGGGAAAGCATCGCGGATCGCTTCTTCGCTTTCGGTATAGGTGACGCCGGCACCGATGGTCAGCGCCTCATCGGTCAGCTCAACCGCCTTCAGCTCCTCCAGGTGGGCAACAAACACCACCGGAGAGATCGGCTTCATGAATTTGGTAACCCACAGGCCGACATCGGTGGCGCCCGCGACGATGGTCGCCTTGGGGTTCTCTGCCAGGACCTGCGCCAGATCCGCCGCGTCCAGCGGCAGGATTGCGCGGTCGTCCTCGGGGCCGGTCACAACGCGGGTTTCCGGCCGGATCGCCTGCAGCTTGGCGGTCAGGCTCTCGCGCTCGGTGGTCAGATAGTCATTGGCCGGGGTGCCGTACCGGTTCACCGCCAGCGCAGCCCGCACGATCGGTTCATAACCGGTGCAGCGGCAGAGGTTGCCCTGCACGGCGGTTTCAACTTCAGTCTCTGTCGGCTGCGGGTTTTCCATCCACAGCGCATAGAGCGACATCACGAAACCCGGGGTGCAGAAACCGCACTGGCTGCCGTGATATTCCACCATCGCCTGCTGCACCGGATGCAGCCGCCCGTTCGGGCCGGACAGATGCTCAACTGTCACCACATGGCAGCCGTTGAGCGACGCCAGAAAACGGATGCAGGCATTCACCGCCTCATAGCGCAGCTGGCCGCCCTGAAGCCGTCCCACCAGCACGGTGCAGGCGCCGCAGTCGCCCTCGGCACAGCCTTCCTTGGTGCCGGTCAGGCGTTGCTCCAGCCGCAGGAAATCCAGCAAAGTGGTTGTTGCCTTCACGTCCCCCAGCACGATGTCCTTGCCGTTCAGAAGAAAGCGGATGTCGGTTTGATGTGCCATCTGGCCTCCCGAATGTCTGTGGGCCGCTTGAGCCCGCTTATGTCATTTTTACCCTGTCCGACTGCCACGGTTAACGGGCCCAATCGCGAAAGGCTTTCAACACCGTGTTGAAAATGGATAAGCTAGAGAGTGCCCAACCGGCGCCAGCCAGGGTCAGACTCGCCTGAATATCCCTCGCGCCCGGGCCTCCGGCGCGCCTCTGCCGGGCAGCTAAAGGACCGTTAACCATGTCATATCTGGAATCGCTCAGGGTCTTCACCCGGGTTGTCGAACTGGGCAGCATCACCTCGGGCGGGCGCGACTTGCGGCTGACGCCGGCGGTGGCCAGCAAGCGCATCAAGGAGCTGGAAAAACACCTTGGCGTGCGGCTGTTCAACCGCACCACCCGCTCGCTGACGCCAACCGAGGTGGGAAAACTGTTCTATGCCGAGGCCAAGAAGGTGCTCGAATCGATTGAGGACGCCGAATCGGTGGTGGCGCATTTCTCGGAAGCGCCGCGCGGGGTGATCCGCGTTACCGCGCCCCTCGGCGTCGGCCGCCGCATTATCGCACCTTTGGTGCCCGGCTTTGTCGAGGACTACCCGGCGACTGAGATCCGCATGCGCATGTCCGACCGCAAGGTGGATATCCTGGCCGACGGGCTGGACGTCGCTTTCTTCATCGGGGTGCCGCATGATTCCAACCTGAAAATGCGCAAGATCGCCGATTGCGCCCGCGTCCTCTGCGCCGCGCCCTCCTATCTGGAGCGCTTCGGCACACCGCAGTTGCCTGAGGATCTGATCGGCCGCCACAATTGCCTGCTGCTGCGCTATCCGCGCTCGCCGGAATATTACTGGATGCTGGAAACCCCCGAAGGCCCGCGCAAGTTCGAGGTCTCAGGCAAATACGATGCCGACGACAGCGACGTGCTGACCGCCTGGGCGCTGGACGGGCGCGGCATCGTCAACAAGCCGCGCTTCGATGTTGCCGCGCATCTGAGGGACGGCCGCCTGACCGAGGTGCTGCCGCAGACGCCGCCGGTGGCCACGACCTTCGGCTGTCTTTACCCGCACCGCAAGCTGCAGGATCCGAAAATCCGGTTGTTCGTCGACTATGCGGTAAAACACGGGCTGGCGGCCTTCCGGCGCGGCGAGGCGGGCGGCTGAAAGCCGCCCGCCCCCCGGTCAGTTGCCAGAGCGCGGCGGCACGGTCAGTTTCTCCAGGATGGGGCAATCCGGCCGCTCGTCGCCTGCGCATTTCTGCACCAGGGAGGCCAGCGTCGCGCGCATTTCTTTGAGCCCTGCGATCTTGGCGTCGATCTCCTCCAGCGTTTGCTCCGCCACCCGCTTCACATCCGCACTGGCGCGCGTCTTGTCGTCATAAAGCGCCAGCAGGTGTCGGCAGTCTTCGATGGTGAAGCCCAGCGAGCGCGCCCGGCCGATGAAGAGAAGCCGGTGCAGCTCCTTCTCGTCGAAGGCGCGGTAGCCGTTGGCGCCGCGGCGGGGTTGTATGAAGCCGATATCCTCGTAATAGCGGATGGTTTTGGCCGGCAGGCCGGAGTGTTTGGACACGTCACCGATATTCATCGCTTTCTCCTTTCCTGCCGCTTATTGCGCGGGTGCCGTGCGCAGGCCCGCGGCCTCGCTGGCCCCTTCGGTGCCGGGGCGCGCCAGCGCGGGGCGGATCCAGCGCAGCCGCAGTGCGTTGCTCAGCACGAAGACGCTGGACAGCGCCATCGCGCCGGCCGCCAGCACCGGCGACAGCAGCGGCCCGCCAAAGGGGTACAGCGCGCCAGCAGCCACCGGGATCAGCAGCACATTGTAGCCGAAGGCCCAAAACAGGTTCTCCCGGATATTGCGCATGCTGCGCTGGCTGACGCGGATGGCGTTGACGACGCCGCTCAGCTCGCCCGACATCAGCACCACATCGGCGGTCTCGATCGCCACATCGGTGCCAGTGCCAATGGCAATGCCCACGTCCGCCGCTGCCAGTGCCGGCGCGTCATTGATGCCGTCCCCGACAAAGGCCAGCTTGCCGCCGCCTGCACGAAGTTCCTCCAGCGCGGCGACCTTGCCCTCGGGCAGCACCTCGGCCACCACGTGATCGATGTCCAGCTTGTCCGCGATGGCGCGGGCGGTAGCGGCGTTGTCGCCGGTGATCATCGCGACCTTCAGCCCCAGACCGTGCAGAGCCTTGATCGCATGAGGCGTCGCGGGTTTGACCGGGTCGGCGACGGCGATGACCGCGGCAATGGCGCCATCAATCGCGGCATAGAGCGGTGTCAGCCCCTGTTCGGCCAAGCCGGCACCCTGCTCTGCCAGCGCGCCAAGCTCCACGCCTTCGCGCACCATCAACCGGTCGGCACCGATCAGCATCGTCTTGCCTTCCACAGTGGCACGGACCCCGTAGCCGGTGATTGAATCGAAATCCTCCACAGCTGGCAGCTCAAGCCCGCGGTCTGCGGCGGCCTCCACGATGGCGCGGGCGATAGGGTGCTCCGAGCGGCTTTCCACCGCTGCCACCAGCCGCAGCACATTCTCCTCGGCATGGTCCGGCGCGGTAATCAGATCGGTGAGCGCAGGCTTGCCCGCGGTCAGCGTGCCGGTCTTGTCAAAGGCGACCACAGTGCTTTCCTGCAGCTGCTGCAGCGCGTCGCCCTTGCGGAACAGCACGCCCATCTGCGCCGCGCGGCCAGTGCCCACCATGATCGAGGTCGGTGTTGCCAGCCCCATCGCGCAGGGGCAGGCGATGATAAGCACCGCCACCCCGGCGACCAGCGCAAGACTCAGCGCAGGCTCCGGTCCGAACACCAGCCAGAGCAGCACGGTCAGCGCCGCAACCGCCATCACCGCGGGCACGAACCAGGCGGTCACCCGGTCGACCAGAGACTGAATCGGCAGCTTGGCGCCCTGCGCCTCTTCGACCATGCGGATGATCTGCGCGAGCATGGTGTCGCTGCCCACCTTTTCGGCCCGCACGGTGAGCGCGCCGGTGCCATTGACGGTCGCGCCCACCACCGGCGCCCCTTCGCCTTTCTGCACCGGCACCGGCTCGCCAGTGATCATGCTTTCATCGACATAGGAGGCGCCGCTCAGCACCACGCCGTCGGTGGCGATCTTCTCGCCCGGGCGGACGTGGATGATGTCGCCAGCGACGATCTCATCCACCGGCAGGTCCTGGGTCTTGCCGTCACGCTCCACCCGGGCCGTCTTGGCGCGCAAGCCAGCCAGCTTGCGGATCGCGGCACCAGTGCGGCCCTTGGCGCCGGCCTCCAGCATCCGGCCCAGCAGGATTAGCACGACGATCACGGCCGCCGCCTCGAAATAGACATTGGCAGTGCCCGCCGGCAGCACCCCCGGCGCGAAGGTCGAAACCAGCGAGAAGCCATAGGCCGCCGAGGTGCCAAGCGCCACCAGCGAGTTCATGTCCGGCGCGCCCTTCAGGAGCGCGGGAAAGCCGCGGGTGTAGAATTGCAGGCCGGGGCCGAACAGGACCAGCGAGGTCAGCAGAAACTGCAGGATATGGCTCGTCTGCGTGCCGATGGTCTGCGCCACCAACATATGCATGCCGGGGATCACGTGGCTGCCCATTTCCAGAACGAAGACCGGCAGCGCCAGAACCGCCGCAAGCAGCGTGCGCCGGGCCAGCTGGCGCGTCTCCTCCGCCTTGCGGTCCGCCGCGGCCCCCGGGGCTGCCGTTTCCGACCTGACCTCAGCCGGATAGCCCGCCCCGGTCGCGAGCGCAGCGATCTGCTGCGGCGTGGTGAGGCCCGCAGCGTAGCGCACGGTGGCGCTCTCATCGGCGAGGTTCACTGAAGCTTCCAGGACCCCGGCGCCCGCCGCCAGTGCGCGCTCTACCCGGCCGACGCATGAAGCGCAGCTCATGTTGCGGATCTCCAGCTTCACGCTGGCATCCGCCACCGGGTATCCGGCCTCTGCCAGTACAGCGGCCAGCTGTGCCGCCGAAGCCGCGCCATCGTGGCTTACCTGCACGGTCTCACCCGCCAGGTTGACCGCCGCTTCGCGCACCTGTGGCACAGCCTTGAGCGCCCGCTCCACGCGGCCCGCACATGAGGCGCAGCTCATTCCCTCGACCTGAAACCGGAGGGACCCATTTTCTGCCATGACATCACCCTTGTCTGAACCTGAGTCGGATATAGGGCTTCCAGTGACTGGAAGGTCAACGGGCTTCAACCCCTCCCCCGAAAAAACATGACCATCCTCCGCCTAACCTGGCCTCGTTTCAGCCGTCGCAGCTCCAGAAACCGCGGTAGCTGGCGGTGGGGCCGGGTTCCAGCACGAAGGTCAGCTCGCTGTCAGCGCGCCAGTCGGGATCCTCGAGCAGCTTTACCGTCAGGCTCATCCCATCGGCGGCGAACGCGCCCTGCTGGCCGCCAGGCTCCAGCGTCAGGATCACGCCATTGAGCTTTGCGGCTGCGGTCGTGCCGCTCTCGGTTGCCCAGAGGATCGGCTCGGCGGCCGCGGTGCGGCGGAAGGTGCAGAACGCGTCGTCCGGCAGCACTTGGCGCGCCTCGCTTTCCGTCAGAGGAACAGGGTCGAGATCCGCCAGCAAGGTGTTTGCCAGCGCGTCGGCCACGGTACCCGGACGCGGCGCCTGGTCCTCGTATATGCTGGTCACTACATTGCCGGCCTCGAGATCGGCAATCAGTGCGCGCATTTCGGCGATTTCCTTTTGCTGCGCGGCGATGATGCCATCCGCCATCTTCTTCACGCGGGCATCGCGGATTCCGGCCCGTTCCGATGTCATCACGGCGATCGAATGATGCGGAATCATCGCCCGCATGTAACTTTCACCGCCCACTGTGGCCTGACTGCGCACCAGCCATAGCGAAACCGCAAAGACCACGGCGCTGCCTGCGAAAATGGCGATGTTGATGGCGCGGCTGGAATACATCGCCGCCATGTAACCCAGCATAACGAAAGCCATCGCGGCACCCATCAGCACCGCCATATAGGCCCGGGTTTCGCTGAAGAAGAGGTGCTCCCACGCGTAGGTGTTCAAATACATGAGGATGAACATGACGATGACTGAAGTCACGATCATCGCGGCAAAACGGGCATAACTCATAAGAGCCTCCTTGCAATATCGTTCTCTGTCCCAACGCCCTTCCTGTGCTGGAGGGTTCCGGACTTGCTGGTGCGGAGGCCACGGCCGGCGCAAGACCGGGCAGGTGCAGGCTTCTGTCAGTTGCCTCGCCACAACCGTTGCCGCCGCGGCGGCGTGAGGCGCCGATCAAAGCCCGGAATATAATTGACAAAAGAAGTAAACAATTTTACGCGGCGGGCTCGAAGGAGTTGCCGATGTTTTTCGACCTTGCCGCATTGCGCGCGTTTGGCGCCCGTCCCTGCCTGATCACCGCCCACGGCGAGATCCTGACCTATGCCGGCCTGGCCGAGGCCGCGGGCCAGTTCGCCCGCCAGCTGCCGCGGAACCGCGGGCTGATCGCGGTGGAGGCCGCGGCCGATCCTCAGGCGATCATCGCCTATCTCGGCGCGCTGGCGGCGGGCCATGCGGTGATGCCGCTGCCCGCGGCCGATGCAGAAACCGCCGCCCGCCTGGCCGAACGCTTCCGCCCCGCCGTCAGCTTCCAGCGCGAAGCCGGGCGCTGGCAGTTGCAGGCCCACGCGCATGAGGCAGCCAGGCTGCACCCGGACCTGGCACTGCTGCTGCAAACCTCGGGCAGCACCGGCCACGGCCGCGGCGTGCGCCTGTCTGCCGCGGCAGCCGCAGCCAACGCCCGCGCCATCGCGCAATACCTCGGCCTCACTCCAGAGGACAGGGCGGCGCTAATCCTGCCGCTGCATTACTCCTACGGGCTGTCGGTGCTGCATTCGCATCTGGCCAGCGGCGCAAGCCTGTGGCTCGCCCCCGGCTCGGTGCTGGAGCCGGGCTTTGCGGCGGCACTTGAGGCTTCGGGCGCTACCAGCTTCGCCGGAGTGCCGCATCACTTCAAGCTGCTGGAGAGCACGGACCTGGCCGGCGCCCTGCCGGAACAGCTGAACACGCTGACCGTCGCAGGCGGCGCAATGGCGCCGGAACAGGTGCGCGCCTGGGCCGCCCGGATGCAGAACCGCGGCGGCCGCTTCTTCGTGATGTACGGGCAGACCGAGGCCACCGCCCGCATCAGCTACCTGCCACCGGAACTGGCAATCACCGCGGCCGGTGCCGCGGGCCGCGCGGTGCCCGGCGGCCGCCTTTTGCTGCGCGATGCAGCAGGCTGCGAAGTTACCGCGGCCGAGGGCGAGGGCGAACTGGTCTACCGCGGCCCGAACGTGATGATGGGCTATGCCGAAACCGCCGCCGACCTGACCCGCGGCCCCGAATTGGAGGAGCTGGCCACCGGCGATCTCGCCCGGCGCGATGCCGGCGGGCTCTACCACATCACCGGGCGGCTCTCCCGCATGTCCAAGATTGCAGGCCTGCGCATCGGCCACGACGCAGTGGAGCGCGCGCTGGCTGCCGAAAACCTGGAGGCCGCGGTCTGGGGGGACGACAAGGGCCTGTTCATTGCAATCGCCGGCACCCGGGACCAAGCGCCGGAGGCCATCGCCGCCCGCGCCGCCGCGCTCACCGGAATCGGCGCTCAGCACTTTTCCGTGATTTTTCGCAAGACCCTGCCGCGGCGCGCCAATGGCAAGGTGGACTACCCCGCGCTGAAGGCACAGGCGGCTCCGGCCCGGCGCGCGAAGGACGTGCTCTCCGCGTTCCAGGCCGCTTTTGCCCCGCAAACCGTTGGCCGCAATGACAGTTTCGCCGCGCTGGGTGGCGACTCGCTGCGCCATGTGGAGCTGTCGCTGGCGCTGGACGAACGCCTCGGCGGCGCGCCTGCGGGCTGGGAAGATATGACCGTGGCCGAACTGGAGCGCGCCGCCCCCGCGAAGGCCCCTTCTCTGCCCTTTGACCTGGTGGCGCGGGTGATCGCGATCCTCGCCGTGGTGACCGCGCATCAGACCCACTGGCCGGTTTACGGCGGCGCGGCCGCGATGGTCATCCTAATGGGGATGAGCGTTGCGGGCTACCGCTGGGAAGCTCTGAAATCCGGCGATTTGGCTGGCTTCCTGAAACCGGTGGCAGCTGTTCTGCTGCCGTATTACCTGATCGTCGCGGCCTACGCGCTGGCTTGGCAGCAGGTACCCTGGGCCTCGGTCTTTCTAACCGGGAATTTCGCCTTCACCCTGCCCGAGACCCACCTGATGCTGCCCTATCTCTACTGGTTCGTGGAGGCCTATGTGCAGATGACTCTGCTGGTCGCGGCACCTTTCGCAGTGCCCGCGGTGCGGCGCTGGCTGGTGCGGCAGGGGGCGTTCCGGTCGGGGCTAATGCTGCTGTCCTTTGCCGTTGCGCTGCGGCTGATCACGCCGGAACTCTGGCATATCGGCGGGCGGGCGCAGTTCACCGTGCCGTGGGTGCTCTACCTTTTTGCGCTTGGCTGGTGCATCACCGCCGCCACGCACAACACGCAAAGGCTTCTGGTGCTGGGCGCCGCCTGCGTGATCATGCCCGGCGCGGCCTATCTGGGCGGCAACTGGTACGGCGGCTGGATCAAGTACATGTGGCTTCTGGCGCTGATTGCCGGGCTGCTGTTTATCCCCCGGCTGCCACTGCCGCGGCTGGTGATGCGCCCGGTGATGCGGCTGGCGCAGGCGGCTTTCCCGATCTACCTGCTGCACCGTTTCGTGCCCGAGCTGCTGATGCCATTGGCCGGGCTGGACGGCCGCGGCCCGATGAACGACGCGCTTGCGGTCTTTGGCGGCATCGCCCTGGGGCTGGCCGCAGCCGCCCTGCAGCGCCAGCTGGTGCAGGCCAGGGCCGCCCGCCACTCCCGGATCGGTGCCACGGCGGAAGTCTAGCCAAGCGCCGCGACTGCCGCCGCAATCCGGGTGAGCGCCTCGCTCAGCTCCCCTTCGGAGGCGGCATAGGAGATGCGGAAGTAGGGTGACAAGCCAAAGGCCCGCCCGGGCACCACCGCGACCTTGTGGCTGTCGAGCAGATAGGCGCAGAAATTGGCATCGCTCTCCAGCACCTGCCCCGCCGGTGTGCGCTGTCCCAGAACACCTTCACAATTGGCGAAAGTGTAGAAGGCGCCATCGGGGCGCGGGCAGCGCAGGCCGTTGATGCCGTTGAGCGCTTCCACCACCAGATCCCGGCGCGCCTGAAAGCTGGCGCGGCGCTCTGCCAGCACCTCCTGCGGGCCGTTCAGGGCCGCGACCGCCGCCGCCTGGGCGATCGAGCTGGGATGCGACGTGGATTGCGACTGCACCACCTTCATCGCATCGATCAAGGGCTTCGGCCCCGCCGCATACCCCAGCCGCCAGCCCGTCATCGCATAGGCCTTGGAGACCCCGTTCACCGTCAGCGTCCGCGGCTTCAGACGCGGCTCCGCCTGCGCCGGGGTGACAAACTCGAACCCGCCATAGGTGATGTGCTCGTAAATGTCGTCCGCCATCACCCAGACCCCGGGGTGGGCAAGCAGCACCTCTGCCAGCGCGTGGCAGTCTTGCGCGCTGCAGGCCGCGCCACTGGGGTTCGAAGGGGAATTCAGCAAGAGCCAGCGGGTGCGCGGGGTAATCGCGGCCTCCAGCTGGCCCGGCGTCAGGCGAAACCCCGCGCTCTCGCCCCAGGGGACCGGGACCGGCACGCCGCCGGCAACCTTGATGATGTCGGCATAAGAGGTCCAGCACGGCATGGGCACGATCACCTCATCGCCCGGATCGAGGCTGGCCATGAAGGCCGCAAACAGCACCTCCTTGGCACCGGAGGCGGCGATGATTTCGTCCAACCCGTAGTGCAGCCCGTTGTCACGCGCGAACTTTTCCTGGATCGCCTGCTTCAGCGCCCTGGTGCCGCCGAGGGGCGTGTATTTCGTCTGCCCCGCGTCGATCGCCGCCTTGGCTGCTGTCTTGATGTGCTGCGGTGTGTCGAAATCCGGTTCCCCCGCGCCCAGAATGATCACGTCCTCCCCCGCCTGCCGCATCGCCGCAGCTCGGGCGCCGATGGCGAGGATTTCGGAGACGCCGATGGCCTCCAGGCGGGCGGATTTGCGGAATTCGGACATGGGCGGCACTCCCTGCTGGCGGCTGTCACGGAGCCAGCCTGCCAGAGCGCGGGGCGGACGGACTAGCAGCGGAATGGGACGGCACTCATTCCGTAACGTCATGGGGGCATAACGTCATGGCGGGGGCCAGGCCGGCTCCGTCAGGCCGCGGGCCGGCGCAGCTGCTTCTTGAGCCAGCTTTCAAACTTCTGCACCGCCGCGGCGGGTGTGCCATGCGGGCGCACCAGGAAATAACGGCTGCGCGAGGCAAGCACCGGGCCGGGAATCTGCATCAGCTCGCCCGCCGCAATTTCGCGCGCCGCCATGTCGTAGGGCGCCAGCGCCGCGCCCAGCCCGGCAACGGCGGCGGTGATTACCATCGAATGCTGATCGAAGTAGCGCCCGTCATAACGCGGCACCGCACTGAGCCCCGCAAGCGCGAACCACTCCGCCCAGGCCTCGCCCCGGCTGTCCAAATGCAAGAGCGGCGCGCGCGCCAGATCCGCAGCCGCCTCCAACCTATGGGTGACCGCAAACTCCGGCGCGCAGACCGGCACGGCTTCCTCCCCGAACAGCGGCGTCATCTGGGTGCCGGGCCAGTTGTCCATCCCGTAGTGAATGGCGAGATCGAAGCCCTCGCGGGTGATGTCGAAAGGCGCCAGCCGGGTCGAGAAGCTCAGCTCCACCTCCGGATGGCGGCGGAAGAAATCCGGCAGCCGCGGGATCAGCCACAGATTGGCGAAGGCCGGCAGCACCGCCACCCGCAGGGCCGAGCGCCCGGCCCCGGCAGCGGCGGCCTTTTGCAGCGAGGCCCGCAAACCGGCCAGGTCCTGCGCCAGATCCGACGCCAGCCCCTGCCCCGCCGGCGTCAGCACCACGCCGCGCCCGGCGCGCTGGAACAGGCCAAAGCCCAGCTCTGCCTCCAGCTCCTTCACTTTCTTGCTGACCGCACTTTGCGTGAGTCCCAGCTCCTCGCCCGCGGCGGTGAAGCTTTGGTGGCGCGCCGCACTTTCGAAACAGCGCAGATGCATCAACCCCGGCAGCCGCATCTCACCCCGCCTCCGCCGCGATCTGGCCCAGCAGCCAGTCGCGGAATTGGATCAGCGGGTAATCCCCCGCGTGCTCCGGCGGCCAGACCAGGAAATATTCACCCAAAGACACCGGCTCCCCTTCTATCGCCTGCACCAGCCTGCCTTGCGCGATCTCGTTCCCGGCCAGGAAGTCCGGCAGCAGCGCGAGGCCAAGGCCGTGCACCGCCGCCTGGGTCATCGCGGAGGACTGGTCAAACAGCATCCCCCGCAGCTTTTCTGCCTGCACGCCATGCAGCGCGAACCATTGCTCCCAGCAGTCGGGATGGGTTTCCAGATGCAAGAGCGGGTATTGCAGCAGCGACTCCGTCCGCTCTGCCGCCGAAGCCATAAGCCCCGGCGCGCAGACGGGCAGCACGTGTTTCGGCATGAGCGGCAGGTACTCGACCCCCGGCCAGTCGCGCCCGCCATAGTGGATCGCCGCCTGCGCGGTGCCCGCATCAAAGCCGAAGGGCAGGTTGTGTGTCTGCAGGTTCACCGTGATGCCGGGATGCGCGGCGACGAAATCCTTCAGCCGCGGCGCCAGCCAGTGCAGCCCGAAGGAGGGCAGGATCGACAGGTTCAGGCTGCCGCCATCGGGGTTGGCACGCAGTTTGACCGAGGCCTGCGCCAGCCGCGACAGGATGACACGCGCCTCCCTGGCAAAACCGGCGCCAGCAGGCGTCAGCTGCATCCGCACCTCGCCACGGGCAATCAGATCCACCCCCATCTGCGCCTCCGGCTGCTTGAGCTGGCGGCTGACGGCGCTTTGCGTCAGCGCCAGATCCTCCGCCGCGGCCGAGGCGCTGCCCAGCCGGTCCACTGCCTCCAGCGCCAGCAGCGAAGGGATCGAGGGCAGAAACCGGCGCGGGGCAATCATATGACTTTACCTCATGGGGCCTGGATTTAGTTTCAATAGCAATCCAGCCAATCCGGTGCAATTGCTTAGAGTGAAGCCGCGCGGAGGGGAAACCCGCCGAGAGCGTACTAAAGTTTTCCTCATGCCCGAACGCCCCTATCTAAAGGAAGCCGAGATGTCCCACGCCGAAATCCTCACCGCTGCCGGATTGACTGAAACCCAGCTCAGCGGCGGCACGTTTGCCGTTACCACGCCGGTCGACGGAAGCGAAATCGCCCGCCTGAAACCCCACACAAAAGCCGAGGCCGACGCCGCCATCGCGGGGGCAAAATACGCCTTCGACGCTTGGCGGCTGGTGCCCGCACCGCGCCGCGGCGAACTGGTGCGGCTGATCGGCGATGCGCTGCGCCGCGAGAAGGAGGCCCTGGGCCGCCTGGTGACGCTGGAATGCGGCAAGATCTACCAGGAGGGCCTGGGCGAGGTGCAGGAGATGATCGACATCTGCGACTTTGCAGTTGGCCTGTCGCGCCAGCTCTACGGGCTCACCATCGCGTCGGAACGGCCGGGTCACGCGATGCGCGAAAGCTGGCACCCGATGGGCACCTGCGGCATCATCACCGCCTTCAACTTCCCCGTCGCGCCCTGGTGCTGGAACGCGGCGCTGGCGCTGGTCTGCGGCAATCCGGTGATCTGGAAACCGTCGGAGAAGACCCCGCTCACCGCGCTGGCCGTGCAGAAAATCTGCGAAGGCGCAATGGCGGAATTTGGGGCCGATGCGCCCGAAGGCCTGATCCAAGTGCTGATCGGCGAGCGCGATCTGGGCGAGGCGCTGACCGCCTCGCGCGATGTCGCCATCGTCTCCGCCACCGGGTCGGTGCCGATGGGCAAGGCAGTGGCCGCGGCCATGTCCGCGCGCCTGGGCCGCACCATCCTGGAGCTCGGCGGCAACAATGCGATGATCGTGGCGCCTTCGGCCGATCTGGAGATGGCCCTGCGTGCTATCGTCTTTTCCGCCGTCGGCACCGCCGGGCAGCGCTGCACGTCCTTGCGCCGCCTGATCGTGCATGAAGACGTCTATGACCAGCTGATCCCGCGACTGATCAAGGCCTACGAGGGCCTGCCCATCGGCGATCCGCTGGCCGAGGGCACGCTGGTCGGCCCGCTGATCGACCGCGCGGCGCTGGATGCGATGGCCAGTGCGCTGGAGCGTGCCAAGGCCGAGGGCGGCACCGTGCATGGCGGCGGCCGGGTGCTGGTGGAGGAATATGGCAATGCCGCCTACGTGCAGCCCACGATAGCCGAAATGCCCGCGCAATCTGCCATCATGCATCAGGAAACCTTCGCCCCGATCCTTTATGTCGTGAAGTACAGCGATCTGGACCAAGCCATTGAGATGCAGAACGAAGTGCCGCAGGGCCTCAGCTCCTGCATCTTCTCGACCGATGTGCGGGAGACGGAATATTTTCTCTCGGCAGCGGGGTCGGATTGCGGTATCGCCAATGTGAATATCGGGCCTTCGGGGGGCGAGATCGGCGGCGCCTTCGGGGGCGAGAAGGAGACCGGCGGCGGGCGGGAAAGCGGCTCGGACGCCTGGAAGGGCTACATGCGCAGGCAGACCAACACCGTAAACTACTCGCGCGATCTGCCGCTGGCACAGGGGATCAAGTTTGACATCTGAGCTGTCCGCCAGCCTCTGGCACGACACCTGCCGCGAAACCGCTGCCTTCCCCGTGCTGGAGGGGGCGGCGGAGGCCGATCTGGTGGTGATCGGCGGCGGCTATACAGGCTGTTCGGCGGCGCTCACGGCGGCTGAGATGGGGGCAAGCGTCTGCCTGACCGAGGCCGAAAACATCGGCAGCGGCGGCTCCGGGCGCAATGTGGGGCTGGTGAACGCCGGGCTGTGGCTGCCGCCCGAGGACATCAACGCCACCCTTGGCGCAAAGGCCGGCAAACGCCTCACCTCACTGCTGGCAGGCGCGCCGGAGATGGTGTTTTCGCGGATTGAAGGTCACATCATCGACTGCGAGCCGGTGCGCAACGGCACATTGCACTGCGCCCATGCGCCCGCGGGCATGGCCGGCCTCACGCGCCGCCACGCCCAGCTGGCCGCTACAGGCGCGCCGGTCGCACTGCTCGGGCGGGAGGAGGCCGTGGCGCGGACCGGCACGGATGCAGTGCATGGCGCCCTGTTCGACCCGCGCGCGGGCACCATCCAGCCGCTGGCCTATGTGCGCGGGCTGGCCCGGGCCGCCGCTGCGGCCGGTGCGCAAATCTGCACGCAATCGCCCGCCATCGGCGTTGCCCGCGACGGCGGCGTCTGGACCGTCGCAACGCCCCGCGGAGAGATCCGCGCCCGGTATCTGATCATGGCCACCAACGCCTATGCCCGCGAGATATCAGGCTACGCCGCGCCGCAGGTGATCCCGGTGCATTACTTTCAGGCCGCCACCGCGCCGCTGCCGGAGACATTGCGTGCGGAGATCCTGCCGGGCCGCGAAGGCTGCTGGGATACCGCGCTGGTGATGTCCTCCTGGCGGCTCGATCAGGCCGGGCGGCTGGTGATCGGCGCGATGGGCTCGCTCGGCCATATCGGCAGCCCGCTGCACCGCCACTGGCTGCAGCGCAAGCTGGCCGCGCTGTTCCCCGCCTTGCGCGGCACGCCGCTGCATCAGCATTGGCACGGCCGTATCGCGATGACCACGGAGCATCTGCCCAAAATCTTGGAACTGGACGGCGGGCTTGCCTGTTTCGGCTACTCGGGCCGCGGCATTGGTCCCGGCACGCTGTTCGGCGCCCGGATGGCGCAGGCGCTGCTGGAAGGCGATGCTTCCTGCCTGCCGGTTCCGCCCGCGCGCGGCCACGCCATCCCCCTGGCCTGCCTGCGCAGCGCCTATTACGAGACAGGCGCCACGCTCACTCATCTGGTCAGCAACCGCTGAGGCCGCAAACTCCGCGGCTTGGCTTTAGTTGCAGCCGGCCACCGCCTGCCCGAGGTCCCGCAGCAGCGCAGGGTAGAACTGCGCGCCCGGCTCCAGGTGGCTGCCCATCGGGTCCAGCACCGCGGTGCCCGCGCCGGTGCCCTCGGCCACGGCTGCGACCAGGCCCGGGTTGAACTGCGGCTCAGAGAACACGCAGGCCACGCCCAGATCCCCAGCCGCGTCCCGCAGTTCGGCAATGCGCGCAGGGCTTGGGCTTGCCGCATCGCTCAGCGCAATGGCCCCCGCAGTGCGCAGCCCGAAACCCGCCTCGAAATACTGGTAGGCATCGTGAAAGACGATCACCGCCCGCTCCCGCACCGGCGCCAGCGCGGCAGAGACCTCCTCCGCGGTGGCTGCGATCTCCGCCTTGCCCGCCGCGGCATTGGCGGCATAGGCTTCCGCATTGGCGGGATCGGCCGCCGCCAACTCCGCCGCGATCACGTCCAGCCAGGCGATGGCGTTTTCCGGCAGCAGCCAGGCATGCGGATCGGCCCCGGCATGGGCATGGGCATGTGTGGGCTCTCCGCCATCGCCGCCATGCGCGTCCTTGTGCTCATCATCTTCGTGGCCATCATCGCCGCTGTGCAGATCTTCGTCGTCCGCGTGATCCCCGGTATGGCCCTCACCGTGGCCCTCATCGTGATGCGCAAACAGGGTGCCGCCGCGCGCCTCCATCACCCGGGTGCCTGGCGCCTCGATCAGCTCGACCTGCGCCGCGTCCGCCGCCAGTTCCGACAGCGCATCGGTCAGCCAGGGCGTCAGCGGCTCGCCGAGCCAGAACACGACGCCGGCCTGGTTGAGCGCGCGCGCCTCCGACGGGCGCATCGCGTAGCCATGGGGTGAGGCGCCCGGCGGCACCACCAGATCCGGCTCCCCCAGCCCCTGCATGACCCGCGCCACCAGCCCGTGCACCGGCAGAATGTCCGCCGCCACCCGCGGCACATCAGCCCGGGCCGCGCCCGCTATCCCAGCCACGGTCACAGTTACCGCCAAAACTGCCACCATCGGCAGCCGCGCTGCAATATTCCCAACCCTCATCGCGAGTCCTCATGTGATTTTATAACACTCGCCGGGGTTGATAGTTGTCATAAGATAACATATCAAGCCCCAAATCCGCCTACCGCAGCACAGGTGCCCAGCATGCAGCCCATTGGCTTTGAACCCCATGATCACAGCAACTGCATCGACGGCTGCATCGCCACGGTTGATGCGCAATGCCAGTCCCGCGGGCTGCAGCTGACTCCGGTGCGGCGGCGGGTGCTGGAGATCCTGCTGCAAGAACACCGGGCGCTCGGCGCCTATGAGATCCTCGACCGCCTGCGCGAGGAAGGGCTGGGGTCGCAGCCGCCGGTCGCCTACAGGGCGCTGGATTTCCTGGTGAAAAACGGCTTTGCCCACAAGATCGAGCGCCTCAACGCTTTTGTCGCCTGCGCCCACCCGGGTGAGCAGCACGATCCGGCTTTCATGATCTGCCGCGCCTGCGACGCGGTGGCCGAGGCCCGGCGCGGCCCCACCCAGGGCCAGCTGGGCGAGGCGGCGCGGGAGGCCGGGTTCGTGATCGAACGCACCGTGGTCGAAGCCGAGGGGCTCTGCCCGAAATGCCACGGGGACAGCCGCTCATGAGCCTGGTCACGCTGGAAGGAGTCAGTGTCGCACATGGCGGCCAGAAGGTGCTGTCAGCCGTCGGGCTGACCTTGTCCGCAGGCGAGATCGTGACCGTGGTGGGCCCCAACGGCTCGGGCAAATCGACGCTGCTGCGCGCCATCATCGGCGCGGCGCGCCTGTCCGGGGGCCGGGTGATCCGGGCGCCGGGTCTGCGGATCGGCTATGTGCCGCAGAAACTGCATATCGATCCGACCCTGCCGTTGACCGTGCGCCGCTTCCTCAGCTTGCCGGAGCCGGTGAGCGACTCCCGCGCGGCGGATGCGCTGGAGCAGGCTGGCGCCGGAATGCTGGCCTCGCGGCAGATGGCGGGGCTCTCCGGCGGCCAGTTCCAGCGGGTGCTGCTGGCGCGGGCGCTGCTCAGCCGCCCGCAGCTCCTGATCCTCGACGAGGCCACGCAGGGGCTCGACCAGCCCGGCTCCGCCGCCTTCTACCAGCGCATCGAGAAGGTGCGCCAGGAACTTGGCTGCGCAGTGCTGATGGTAAGTCACGAGCTGCATGTGGTGATGGCCGCCTCGGACCGGGTGATCTGCCTCAACGGCCATGTCTGCTGCGAGGGCGCCCCCGAGCATGTCGCCTCCGCGCCCGAATACCGCGCCCTGTTCGGCACCGGCACCAAGGGCGCGCTGGCGCTCTACCGGCACGAGCACAACCACAGCCACGATCACGACTGCGCCCACAACCACCAGCCGGAGGCCGCGGAATGAGCTTTCTCGACGATTTCCTGATCCGCGCCGCGCTGGCCGGCATCGGCGTGGCTTTGGCCGCGGCCCCCCTGGGCTGCTTTGTGGTCTGGCGGCGGATGGCCTATTTCGGCGACGCCACCGCGCATGCCTCGATCATGGGGGTGGCGCTGGCGCTCAGCTTCGAGACCTCAATCTTCACCGGTGTCCTGGTGACGGCGCTGGCGATGGCGGCAACCGTCTCGGCGCTGGCCGGGCGCGGCTATGCGATGGACACGCTTTTGGGGGTGCTGGCGCATTCCTCGCTTGCCGTTGGTCTGGTTGCGGTGTCCTTCCTGCAAGGCGTCCGGATCGACCTGATGGCCTATCTCTTCGGCGACATCCTGGCAGTCAGCCGGGGCGACCTCGCGGTGATCTGGGGCGGCGCGGCGCTGGTGCTGGCGCTGTTGTGGTGGCGCTGGCAAGCGCTGCTGACTTCGACGCTCAGCCCTGATCTCGCGTATGCGGCGGGCATCGACCCGCGGCGCGAACAAATGGTTCTGACCCTAGCCCTGGCGCTGGTGGTCGCTGTGGCGATCAAGGTAGTGGGGGTGCTGCTGATTGCGGCGATGCTGCTGATTCCGGCCGCCGCTGCCCGCCCCTTTGCCGCAACGCCCGAGCGTATGGCCGCGATCGCCGCCCTGCTTGGCGCAGTGGCCGCGGCCGGAGGTCTGCAGCTTGCCTTCGTCTTCGACACTCCGGCCGGTCCCAGCATCGTCTGCCTGGCGGCGGCGCTGTTCGCCGCTGCCTCGGCCGGGCGCCTGGTGACACGGGCTGCCGGACGCTGACGGCACAGGGCCGCTCGGAGTGAGCGGTTGAGCGCCCGCTCGCGGAGTTGTGCCGGGGCTGTTCCTCCTGGCCCTCGCATTGCGCGTTCAGGGTATCGGGACGCTGCGCGGGCGGCAGCTCCAGCGCTCCTCCCTCCGGCAAAAAAGTGGGGCAGCTGTTTCAGGCATTAAAGCCACCGCGCCGCCCGAAACCGCCGCAGCGGTCCTGCAAAATCGCGTTGGCCAGCGCCGGATAATTTGGTTCAGTCAGCCTGCTGCGGGCGGCCGGCGCGCGGCGGCGGTCAGCTTCCAGTCTGCCGCAGCCCGTTGTCACCGGTCCATTTGCCGATGGTTTCTGCCAGCGCCGCGCGCGAGATCGGCTTGGTCAGAAAGTCATCCATGCCTGCCGCCAGGCATTTTTCCCTGTGGCTGCCCAGCACATTGGCGGTGAGCGCGATGATCGGACATTTGGCGCGGCCCGCCTCCGCTTCGAACTGGCGCATCTCGGCGGTCGCCTCGATGCCGTCCATCACCGGCATCATCATGTCCATCAGCACAATGTCCGGCGGGTCGGTGCGGAACCGCTCCACCGCTTCCGCACCGTTCTTGGCAATGCTGATCTGCAAAGGCGCGTCCTTCAGCATCTTGGTGACCACAAGCTGGTTGGTCAGGTTATCCTCGGCCAGCAACAGCTTCAGAACGCCGCCAGGCGCCCGCGCGGCAGGTTCCGGCATGCGGGACACCGGCCGGGGCATGTCCGGAACGGACGCAGCGATCTGACGCGGCGCCTCGCGCGGGGCCACAGCAGCGGCCTGCTCGGCCTCGGCGCGCGCGCACAGGGCCGCGCTGATCACCTTGCGCAGCTGCGCCGGGCGGACTGGTTTCAGCGCGATCTCGCAGGGCGCCAGCGCAGCGCCACCCTCGCGGGTTGTGCCGTGATCGGAAGAGGACAGGATTACCAAAGGCAGCAGGGCGCCGCCCGGCATTTGCCGGATCCTGCGGGCCATCTCCAGCCCGTCTATTCGCGGCATCTGGTAGTCGAGAATGGCGAAATCGAATCTCCGCCCGTCCAGCGCCGCGTCCGATAGCAGCTCCAGCCCCGCCTCGGCCGACGCCGCAGTGGAACAGGTCGCTCCCCAGGCGGCCAGCCTTTCGGTCAGGATGGTCCGGTTCACTTCCAGGTCGTCGGTGACCAGCGCATGCAGGCCGGCCAGGCGCTCAAGCGGTATGCCCTCCTCCTCCGGTTCTTCCCCGGCAGGTTCCAGCGGCAGCCGCAGCGTGAAGGAGGAGCCTTCGCCAAGAGTGGATGTCACCCGGATCGACCCGCCCATGAGGTCGAGCAGCCGCGAGGAAATTGCCAGACCCAGCCCGGTGCCCTCGAAACTGCGGCTGGCCGAGCTTTCGGCCTGTTCGAAGGCGCGGAAAACCTGGGAGAGCTGATCTTCGGCGATGCCGATGCCGGTGTCGGTGACGGTGATTTCCAGCTGATAGCCGCCGGCCTCCGCACCGCCGGTCACATCAATGCAGACATAGCCCTCCAGCGTGAATTTGACGGCATTGCCCGCCACGTTGGTAATGACCTGCCGGATCCGCCCGCCATCGCCCAAGAACCGTTCCGGCAGTGCCGGATCATAGCGCAGTGTCAGCTCGACGCCGTTATCCGCGGCTTTCGGCGACAGCAGGGTGACAACATCCTCGATTGCGGTCTGAAGGTTGAAGGGCGCGCGCTCCAGCTCAACCTTGCCGGCCTCGATCTTGGAGAAATTCAGAATGTCGTTAATGATCGTCAGCAGCGCGGAGCCGGACTTGGCGATGGTGCGGGCGTATTCCTTGCGGTCGCCTTCGAGACCGCTGTCCAACAGCAGCTCCGCCATGCCGATTACCCCGTTCATCGGGGTGCGTATCTCGTGGCTCATGTTGGCGAGGAATTCCGACTTGGCGCGGTTGGCGGCATCGGCGGCCTCGCGCGCGTGTTCCAGCGCATATTCGCGCTCGTCGCGTTCGGCAAAGGTATCCTCCAGCACGCCGACCGAGAAATTCAGTGCCTGGAACTCCCGCGAGGCATACCACGGCAGGGGCTCACGCGGGCTGCGCAGGCCGGTGATCGCATCCGACATCCGCCGGTGGATCATCTGCAGCGGCCGCAGCGCCAGAACATTCACCAGCAGCAGCACCAGAAGGGACAGCAGCAGCACCGTCACCATGGTCCAAACCGTGGCGCGGCGGGCCCGCGCCTCGACCAGCGCGGCGCCATCTTCGGTCGACCATTGCACCAGCATGGTGCCGAAAACCGCGCCTTCGAGCTCGACCGGGCGTTCATACATGACAAAGCTGCCGGAGGGCGGCGCAGTGGGCGCCTGCGCCTCGGCCAGGAGGTCGCCTGCAGGGTTGCGGATCTGGATCGAGCTGATTTGCGGGTTGCGGCTGACCGCCTCGATCAGCCCGGTCTCCAAGACCGGCACATCCTCGACGATGATCGCCTCCAGCATCAGCCCGCTGAGCAGCGACACGGTGAGCCGCGCCTGCTCGGACAGATGCTGTTCCAGCCGCTGCTCCTCCTGGCTGCGGGCAGCCTCGCCGACGGCAAAGCCGACCACCCCGGCCGCGAGCAGCAGGGACACAACGATCTGGAAGAGGATGCCGCTACGTGTCATGCAATCGGGGGCTCACTGCTAGAATGCAAGGCTGCGGTCCATCGCGCTGCGGATAATGTCGTAGTCGCTGTCCGACCCTTCCAGAAATCCGTTTTTCGCGATCTGGCGCACGATCTCTTCATGTTCCGAACTGAGCATGACGCTGCGCATAGCCTGCAGAATGTGCTCCGGCATGTCCGGAGCCGCAAGCCAGGGTTTGGTCACGTTTTCGAAACTGGCGAGCACCCGCAGCGGCACGCCCTTTTCAACCAGCTTCTTGTAAGTGCTTTCCTTCAATGCCCCGGCCGCAAATTTGCCTGCTCCCACCGCTTCGCCCACCAGGTCATGGCGGCCGAGATAAGCGTAGTCGCGCAGATTTGCACCTGAGATGCCGGCGTCCAGCAGATAGGATTGGGCCAGGTAGCGGCCTATGGTCGAAAGCTCGTCACCGAAGGCAAAGCTCCGGCCGGTCAGCTCGGAGACCGATTGCAGCGGGCTGTCGCGGTGCACCACGATCACGCCCTTGAACCGCTTGGCACCGTTTTTGGCTTCCATCGCGATGATGCGGATGCCGGGGTTTTCCTTCATCACATGCACATAGGACGCAGGCCCGAAGCGGGCAAAATCCACCTCGCCGCCGGCAAGATGGCGGATGCCCTCGCCATATTCCTTCGCCACCTTCATGCGGATCGAGACCGGCTCGCCCAGCTCCTCGCTCATCCGTTTGGCCAGAAACATCAGGAACGGCTGGTACTGTCGCACCGTGGTTGTGGGTTTATCCGCCGCGTAGGTACCGAACACCAGTTCGGTCCCGGCCTGGCCGGAACCGGGCAGAGCGGCCGCCAGAAGCGCCCCAAGCAAAGCACCGCGGACCCCCGCACGCGCCGCAGATGTGACCATACCGAAGATACCATTAAAAAAAAGCAACCCTTTCACGGCTCTAGCCTCCTGACCAATGCAGCCTTTACCGGCCCTTCTGCGGCCAGTCCTCGTTACATGCCACAGTGGCGAGAACACAATGTTAACGCGGCTGCAATTCGTGGAAAAATTTTACGGTTCTTTTATCTTTTGCAATCTACGTTAACCCTTCCGTAATAAATTTGTCATCTTTAAGGAAAATTCGACGTAAAAAACTATGACAGCAGAAGCGTACTCAACAGGATCAAAAGTGACATTGCCCTCCCTGCCGCCAGCGCGGCCCAAATCTTCGTTTCGCTCCCGCCAAGTCGCTGCAATGGCACTTGCTTTTTCCGCTATCCCGATGTCAGCCATGGCCATACCGTCGCCGGAACTGGTGATCGGCTCGGTTTCCTCGCTGTCCCAGGTCCTGGCAGTAGGCGTCGCGATGGTTTCCGGCCTGGGTGCGGTGATCGCGGCAAAGCTGGGTTTTGCGCCCAAGCCGGGCAAAGCCCCGGCCCGCTACCCGGTCAAGCTGATCTCCGTCCTCGTTCTCCTCGCCCTCTCGCTGGCCGCAGGCAACTACTGGCAGTACAGCTCGCAACAGACCGCAGAGCAAATGCGGCTGCAGGCGACTCTCACCCGTCCGGCGCAGTTTGACGGCGCCGCGATCAGGGATGCAAGCCTGAAGGAAACCAGTTTCTCGAAACAGGCAGACCACCCGCTTTCGGTCACCACGGACGAGGCCGCGGGACTGATCGGTGACGGCAGCACGCTGTTCTATGACATCCGCGAAACCGCAGAAAACAAGATGGGCACGCTGCCCGGCGCCACCCATGTGCGCTTCCCCGACTTCCTGCAGTCGCAGCCGGTACAGCCGGGCCAGAAAGTGGTCCTGTTCTGCCACAACGGCAACCGCAGCTCGGAGACCTGCGCCAAGCTCGCGGAGATGGGCATCGATTGCAGCTTCATCGCCGGCGGCATCGAGAAGTGGATCGTCGAGGGGCGCGACTTCTCCGACAAGGAGGTGCAGACGCTCTCGGACCTGCGCGCGATTCCGGAGTATCCGGGCAAGGACGTGCTGCTGAGCACCGATGACTTCAAGACGCTGCTCGACACCGAGGACCTGCAGATCGTTGACACCCGTTACCCGGGCGATTTCGCCAGCGGCCACCTGCCGGGCGCCGTCAACATCCCGATCCGCAAGATGACCACCGATGCGCTAATGCAGCAGATCGCGGCGCTGGACCCGGACAAGCCCACGATTGCGGCCTGTTATGACCGGCGCAGCTGTTTCATGAGCCAGGTTCTGGGGCTGGAGCTGACCCAGCAGGGCATCGACTTCCGCGGACGCTACACGCTGCCTTGGGAGTATTTCGTTGCGCCCGCGCCGAAGCCGCATGTTCAGGACTGGCTGACCGAACAGCAAACGACCCTGTGGGACCGTGCGATCTCGGCGCTGGCGTCGGGCCTGCTCTGGGTGCACGAGCGCAGCCACATTCTGCTGGGGCTCCTTGCACTGTCGCTGGTGACGCGGCTTTTGGTGCTGCCGGTGGCGCTGAAATCCGAACGCGACCAGATGATCACCAACGAAACAGCCGATGAGATGAAGGCGCTGAAGGCGAAGCTGGCCCATGATCCGGTGCGCAAGGCGCGTGCGGTGCAGGCGTTTTATGCCGACAAGGGCCTGACGCCGATGAAGAACCTAACCGCGCTCTTGTTCCTGCCGGTGATGATGCTGGGCGTCTCCGCCGCGCAGGAGGCGAGTGCGTCGCTGCAGACGCCGTTCCTGTGGATGGCGGACCTCGGCATGCCCGATCCGCTGTTCATCATGCCGGTCCTGTTCTGCGCGCTTGCGGCCGTCTACCTGCTGTGGGCGGTGGCCAAGACCCGGCGCCAGAAGCAGCTGTGGATGGGGCTTGGCCTGCCTGCGCTGTTTGCCATGGTGTTCAGCCTCACGGCCGCCGCCAACGCCTACCTCTGCTTCAGCCTGACGCTCCTCCTGGTGCAGCGCGCTTATGTGACCGGGCTGCACCGCAAGCTGGGCACGGCGCTGTCCCTGCGCGCTCACAAAAGCAAGCTGGCCCGGCTGCCGCGCGGGGTGATCCCGATGGGCTACAGCGAGGAGCTGGCGAGCGCCGGCAACAAGGCGCTGCGGCTGTCGGTGATGAAAAGCGCGGGCCTGCCGGTGCCGGGCGGGGTGATCCTGCGCGCCGATGCGATTGCCGACTACACTGGGATGAGCGATGCGCAGAAGGATGCCTTTGCGATCCGTGTGTTCGATCTCGCGGGCGGCCGGCCGGTGGCCGTGCGCAGCTCCGCTAGTAACGAGGACGGCGCCGGGCAAAGCTTTGCGGGTGTCTTCGACTCCGTGCTCGACGTCACTGCCGAAACCATGCGCGCGGCGCTGGACGAGGTGGTGGACAGCTTCTCCTCCGCCCGGGCGGCCAGCTATGCCGGTGGCGGCGAGGGTGCTGGCCAGGCCAATATCGTGGTGCAGGAGATGGTGCAGGCGGACTATGCCGGCGTCATGTTCACCCAGGACCCGATGGCCCCCGGCATGCGCATGATCGAATATGTCGAAGGCTGCGGCGAGGATCTGGTCTCGGGCCGCGTCACGCCCGCTTCCTTGCGCTTTGGCCGCTATACCGGCCTTCCGGCAGCCGGGGATCAGGATCAAGCGCTCGACATGGCGCCGCTCCTTGCGCTCGGCAAGCGCATCGAGGAGATCTTCGGCTGCCCGCAGGACGTGGAGTGGGCCTATGCAGAGGGCCGTTTCCAGATCGTGCAGAGCCGCGACATAACCACGCTCAGCCTCGGCAGCGACGCCGAGCGGATCCGGCTGGCCGAATGGCGTGCGGTTCTGGACCGCTATGCCGAAGCCGATCCAAGCGAGGTCATCCTGGAGCAGGACGAAATGTCCGAGGTTCTGCCCCGCCCCACCCCGCTGAGCTTCTCGCTGATGAGCGAACTTTGGGCGCCTGGCGGCAGCGTCGACCTCGCTTGCCGCGCGCTGGGGGTTCCTTACGGCCTGCCCGAGGGGCGCGACGGCCATCTGGTCAACCTCTTTGGCAAGACCTATGCGGATGTGGCGCTGAAACAGCAGATGACGCTGAAGCTGAGCCCCGCCAAGGCCAAGCAGCTGCGCAAGCAGGCCCGGCCGATGATCTCCCGCTTCCGTGGCGAGGTGATGCCTGCGCTGAAGGACAAGCTGGCGATCTGGCAGGCGGTGGACTACGCCGCCCTGCCCCAAGACAAGCTGGTGGAGGCCATTGGCACGCTGAAGGAGATGTTCGTCCGCGACATCTACCTGGAGGCCGAGAAGATCAACATCCTGGCCGGTTTCACCATGGGCGAGGCCAGCACCGCCGCTGCCGGCGATACGGCGCTGCGCGCTCACCTTATGCACGCAGAGCTGCCCAATGCCCCCTCCAGCCTGCTTGCCTCCTGCCAGGGCAAGGACGCGATGAGCCGCGCGATGCGTCTGATGGGGCACCGGGGGATCTATGACTACGAGCTGAGCATACCGCGCTACCGCGAGGCGCCCGCGTTACTGGAACCCCTGCTGGGCGACAAACTGGCACCGATCGGCGCGGTGCCTACACCCGCCAACCTGCCCGACGCGCTGGACGAGACCATCGCCATCGCCATCGCCTTCCAGGATCTCAAGGAACAGGCCAAGCACGAGGCGCTGCGGTTGGTTGCCGAACTGCGCCGCGCGGTGCTGGCTCTGGGAGCACGCAGCGGGCTGGGCGAACTGGTGTTCCAGCTCAGCTTTACCGAGCTTATGACGGGTGATTGGTCCAAGCCGGACGCGCTCCTGGCTGTTGCCGAAGAGCGCGCGCGGACCGGGGCGCTGCGCAAGCCCTCGGCGCCGTCTGAGGTCTCGCTCAGCCTGCGCGACTGCGAGCTGCTTTCGCTCGGCGCACAGGCGCGGGATGCGGACGGCTCCCTTGGCGGCACCTGCGTTGCGGGCAGCGGCAGCATCTCCGGCCGGGTGTTCTGGATGGAAGACGAAAGCAGCATCGACCGCGCCGCTTTCGAAGGTTTCCGGGACGGCGACATCCTGGTCTGCCGGATGATCAACCCGGCCTGGCTGCCTTGGGTTCAGCGCTCGGGCGCGGTATTGAGCGAGGTCGGCGGCTGGCTCAGCCACATGGCCATCGTCGCGCGGGAGAAGGACATCCTGATGCTGGTCGCCTGCAAGGGGCTCGACAGCCTCGGCCACGGTGAGACGGTGACCGTTTGCGAGGACGGCCAGATCCTGCCGCAGGAGGAGAAGGGCCTCAAGGTGGTCTCCGCCTGACATGGCCCGGAATTGAACAACAAAGCACCCGCTCCGCATGGCAGCGGGTGTTTTTGTTTATGTAAACCACCCGCTTGTCGGCCGTAAGCCGGGGAGCACCCAATCCTCTCCGCCACTTGCATTCTTGGCAAGGATTGCCATATCCTGGTACGGTGAAAGGAGCTCGCCCATGGCCACTATGAACGTCTCTCTGCCTGACCAGATGAAGAATTGGGTGGAGGACCAGGCCCGCACCGGCACCTATGCTAATTCCAGCGACTATGTCCGGGATCTGATCCGCCGCGACCAAACACGCGCCGCGGCCATCGCCGAGGTGCAATCCGCCATCGACGCAGGTCTCGCCAGCGGCCCGGCCGAGGCGCTGACGGCAGAGGATTTCAAGGCCGCCATGCGCCGCAATGGCTGACCCGCGCTGGGTCATCCGCCCCGCCGCCCGCGCCGATCTTGCCGCCATCTGGCGCTACGGGCTGGAGACCTGGGGCGCGGCGCAGGCCGATACCTACGCCGACGGCCTGTTTGCCTTGTTCGAATTGCTCGCTGAATTTCCGGCAATGGCCAGTGAACGCTCCGAGTTCACTCCGGCGGTCCGCATTCACCCGACAGGAGCGCATCTGGTGATCTACCGGCTGGACCAAGGCCGCCCGGACATCCTCCGCATCCTGCACGCCCGCCAGGATCTGGTGGCAGCCCTGTCGGAATAACACCCGTTCCGCTCTTGTCATTTTGGACACATCTGCTCTGATGGCCGCATGGACCCGCATCTCGACCCCAAGCAGACCGCCCGGCTGATCCAGCACCTGAAGGAGCAGATGGAGCAGCTGCCGCCCAAGCTGAAGACGGCGGCGAAATACGTGATCGACAACCCCGGCGACTTCGGGCTCGATACCGTGCGCACTTCGGCGCAGAAGACCGGTATCAGTGCCAACGGCTTCGTGCGCCTCGCCCAGCACCTGGGCTACGATACATTCGAGGCCTTCCGCGCCCCCTTCCGCGCGGCGCTGACCACCCAGCGCGACGCAGAGCTTGGCCAGGACTGGCTGGACCGCATGGGCAGCGAAGGGCCTGCCGGGGCGTTACAGGCAGCGGCGGCGCGCAATCAGCTCAACATCACCTCGCGCTCGCTGCGGCTGATGACGGCGGCGCGCACGGAGGCCATTGTTGCCGCGCTGACCTCGGCGCGGCGCTGTTTCGTGACAGCGACCCGGTCGTCCTACGCGCTGGCCTACTACTTCCATTACGTCGGCCGCATGGCCCTGCCCGCGCTGGAACTGGTGCCGCGCCACATGGGCGCCGCGCTGGACGATCTATTGGATATCGGCCCCGAGGACTGCCTGATCGCGCTGACCTTTGCGCCCTATTCGGCCGGCACCATCCAGGCGCTGCGGCTGGCCTCCGAGCGCGGCGCCAAGGTGATCCTGATCTCCGACAGCGAGGTGATCGCCCCCGGCATCCGCTGCGATCACGTGCTGGCGGTGGCAGCCAATTCGCTGCACCCCTTCGGCGCGGTGGGTGGTGCGATGGCGGTGCTGGAATGCCTGCTCACCCATCTGATCGAGGCGGGCGGAGACGAGGCCCGCCGCCGCATCGCCGCCTATGACGCGCTGCGCCAGGACAGCGGCGCCTATTGGAGCGGACCGAAGCTGCCGCGGGTGGGTGGATAACGCCCGGCCCGGACACATGGCGAGGCCGCTGGACTGGCGCTGGTCCTTACCCGCTTTTTTCACCCATCCCCTTCGATATGCAGGTTCTTCGCTTCATACTCGGCCCGCGTCGCCCGCTTGTGATCTCCCGCCAGCTGCACTGCGGCCATCGCCCTGTCGGTATAGATCTCCGAGCGCATCGGCCAGCTGAGCGCCGCATCAAACAGCCCGGGCATAAGGTCATAGCCGGGGTTCTCCCCCTTCAGGGTCCGCATCCACAGGTGCGCGCCGCATTTGCCGCAGAAGGCGCGTTCGGCAAATTCGCTGGAGGCGTAGCGCGTGACCGGTCCCTCCGCCGTCACCGCATCCGCGGCAGCCTCGAAACACAGGAAAAGCCCGCCGCTCCAGCGCTGGCACATGCGGCAGTGGCAAGCGCCCGGCCGCGGGTCGTGCGCGCCTTGGACGCGGATTGTCACGCTGCCGCAAAGACAGCGGCCTTCCAGAACTTCGCTCATTTCCAATCTCTCCCTGCGCAATTTCAAACGCCAGGCACAGGATAGGCGCCTGCCGGTTCCGGCAGCCTAGCGCAACGGTCGGACCAAGGAAGGGTTTTGCGGTGATAAAATGGCGACCTCCCCGTCGGCAGCGCCACCCCGGCGGACTGGCGCCGGCCCTTGGAGTTTCCTCACAGCCGCAGGTCCGCTTCTTCCGGCGCCAGCACATATTTCAGGTCGTAGAGTACCGCGCCTTCCGCCCCGAAACTGCGGAGGGCCTCCGCGCCCATCTGCCGGAACTCGTCATGTCCGACCGCGAGCACCACCCCGGCATAGGCCCCCTGCCCCGGCTCCGCCACCAGTGGAAGACCGTATTCCGCCTGCGCCTCGGCCGGGTCGGCGTGAGGGTCGTGGACATCGACAGCGAGACCGTAGTCTTCCAGTCCGCGCACCACGTCGATCACGCGGGTGTTGCGCAGGTCCGGGCAGTTCTCCTTGAAGGTCAGCCCCATCACCAGCACCCGCGCGCCTTCCAGCGCCAGGCCGCGCTTCAGCATCGCCTTGACCATCTCGCCCGCCGCATAGGCGCCCATGCCATCGTTGAGCCGCCGCCCGGCGAGCAGAATCTCCGGGTGATAGCCCATCTGTTCCGCCTTGTGGGTGAGGTAATAGGGGTCGACCCCGATGCAATGGCCGCCGACCAGCCCGGGCCGGAAGGGCAGGAAGTTCCACTTGGTGCCCGCCGCCCTCAGCACCGCCTCGGTGTCCAGCCCCATGCGGTTGAAGATCTTGGCGAGCTCGTTGACCAGCGCGATGTTAATGTCGCGCTGGCTGTTCTCGATCACCTTGGCGGCTTCGGCCACGCGGATGCTTTCGGCCTTGTGGGTGCCCGCCTCGACCACCTCGCGGTAGAGCGCATCGACCCGGTCCGCCACCTCAGGCGTGGAGCCGGAGGTAATCTTAACGATATCCTTCAGCCGCCGCGTCTTGTCGCCCGGGTTGATCCGCTCCGGGCTGTAGCCGGCAAAGAAATCGCGGTTGAACACCAGCCCCGAGCGCGCCTCCAGCACGGGCACGCAGTCTTCTTCGGTGGCGCCGGGGTAGACGGTGGATTCATAGATCACCAGGTCACCCGGCTTCAGCACGCTGCCGGCAATTTCCGACGCCGAAAGCAGCGGCGTCAGGTCGGGGCGGTGGCTGGCATCGACGGGCGTCGGCACGGTGACGATATAGATGCTGCAAGCGGCGATCTCCGCCGGGTCGGAGGTGAAGCTCAAGTGCTGCGCCGCCGCCAGTTCTCCGGCACTGAGTTCGCGGGTGCGGTCCTGGCCCGCGCGCAAGCCCGCGATCCGCTCCGGGCTGATATCGAAGCCCACAACCGGGCGGTGCTGCCCGAAGGCCGCCGCCAGCGGCAGCCCTACATAGCCAAGGCCGATGACGCAAATCCGTTCCTGTGCGCGGCTCATCCGGGCTGCTCCTATCCTCACGCGGGCAATGCCCCGCAATGGCACATAAATTCCTGACGCGGCCCGTTTCAACCCGCCCGCTTCCGGCTAGGCCACGATCACCACCGCAGAGACATCCGGATCCACGTCCCGGCAGGCCGCCAGCAGCCGCTGTGTCAGATGCGCAGCGACGTAGTTGGCGTGAAAGCGGCTTGGCGCCTTCAGGGTCAGCCGGCCCCCTGCCCTGCCCTCCCGCGCCAGGCCCTGGATCCAGGAGGCATAGTTGGCCGGGTCTTCCGCATGCAGCACTGCCTTCGCCAAGCTCCATTCCTTGCCATCGGAGATATCCGGCGCGGGCGGTGCGGCACCGGGGCGCAGCGGCACCACGTTCAGCGCAGGTTCCTCGGCGCCTTGCATCCGGTGTTCGAAATCCGGGCCCACGGCCGACCAGCGCGGTTGCGTGTCGCTGAGGAGGCGGTCGATGCCGATGCCGTATTCGGTGACCCGGCCGCGCGCGCCCTGGCGCTTGACGATGAGCCAGCCGCGGCCGCGCAGCTTCGCCATCTCTCGCTTCACCGTGCGCTCATCGACATGCCACAACCGGGCGATCTCGCGCTGGCCGACCGCCAGCTCGTCGCGCTGCCAGTTGTAGCGGGCGGTGATCAGGGTGAGAAACCTCAGCACCAGCTTCTCGGCCGGTTTGCCTTCGGCCAGCGCATAAGCCCCCAGCGCGGTGAGGATATCATATTTCAGCGCCGACGCATTGCGTCCCGCAGGCCGTCTGGCAAGCATTGCCGTCCCCGTTTCTGCTCCCCTGCCCTGCCGGGCCGGGATATGCTGCCTCATCTCGCCCCGGTTCTGGTTCGCCGGGATTTGCGCTGGCCGATTTGGCATCAAACTCAACGCTATTCAAATTCTGCATCTGATTTGCGTCCGGAATGTCGATTCTGTCAAGCGCTGGGTTCAATTCATTTCCAACCCAATCCCTTTTTCGTATGAAAAATCGGTATCAATGGTATTGGGGGACAGGCAGCATGTCCCCTATTGGCATCAGAATGTCCCCCAATTGGCGGTAGCCGTCCGCGCGGTGTCCCCCTAAATCTGGCGTCTCCCGGGTCCTTTTCGCGGGCCATCAAGTTACGTCTTCTCTGCGGCGCCGAATCGCGAATCCCCTTGATTGCCGGGGCTTTGCGCAATTGTGTCCCCGCGGGGACAGGACGTTCTTTCCCACGATATTAGGTTTTGCGTTTTTTGCAAATTCGGCGTAGATGGATTCCGAGGCCGCATTAGCGTCCGCTGCGCGGGCGCCGCCAAAAACAAAGACACCGTATAAAATATACGTGCAGACCGAGGAGCAGTGATGTTTACCCACGAAGACCTGTCCAAGATGCAGGCGCAATCGCTCAAGATGCAGAGCTGGATCCGCCAGCAGACCTTCTCGCCCGAAATGGAAAAGACGCTGCGCCGTTTCTCCTCCTGGGAGGTGGCCGAGCTGATCTTCCGGGTCAACCAGTCCACCCTGCGTGGCCGGCTCGCGACCGACCCCTCGCTGCCGCAGGGCCATGTGGAGGAAGACGGCCGCCAGCGCTGGTATTCGCTGGAGGAGATCAACGAGCTGCGCCGCCGCATCAAGATCAACCGCCAATCCCTGCTGCCGAAACGGCCCGCCAGAAAGCGGGCGCTCAGGGTGGCGATCTCCAACTTCAAGGGTGGTGCCGGCAAATCCACCGTGGCGCTGCACTTCGCCCATGCCGCGGCGCTGGACGGCTACCGGGTGCTCTGCGTCGATTTCGACCCGCAGGCAACGCTGTCGCATTCCATGGGCCTCAGCGACGTGACCGAGGATTACACCGTCTGGGGGATCATGGCGCGCGACTTGGTGCGCGAGACCGAGCGGATGAATGCAAACCTGCGCGGCGCGGAATCCGGCACCGCCCTGCCCCGGCGCCAGCTGCCCGAAGCGATCACCGGCATGGGGCTTCAGGATCTGCGGGTGAGCGATTTTGTCAAACCCACGTGCTGGCCCACCATCGACCTGATCCCAAGCTGTGCCAATGCCGCCTTTGTCGAGTTTGCTTCCGCCCAGTACCGGCACCTGAACCCGGAGTGGTCCTTCTTCGCCGCAGTCTCCCGCTACCTGGACCAGCTGCCGGTCGAAGACTACGACCTGATGATTTTCGACTGCCCGCCCGCGATCGGCTACCAGTCGATGAATGCGGTCTTTGCCGCCGACATGCTCTATGTCCCCTCTGGCCCCGGCTATTGGGAGTATGACTCCACCACTTCCTTCATCGGCCAGCTGTCAGAAGCGCTGGAAGATCTCTCTGCCTTTAACGGAGTTGTCCCTGCGGGGACGTTTGCGCTGCCCAAGGTGTTCCAGGACGTTCGCTTCCTGCTTACGCGCTATGAGTCCGGCAACGACCTGCACCGGGCGATGCGTTCGGCCTTCATGAAAGTTTTCGAGGGGCGGATGACCGAGCACCCGATCGAGATGACCCGCGCCGTCGAACAATCCGGCCGATTCCTCAGCTCGATCTACGAAATCGACTATCGCGACATGACGCGGGAAACCTGGCGCCGGGCGCGGGCCTCCTTCGATCAGGCTTACGAGGAGTTCAAGGCCTACGCCCTGGAAGCCTGGGACCAGCTGGAGGACGAGGCATGAGAAAACGCAGGGTCTTCGACGTCGACTTCCCCGCCGATCCCGCCCCTGTCCCCGCGGGGACGGACGTGCCGGAAGCGGAGGAGAAACCGGGTGAAAGCCGCCGCGGGCCGATGGCCACGGCGATTTCGGAAAACGCAGGCGCCCTGCGTGCCCGGGCCGAGGCGGAGCAGAACATCCGCGACGAGAATGACCGGCTGGCGCATGAGTTTGTGCGGCTGAAGAAGCTGGGGCTTGTGGTCGACCGCATCCCGCTTGGCAAAATCTCAATGGCGAAACTGGTCCGCGACCGCTCCGCAACCCGCGACCCGGACCTGGAAGAGCTGAAGGAGTCAATCAAGGCGGTCGGCCTCTCCAACCCGATCCGGGTCGAGGAGACGCAGACCGGTTACGAGCTGGTGCAGGGCTTCCGCCGCATCCAGGCCTACCGCGAACTGCATGCGGAAACCGGCGACGCGCGCTATGCCGAGATCCCGGCCGGGCTGGTTGCGCGTGGTGAAACGCTGCAAGGGCTCTACCGCCGTATGGTGGATGAGAACCTGGTGCGGCGCGACATCTCTTTTGCCGAGATGGCGCAGCTGGCGCTGAACTACGCTGCGGATGAAGCCACCGCCGCCGGGGACGTCGAGGCGGCGGTGAACGTTCTTTATGCTTCGGCAGGGCGCCAAAAGCGGGTCTATATAAGGCATTTCGCGGCCGTTCTGGAGGCAGTCCGGGGCCTGCTTACCTACCCAGAAGCGATCCCGCGGGCGCTTGGTCTGGATGTGCGAAAGCGCCTGGGCGAGGATGAGGTGGCGGCTGAGGCTCTGCGCGCGATGCTTGAGCGCGAGCGGCCGGGCACCGCCGATGCCGAGCTGGCGCTGCTGCGCCGCTTTGCCGAAGACCGTCCGAAGCCCGCCGCCAAACCGGGCGCAGCGCCGCGGTCCGGTGTTGCGAAGACCACGTTGCGCTGTACTGTCCCCGCGGGGACGGTCCGCTGCCAGGCCCGCGACGGCAAGATCGAGATGGCGATGGACCGGGACTTCTCGGAGATCGAGCGGCACAAGCTTGAGGACGCCATCGCCGCCTTCTTCCGCGCATTGGAAGAAGACTGACGCCAGCGCCCTGACCTCTGGCCTAGACGCAGGCCCGGCGGTTGCGCCGGGCCTTGTTTAGCTGTCCCCGCGGGGACAAGCGGCCTCATATATCCATTTCCGGCTTGGCTCAGTTCAGCACCCGGAAAGCCACCCGCCGGTTGCGGGCCCGGTTCCGCGGCGTGCCATTGGCTGCCTCCGGCACGGATTCGCTCTAACCAAGGGCCTGCGGCCGGACCTCGATGGTGCCGATTTGCGCAAGAACTTGTGCGCTGAAAAGGTGCGCTGCTTACTGCAGCAGCAGGTGCCAGGCCGTCTTGCCCTTGCTGCCGGTGTGGCCGCCGGCCTTTACCAACACGACAGGGCAGGGGCCGGAGGTCGCCGGCAAGGCAATTGAGGAAACCGAGTGACCCCCTGGTGAGCCGCTCGGTCGCGCACGCGCTGTCGATGCCCCGGCTGCGCGAGAAGATGCCGAACCGCCGCGGCGGCGCACGCGGCAGGTTTACGTTGCGGCCCGTTGGCCTGTTACGTCCCCGCGGGGACAGCCGTGTTCCCGGCGCCGGAGCGGCGGAAGCTGAGGTCGAGGCTGATCAGCCCAGCCGCCAGAAAGGCAACTTCGCCGGCCACTTGGAGTTGTCCGCGCCCGGCGTCAGATTGCAGTCCTGCAGCTCCAGAAATATTGGCTGCAACCCCGCGAACCTCCTTCGGTTGGAATCTACAGGAGCGACTGCCACCGGCGCGTTCGGCCTGGATTGCGCACCGCGCCGGGACGGCCGCCCTGTTTGAGTAGCTTTCGCTGCGCTGCAGCATGGCCCGCCCAGACCGCGGCAGGCGGGTGCTAGCGCTGGCCAGGAACTCCCAGCAGGTAGTCCGTCCGATCCATGCCGATGCTGCAATCGGTAAACCGATGCCGGAAGCCTATAAGGATGAGCGCCTTTCTTAAAATCCCCTCACCGTTCATGGTCGGGCGCTGATTGTCGCCCGCCATGCGGAGAAGCGCTCGATGACCCGGATTGCGGCCGGGTTCGGAGTGTTCGGTCAGGACCGTGCACAACTGGCTCGCGCACGCGCCGGACTGGAGGAGCAGGCCTGAAATTCGCTCGTGGCTTTGCGCGATGCGAACCAGGCCATGCTGTTGCTGGACGGCTGCGGCGATGGCCGCTGAGCAAGGTCTTTGCAAGTTCTTTTGGCAGAGTTGATGGCAGCGGATCTTGAAGGGCCGGGGCAAGCTCGCGCGTCGGCAGATGCGGCTCCAGGTAAGGAGGCGCCTTCGAAAAGGTGCTGAAAACTTGGGCGCCGGGCCTGCGAATTACCGCCGCTCCGCTGAGGCGGGGGCAGGGGGCAGAGCCGAGACCGGGGCAGGGGCTCCTGTCCGCTCAGTCAGAGCCGCAACCTTTTCCCGCCCTGGTGGGCCGGGCGGCGTGCTGACCCACGGCGGGGCAGGTTTTCAGAACCCGGCGCGCTGCGGTTGCACAACGCGACCCTGCGGGCTTGGCAGCCGGCATGTCTAAGCTTCCCGGCTTCAGCACCGCACAACAGATTGGCCCGGCCAACGAGCAATTGCGCGTCCATGGGGTTGAGCCAGATGGAGAACGGGACGGTGGCTGGCCTGTTGCAGCTGACAGGGTCGGATTGGCCCGTGCCGGACTTTTCGGCCCTGTGCCGCAAGCCGAGTGAGTTGGGACGATCGCTAGGCTCCAGACTCATTGAATTTCAGAGCCAGAAGATGACGGCGGCGGCGAGCGCGATGGCTGAGAGGAAGACCTTCGGGCACCTGTCGTATCGGGTCGCCACACGCCGCCAATCTTTCAGCCTGCCGAACATGATCTCGATGCGGTTGCGTCGCTGGTATCTGCGCTTGTCGTATCGAACGGGTTTGTCACGCGACTTCCTGCCCGGGATGCAAGGACGTATCCCTTTGTCTTTCAGGGCATTCCGGAACCAGTCAGCGTCGTAGCCCCGGTCAGCAATCATCCAATCGGCGGCGGGAAAGCTCCTCAGGAGCGCCCTGGCTCCCGTGTCGTCACTGACCTGACCGGCGGTCAGGAAGAACCGGATCGGACGGCCAGAGGCATCTGTAACGGCATGCAGCTTGGTATTCATGCCGCCCTTGGTTCGCCCCCTCTCGGGACATTGCTGCGCAATGCCCTGCCGGGCAAGGGATCAGGCGTCCACGCCCCCCTTTTTGACGCCCATGCTGGTCGCGGTGCGGTGTGCCTTCAGATATATCGCATCGATCATAACGGTCTTCTCTTCGCAGTGGTCGGCTGCCAGACCGGCCATCATCCG
>NZ_JBMERR010000023.1:0-76688 GCF_048820915.1 Cribrihabitans pelagius | reverse complement strand
CCTCCGCGACGGCACGCAAAAAGTCGCCGCCATCTTGCTTTGCGAGAAGCTCGGAAAGGTCCATGTTGGTCTTGGTCATCGGGGTCTCCGTGTGGGTCGTGGTTGAAGCGTCGAAACTCCACCTCGATCATACACCTCGATGGCCACCCAGGATCACACCGTTGAAGGCGCGGAAATTACACCACGTGCTCGGACAGTAACGAGAAAGGGGCGCATCCGTGTGCTGACCCTGGCCGCCGTCGTGACGTGCTGGACCGCAAAGTCGGCTCATACGACGGTGCCCGGATGGCTCTGCGGGCGCGGCGTGAAGCCCTCGGCCTTACAATCAGCGAGGTCGAGGAGCTGGCCGGGGCTACGGTGGATCACCTGGCAAAAGCCGAGAAAGATGGGTCGTCCAAGCTGCCGAACGCGCAGCTGCTCTTAGAGTGGGCGCAGGCACTGGGTTATGAGGTGGTTTTGCGGCCGACTGAGCTGCCGGCCTATACCCGCCGGGTGATCTGTTACACGCGGGACCGCTTGGAGGCGCGGCAAAAGCGGTTCCGGCTGGAGGGGCGCCGCAGAAGCGGTCACAGATAAGACGGTTTCAACTTGACCCCCACACGAACTCCGCTTCATTTGGCTGCAACGGGCACAACTGGAGCGTGAGGTTCTTAATGACGGTCTATATTTCTGGGGGATCTAACTCCGTTTCCGATTCAGGCTGGGTAGGTCAATTTCGCTCCCTGGCGGGTGCGGAGAACATCGAGAACATTTCCATCGGCGCGGCTCCCTCCCATATGTCGCTGTTTCGCGTGTCTCAAACTGTGGATCTGAAGGCTGGCGACACTGTGCTTTGGGAATACGGCATCAATGACGCCGCGCACATTGAGGGGCGCGGCTATGACGCGGCGGATCTCCTGGAGGCGATCGAGGGGCTGATCATCTACTGCGCCGATGTGGGGGCAAAGCTCTGCGGCCTGATCTTTCAGCCGAGATATTGGGAAAAGCAAGCGGAGCGTCAGCAATATATGGTTGCCCTCCATTCTCTTTTCAAACGGTACGGCGTGGCATTCTTCGATGTGTCCCAGGAGTTTTGCGCGAAAAAGGGCCACGACCATTTGCCGATGCCACTTTACAAAAACCGGGCTCACTACGCGAAAAAGCCGCGGTTCCTGCAGTTCATCGCGAAGGGCGCGTGGAAAGCGGTGAATGCCTCGAACGTTCCGATTGTTCCTGAGGAAGAAAGCGATTTCGGCCTGCGGTGCTATGATCAGTTCAGCGCCGGCAAAGTGGCCCGTTTCGAAAACAAGCGTGTGAAAGTGGACGCTGTATCCCCGCCAGATGAGGGAACGGCGCTGCAGTTTGACCAGAGCGGCCGCGTTCTAGGTCTCGTGATCGTGTCCACCCCCGGCGGCGGCGCCTTCAATGTCTCGGTGGGCGGGAGGACCTACAAGATTTCAGCGACCTACAGGGAGCGCAAGTTTACGAAAACGATGGTCAAGTTCGTTTCCCTGCCGACGCTGTTTGGCGAGGTGATCGAGTTTGAGCCAGGGGACGAAATCCGGATTTCGTGGGCAGACAACGCCCGTGGCATGATTGCGGATCATCGCTTCCGCAAGAAGGTCAGCGCCAAGATCCTGGCCGGCAGGGAGGCGGCGGTGGTCTGCGTCATGACGTCCGAGCGCGGCAAGGTGGGCATGGTGTCGGAGCTTCTGCTAGAGGCAAAGGCAGGTTAGAGGTCAGCCGCGCGTTCCGCCTCTCTCACCGCCTGCTTGACCGCCTCACACTTGCGCGCCGCCAAGGCATCCTCCTGCGCGACACAAGCCTAGACGGGCGCCCCGTTGCGGGCCCATTTCCCGACAGCTTGGCGGGTCACGTCGTATCGCTCCGCAAACAGGGTTTTCCAGCGATCCGTCCGGAAAAGTTGGCTTGCCATCCGGTCAACCGCCAAAAACCTTTCCGCCGGTGATAGCTCGGTGTAATCGGTCATTGTCTCAATCCTTTCGGGAGACCGCCCCGCGCCTGCTTCCAACTCGGTTCGCCGTGGGGCGCGGGGCATCAGATTTCACATCAGATCGAGCATATCAAGTTGGGCACGGCTGCCGTCGCATGTGATGCGCGCCCGCACGGGGCGCGGCACAGATGCGTCATGCCGCCCGGGCTGCCAGTTGCGCGCCGCCGCCCCATTGTTCCGCCATTGCCGCTGCCAAGCCGGGGAAAAACCGGCTGCGCTCTTTCCAGCGGTCTTTGCCCGGGATCGCCTTATGTACGCTGTCGCGGGCGGTGGTGCCGTCCAGCGTGCCAGTGGGCCGCAGCTTGGGCAGGTTGCGCAGCCATAGGCAGGCCGCGGAAATCCAAGTCCGCGCCGCCGTCCTGAACCGGCACACAGCTCTTGGCATCCCTGTCACCGGGGCCGTAGGACAAGTCCGTCCGGGGAAAGGGGGAGTCTCCCCATCACCGTATTTGCGCAACATAGCCCTTCCACGGCCCGATCTTCGGCAGCGGCTGGATGGTCCGCTCGCAAGTGAACTCTGTTGCGCCGGACCGGATTGCCTTGCGCACCATGTTCCGCGAAACGCGCAGTTCCCGGCAGATTTGCCTGATCGAATTGTTCAGCATTGGCCTCGGACCAATGGCGGCTCAATGCCTCAATCCTGGAAATACGCCAGACGGATCTTCGCTGCCGTCTCCGCGTCCAACATCCCGCACCGTGCTCCCCGATAACCTCCGGGGCGTCATCCACATCAGCGTGAGGGGGTCTTTTGGGATGCCGATCACCCCGCTGCGGGGTCAATTTAGCATGCTTGTTCGCGTGCGCGACAGGTCCTGCCACTATCTTCTCCGCTCAAAGGACCGGCCAGCCGTGCCGTGATTGGATGGCCGGAGCGCCGTTTATGCGAAGGAAAGCGGGGCTGTCTGCCGTCACTCCCACCAGGGATCAATCGCGGCGATGTCTTCGTCGCTCCAGCCGAAGTGGTGAGCGAACTCATGGATCACCACATGCGCGATCAGATCCTCCAGCGCGACGTCGCCGCGGCCGCGCCATTCCGCCAGGATCGGCTGCCGGAACAGCCAGACCACATCGGGCGGCGGCGCCATATCAAAAACGGATTTACCGGTCATCGGAATGCCTTCGTAGAGGCCGGTAAGGTCACGCGGGTCGGAGATGGCGAGCTGTTCCAGCATCTCTGCTTCCGGCCATTCCGCCACCCGCAGCAAGACTTCCTGTGCCGCGGGGCGGAAGGCGGCGGGCAGGGCGGCGACGGTGCCGCGGGCGATGTCTTCGAAAAAGGCGATGCCGTGCGTCATGCTGCAGATATGGCACGCCAGGCGGTGCTGGGAAAGCCGGGCCATTCAGAGGGCGCACTCCTAGCTATTGCCGGTCCTGATCAGCGCGTGAGAAACTATCAGTCCAACATGGGAGTTGCGCCCTTCATTCCTTCCAGCCGATGTTCTCTCGAATGACCTTGGCGGGGGTCCCAACGGCAAGACAGTTGCTCGGAACGGGACCGTTTACCACGGCCCTGGCGCCTATCACGGACCCCGACCCAATGTGGCTGCCGCCCAGAATAATAGCTTCTTCCGAGATCCAAACGTGTTCCTCAATGATGATCGGGCGTGGCTCGTTAATCCGTTCTCCGTCGTCAAGGTTGAAGATAGTATGGCTGTCACTGGGGCGGATTTTTACCCCAGCAAAAAGGCAGTCATCGCCGATCTGAACTGAGCATTTGTTTTCTGCCAAATTCGCAAAAAAAGATGCGTTACACTTAGAGCGGTAGCCCATGGCAAGGCGGCAGTCATCCCCTTTGAGGTAGACCATCATCCTGCCACGATTGGCGCCAAGGTATTCCACCGCGCCGCGGTCTTTGTAGAAATCAACGTGCCCAGACAACCTGCATGAATTCCCAAGGGTGAGAGTGTTGTTCGACCCAAAGAACCGCACCGTGAGGTCGGGGCTGGACGAGTGGTCACCAATTACCCTGTTGTTTTCGCCGCTGTCTTCGATGGCTGCCATATCTCGTCATCCCGAAGTGAAATTTTGCGGCATTTTTAAGCCACTTGTTGCTGGGGGCAAGAAGTTTGTCGGGGTTATGCAGCTAGGGCCGCATGTCGGCCAAGGCTACCCCAAGCGCCGCCGGAATAGAACGAAACCAAAACACGAATGTTGAGAGATGCGTTGAGGGCGCGCCGCGACAATCGACTAAGTGCTGGAGGCGAGTACCGGAATCGAACCGGTGTACACGGATTTGCAATCCGCTGCGTCACCACTCCGCCAACTCGCCAGCCGATGGTGTGAGGCGTGATTAATCACATGCTTGCAGCGCGCGCAAGAGGTGTTTTGCCGCGGCGGCCGGGATTCAGCTGGACAGGCGCTGCGGCGGCCCGGGGGCGGTCCGGGGTCACTCCGGGACGGAAGCGGCGGCGGCGCGGAGGGCGGCGGCGATCAGGGCGGGGACGCCGGGCAGGGCGCCGGTCACGGGCATCACGGCACCCTCAAATGCTGCGGCCTCCAGCGCCTCGGGGATGTCGTCTTTGACGTGGTCGCCGGCCTGCGCAAAGAACGGCAGGCAGAGGGATTGCGCGGGCAGGGGGCGGGCGGCGGCCTCGATGGTGGGGGCCTGTTCGACATAACCCAGCGAGAGCGCGCAGCCGGGCAGGAGCGGGGCGAGACGGCTGCCGAAGGATTCGGCGGCCTCGGCGGCCTTGGGGCCGCGGGCGGAGCCATGGGCTGCGAGCAGCAGCCGGGTGGCGGCCAGATCCCAGTGCCGCTCTTCTGCCGCCGCCTTGACCGCGCGCGCCACCAGCAGGGGCAGGCCGGCCGACAGGCCGAACGGCTCGGCCATGCGGTAGCTGCGGCCGCGCAAGCGGTCCGGCAGCACCTTGGCGGTGAACCAGCCGCGCGCCATGAAGAACGGGTAGATGACGGCACCCTCCTGCATCACCTCCTCCAGCCGGCCCGGCGAGGCGAGCGTGGCGGAGCGGATGTCCCAGCCGGGCAGCAGGGCAGCCACGTCGGCGGCCGTCCGGGCCAGGGCGGCCTCCTGCGGAGCGGGGGCGGAGGGCTGGCCGTGGGCGGTGAGGATGGCGGTTTTCAGTTGCGGGCGCATCTGCGGGCTCCGGCTTGGGCTTCTGAGGCGCGCGGCGGGGCGCCTGCTTAAACTCGGGGCAGCGGGGCCGCTGTGCAAGGGCGGGATGTGCAAAACCCCTCGGCCCGGACCCGGATGCCGCTGCCGCACGGACCGCGGATACAGAGGACGGCACATCGCGGTTGACCTCGCCCGCGGCTTCGCCTAAATCACCACAAGCCCCGGGCGGGTATGGTGAAATGGTATCATAAGAGCCTTCCAAGCTTAAGGTGCGGGTTCGATTCCCGCTACCCGCTCCAACTTCTCCGGCAGTTCTCCGGCAGCGCCCTGCAGGGTCAGGATGCCGCAGACTTTTGGCCTTTGTTCCGCTATTTTTGAAACCGCTCCGCGCTTGACGCGCCGGGGCTGCAGGGCCATGAACCGGGGCAACAGCGCATGCCCCGCGGGGCGGCGCAGCAGCGAAGTTCAAAAGGATCCGGAATGGCGCGAAGACAGGCGGCCCCGAATGCGGAACAGGAGCGCGCAGGCTCCCGTAAGATTGGCGTGCTTGCGGCGCTGTGGCCCTTCATGCGGCCCTACCGCGGCCTGATGACGGCGGCGCTGGGTGCGCTGGTGCTGACGGCGGCGCTGTCGCTGACGCTGCCCTTGGCGGTGCGCCGGGTGGTGGATAATTTCCGGGTTTCGGATGCGGCGCTTTTGAACCAGTATTTCGCCGCCGCGCTGGTGATTGCCGCGCTGCTCGCGATCGGGACCGGTGTGCGTTACGCCCTGGTGACGCGCCTGGGCGAGCGGGTGGTGGCCGATATTCGCAAGGCCGTCTTTGACCGGGTCATCGGCATGAGCCCGGAGTTCTTCGAGCGCATCATGACCGGAGAGGTGCTGAGCCGGATCACTACCGACACCACGCTGATCCAGTCGGTGCTGGGCTCTTCAGTGTCGATCGCGCTGCGCAACCTCCTGATTTTTCTGGGCGGCATGGTGCTGATGCTGCTGACCTCGGCCAAGCTCACCGCGATGGTGCTGCTGATCGTGCCGGCTGTGATCGTGCCGATCCTGTTCCTGGGCCGCCGCCTGCGCGCGATCAGCAAGGAAAACCAGGACTGGATCGCGGCCTCTTCGGGCAATGCGGGCGAGGCCCTGGGCGCGGTGCAGACGGTGCAGGCCTTCACCCATGAGGCCGCGAGCCGCAGTGCCTTCGGCGAGATGACCGAGACCGCCTATGACGTCTCGCGCCGCCGCATCCGCACCCGCGCGGCGCTGACGGTGATCGTGATCTTCCTGGTGTTTTCGGGCATTGTCGGTGTGTTGTGGATGGGCGCCAATGACGTGCGCGCCGGGCGGATGAGCGAGGGCACGCTGATCCAGTTTGTGATTTACGCGGTGCTGGTGGCGGGTTCGGTTGCGGCACTCTCGGAGATCTGGAGTGAGCTGCAGCGCGCCGCCGGCGCGACCGAGCGGCTGGTGGAGTTGTTGCAGGCGGAGGATACCGTGCTGGACCCGGAGACGCCGCAGGCGCTGCCCGCGCCGGTGCGGGGCGAGATCCGCTTTGAGGATGTCTCCTTCCGCTATCCGTCACGGCCGGATGTGTCCGCGCTGGAAAATGTCTCGCTCACCGTGCGGCCGGGCGAAACAGTGGCCTTTGTCGGCCCCTCCGGTGCCGGCAAGACCACGGTGATCCAGCTGATCCAGCGCTTTTATGATCCGAACCAGGGTCAGGTGCTGCTGGACGGGGTGCCGCTCAGCGCGTTGAAGCGCGACGATTTCCGCCATCATATCGCGATAGTGCCGCAGGATCCGGCGATTTTTGCCGCCTCGGCACGCGACAACATCCGCTTCGGCCGGCCCGAGGCCAGCGACGCCGAGGTGGAAGCCGCGGCCAAGGCCGCTGCGGCGCATGAGTTCATCTCCGCCCTGCCGGAGGGTTACGACAGCTTTGTCGGCGAGCGCGGCGTGATGCTGTCGGGCGGCCAGAAGCAGCGTATCGCCATCGCCCGGGCCATCCTGCGCGACGCGCCGGTGCTGCTCCTGGACGAGGCGACCTCGGCGCTGGATGCCGAAAGCGAGCGGCTGGTGCAGGCGGCAGTGGATGCGCTCAGCCGTGACCGCACCACGCTGATCGTGGCGCACCGGCTGGCGACGGTAAAGAAGGCAGACCGCATCGTGGTGATGGACCAGGGCCGCATCGTCGCCTCCGGCACCCATGATGCGCTGGTGGCCGAAGGCGGGCTTTATGCGCGGCTGGCCAAGCTGCAGTTTACCGAGGGCATGGCGGCGGAATAACACCGCGTGACGCAAGGGCAGCGCGCCGAAGCGGCGCAGACGCGGCGCTTTCTGGCGCCACGTCACACCCAAGCTGCCCTCAGGTGACCCTGCGCCTGCGCTTGCGATAAATGGCGTATGCAATACTCTGTGCGGCAAGAGGACACGCCCCCTGATGCCCATGATGCGCGGCCGGGGGAAACGGGAGGAACACCATGGGATTTGCCGGTATCGAGGACCGCCGGGCGCTTGAGAACGAAATGCCTTACGAGGCCCGCAACCTGCCCGCCACGCTCTATGGGCTGCTGTCGCAGACCGCTGGGAAATTTCCCGAGAGCCGGGCCACTAGCTACCAGATCCTGTCCGGGCCGAAGGACAAGGCGGAGACGCTGACTTGGCGGGCCCTGAAGGATCAGGTCACCCAGGCCGCCAACATGTTCCGGTCTCTGGGCATCGGCGAGACAGACGTGGTGGCCTATGTGCTGCCCAACTGCACCGAGGCGCTGGTCACCATGCTGGGCGGCGCGGTGGCGGGGATCGTGAACCCGATCAACCCGCTTCTGGAGCCGGAGCAGATCGCCTCCATCCTGCGCGAGACCAAGGCCAAGGTCGTGGTTACCCTGCGCCCCTTCCCGAAAACCGACGTGGCGCAGAAGGTGGCCGAGGCGGTGCGCCATGCGCCCGCCGTGAACACGGTGCTGGAAGTCGACCTCAACCGCTATCTGACGCCGCCGAAGTCCTGGATCGTGCCGATGATCCGCCCCAAGCTGGAGGACAAGGCCAAGGCGGCGCATGCGGACTACCTGAACTTCCGCAAGGAATGCGCCAAACAGCCCAAGACGCTGGCCTTTGCCGACAGCGCGGGCGACCGGGTGGCCTGCTACTTCCACACCGGCGGCACCACCGGCATGCCCAAGGTGGCGCAGCACAAGTATTCCGGCATGATCTACAACGGCTGGCTGGGCGCCACGCTTCTGTTCTCGGAAGAGGACAACATCATGTGCCCGCTGCCGCTGTTCCATGTCTTCGCCTGCCACGTGATCGTGATGGCGGCGGTGGCCTCGGGCGCGCATGTGGTGTTCCCGACACCGCAGGGCTACCGCGGCGAGGGCGTCTTCGACAACTTCTGGAAGCTGATCGAACGCTGGAAGATCTCCTTCATCATCACCGTGCCCACCGCGGTCTCGGCGCTGATGCAGCGCGAGGTGAATGCCGATATTTCTAGTGTGAAAACCGCCTTCTCCGGCTCCGCGCCGATGCCGATGGAGCTGTTCAAACGGTTCGAGGGCGCCTCGGGCGTCACCATCGTCGAAGGTTACGGGCTGACCGAGGCGACCTGCCTTGTCTCCTGCAACCCGCCGGGCGGGCAGAAGAAAGTCGGCTCGGTCGGAATTCCGCTGCCTTACACGGATGTGAAGATCATCAAGGGCACCGCCAACGGGCCGCTGGAATGCGCGCCCGGTGAAATTGGCGAGATCTGCATCTCCAATCCCGGCGTCTATGCGGGGCATACCTATACCGAGACCGAGAAGAACGCGGGCCTGTTCTATCAGGACAAATACCTGCGCACCGGCGATCTGGGCCGGATCGACGCGGACGGCTACTTGTGGATCACCGGCCGCGCCAAGGATTTGATCATCCGCGGCGGCCACAACATCGACCCGGCCGAGATCGAGGAAGCCCTTCTGGGTCATGAGGCGGTGGCTTTTGCCGGCGCCATCGGCCAGCCCGACGCGCACGCGGGCGAGCTGCCTTGCGCCTTTGTTGAACTGGTCGAGGGGGCCTCGGTCAGCGAGACGGAGCTTCTGGACTACTGCAAGGTCCACATCCACGAGCGCGCCGCCATTCCCAAGCATTTGACAGTGCTGTCAGAGCTGCCCAAGACCGCGGTGGGCAAGGTATTCAAGCCGGACCTGCGCAAACAAGCAATCACCCGCGTCTACGACGGCGCGCTGGAGAAGGCCGGGCTTGCCGCGCGGGTGGAAAACGTGATCGACGACAAGCAGCGCGGGCTGGTGGCCCAGGTGGCCGCCCATGGCAGCACGGAGGGTGAGATCGCGAAGGTGCTGGGGGATTTCACACGGCCCTGGGAACCGCTGCCCGCCGCAGTGCAGCACCCCGCCGCGGCAGAGTAGGCCGCCCAAGCTGCAACTTGCGCAAGCGCGCCCTTCCCGGGGGCGCTTTCTGTTTCGGGCATTCCATTTGCGGCGTTCTGTGCCTAGGCTCTGACACGGGACCTGAGCAGGGAGGCCGCGGATGGACTACGAAAGGCTGATCGACGAAGAGACCTGGAGCTTCATCCAGAAGAGCGGGGAGCTTTATCCCGACAATGCCGTCGATCTGTCCATAGAGGAGCAGCGCGACGTCTATGATGCGATGGCGGAGGAGTTCCGCGAACCCCGGCCCGCGATCGTTTCGGTCCGGGACCGCAAGGCAAAGGGCGCCTCAGATCAGGCCGTGCCCGTGCGGGTCTATACCGCGGGCGATCCCACCCGCACGGTGCTCTACTGCCATGGCGGCGGCTTTGTCGTGGGCGGACTGGGCAGCCATGACGGCATCTGCGCCGAGATCTGCGCCCAAACCGGCTACCGGGTGGTGGCGGTGGACTACCGGCTGGCACCCGAGCACCTGCACCCGGCCGCATTCGAGGACGCCTGGACCGCGCTGCAATGGGTGGAAGAGACCTATGGCAAGGGGATCGTGCTGGCCGGCGACAGCGCGGGCGCCAATCTCTGCGGCGCGCTGGCGCATCATGCGCGCGGGCGCAGCGATGCGCTGCTGGGCCAGGTGCTGATCTACGGCGCGCTTGGCGGCGACATGAGCCAGGGCTCCTACGCCGAACACGCCCATGCGCCGATGCTGACGCGGGAAGATGTGGCCTATTACATGGACGCGCGCGCGGGCGGGGCGCAACCCGAGGGCGATCCCACCTTTGCGCCGCTGCAGGACACGGATTTCAGCGGGCTGCCGCCCACGGTTCTGGTCACCGCCGATTGCGACCCGGTGCGCGATGATTCGCACCACTACCGCGACCGCATCCTCGCGGCGGGCGGCAAGGCGCATTGGATCAACGAGCCGGGGCTGGTGCATGGTTACCTGCGTGCGCGCCACAGCGTGGGCCGCGCCAGGGAGAGCTTCGAGCGGATCTCGCTGGCGATCGAGGCGCTGGGGCAGGGGCTGTGGCCTTATGACTGAGGCCACTTGAAGAGCCCGCCGCAGGGCACCCGGTCAGGCGGGAAAAGGGGGCAGCCGGGAAGGCCGCCCTCAGCCTGTGGCTGAACTTTGTCCCTCACCGCAGAAACGGTTGCGCTTTCATTGTGTCCGCCAGCGGCGCGCCGAGCCGGGACAGGATCGTGGGGGCCAGCTGCAGCTGGCCGATCACCTCGTCATGGTCAGGGCCGTCTGCCTCGCCGAAGTAGTAAAGCGCGGTCTCCTGCTGCAACGGGTCGCGGCCGCCGTGATGGCCGCGCGCGTCCTGGCCGTGGTCGGCAGTCACGATCACCTCATAACCCATGTCGCGCCAGCGCGGGATGAAGGGGGCCAGCATCTCGTCCATTACGAAACAGGCGTGGTCCATCTCCTGGCAGTCGTGGAAATAGCGGTGCCCCATGCTGTCCAGCGTGCAGGTGTGCAGCATCCCGTAGTTGAGCCCGAAGCGATGGCAGAGGTTTGTCAGGGTGCCGAACAGATCCACGTCCGAGGGCGTCATCTGGTTGACCTTGCCATAGCCCGTCATGGTGTGGAAACGGCCATGGTTGATGGTGGCGCTCTCCGGCTCGTCATATTCGATGTCGCGCACCACGTCGAAGGGATGCCGGTTGAAGAAGGAGGACCAGAAGCTGTGCGCCACCGCGCCGGTGGTGCCGCCACCCTCGCGCACCTGGCTGAACACGTCCCGGTGGCTCAGCCGGAACACATTGCCATTGCCGGTGCAGCCGTGTTCGGTCGGCGCCACCCCGGTGTGGATCGAGGCATAGCAGCTGGCCGAGATCGACGGCAGCACGGAGCGCAGCTTCCAGACCCGCGCATCGCCGCTGTCAACCCAGCCTTCGAGGTTGCCGAACAGGCGGCGGAAATTGCGCCAGGGCACGCCGTCGAGGATGATCAGCAGTAGTTTCTTGTCCATGCGCCCGAATCCCTTCTGCTCGCGGAAGCTTCCGCGCCCATCATCCAGCGAAAATCTTGAATTGCGATACCAAAACCGCCCCGGCCTGTCCTTCCGGCGGCATTGCGTCCGGCCTGTGCCAGCACTGCGGCGGGGGAGGACAGCTCAGAGGCTGGCGGCAAGAAGCCAGGCGCCCGAGGCGATCAGCCCCGCGCCGGTCAGCCGGGTTAGCAGGCCGCCGAAGGGGAGGTGCTTTTCCGCCAGCACATAAAGCGCAAGCCCCGCGATCCAGTACAGGTTCATCACCCCGCCGGCAAACAACAGGAGCATCAGCACCCAGCAGCAGCCGAGGCAATAGGTTCCGTGGTGGGCGCCTACCAGAGCCGCGCCTGCAGCGCCCTGCCGGCGGTGTGCGATCAGAAATTTGACCGGCGACCGGCAATGCGCGAGGCAAGCGCGTTTGGTGGGGGTGAACTGATAGGCGCCCGCCGCCAGCAGCACCGTCCCCGCAAGGGCACGGTGGCTGAGCGGCATCATCGGGCCGTTTGACAGGCCCGTCGTTTCGAGAAACCATTGCAGACCGGTTGCCGCAGCCGAAAAACCGGCCCAAGCCAGGAGGTAGCCGGACAGGAACAGCAGGCTCAGCGGCGCGGCGCGGGCGGCCTCCGGCCCGGCCCGTTTCACCGCTGCAAACAGCAAAAGCACCGGTGCCGCGCTGGGCGTCATCATCGCAATCATCATGACCCACCACATCAGGAAGACCAGTGCGGCATGAGAAAGGCTCCAGCCCGGCGCCGGCATCTGCGCTGGGCCGGGGACCGTCATGCGCGTCATCTCCAGCGCGCTCATCCCCATGCCGCCGCCGCTGAGCGTGTAGAGCCCGCTCAGCAGGACGATCGCGGCGGCGGCAGCCAGCACCACGGCGCGGTCGCGCCGGGCCAGCCAGCCGGCCGCTCCGGCGGTGCTATGGGGCGCGGCGGCCACGCCTCAGGCGGCGCGCTGCACGCCGTCGCCGGTCAGGTGCAGCTCGGCGATATGGGCATGGCTATCGGTATTCTTGGTGAGGCTGATCGCGGCTTTGCGGGTCACGGTGGTGCCGGTGGCGACCTGGGCCTCGGCATACTCAAACCCATGCGGCAACTTGATGCTGACGGTATGGGGTTCGCCCGAGACGATATTGGGGATCGGCTTGACCGTGGTCTCCGCGATATCGCCTGCCTTTGCGGTGCCGGTCCTTGTATCGGGGTCGTAATCAAGCGAGACCGGCGCAGTCAGGGTCTCGTGCTTGGTCGGGCTCATGGTGCTGAAGACATGGAACATGGTGGCAAATTCCTGGGTGTCCTCGCCGCGCATGATCGCTTCCAGCGCCGCGCGCTGTTCGTCCGAGGCGTTATCGCCGATGATCATCTGCATCTCGCCGTTGCCCTCGTGCACAGCGCCGGGCCACTTGTAGAGGACCGCCGCGCTGAGACCGTCGAGCGATATGTCGCCGTGATGGCCCTTGTCGATGCGAAAGGTCATCATCGCCTCGCAGGTGCCGTCGCTTGGGAGTTGCGAGAATTGGCAGGGGCAGCCGGGGACGCAGTTGCAGTTGGAAATGCTCAAACCGTGAATTGCCCAATCTGTCATGGCAGGTCCTCCCGAATAATCTGGACACGCGAAACTGCCCGGCGGTCCCCGGGGCGGCCTGCATGAAGACGGCAGCGCTCAATGAGTTTTTGGTTTGATTGCGGCTGGACCCGCCGCATTGGCGTCGGTGCCAGTAAACTACCATAAAACAGCGGCAGGTTGAAAAGGAAAACGCCCCCGCCGGTCACGGGCCAGTCACGGGCCAGTCACGGGCCGGTCAACGGGCGGAGGCGTTCATGCGGGATTGTGCCTTAGTGGCCCGCGCTTTCCATCTTGCGGTGTGCGATCACCTCTTCCAGCCAGCCGAGCTTCATCTCGGGCACCGAGCTCAGCAGCAGGTCAGTGTAATCGTCGAAGGGCGGCGACAGCACTTCGGACTTGCCGCCGTAACGCTGCACCCGGCCCTGGTACATCACCGCGATATTGTCCGAAATCGCGCGCACCGTGGCCAGATCGTGGGTGATGAAGAGATAGGCGACGTCCTCGATCTTCTGCAGCTCCAGCAGGAGCTTCAGGATGCCATCCGCCACCAGCGGGTCGAGCGCCGAGGTGACCTCGTCGCAGATGATCATCTTGGGCTTCGCCGCCAGCGAGCGGGCAATGCAGACGCGCTGCTTCTGGCCGCCCGACAGCTCCGCCGGGTAACGGTCCATGAAGCCCTTGCCCAGCTCGATCTCGTCCAGCAGTTCGATGATGCGCTTGCGCTTTTCGGCGCCTTTCATGCCGAAGTAAAACTCCAGCGGGCGGCCGATGATGGTGCCCACCGTCTGGCGCGGGTTCATCGCCACATCCGCCATCTGGTAGATCATCTGCAATTCGCGCAGATCTTCGCGCGAGCGGCCCTTGAGGTCCGGCGACAGGGTGCGTCCGGCAAAGTGAATCTCGCCCTCGCGCGGCGGCAGGAGGCCGGTGATCACCCGCGCCAGCGTCGATTTGCCGGAGCCGGACTCGCCCACCACCGCGAGCGTCTGGCCCGGGTAAAGGTCGACGTTCACATTGTGCAGCACGTCGAAGTTGGTGCCCTTGTAGCGCGCGGTGATGTTGCGCACGCTCAGCACCGGCTCCGGCGTGGGTGCCTTTTCCTCGTGCTCGATCGAGCGCACCGAGACCAGCGCCTGGGTGTACTCTTCCTGCGGGTTGTTGATGATCTGGTCGACGGTGCCGTATTCCACGGTGTCGCCCATCTTCAGCACCATGATGTCGTCGCTGACCTGCGCCACCACCGCGAGGTCGTGGGTGATGTAGAGCGCGGCAACCCCGGTGTCGCGGATGGCTTCCTTGATCGCCATCAAGACGTCGATCTGGGTGGTCACGTCGAGCGCCGTGGTGGGCTCGTCGAAGACTACCAGATCCGGCTCCGGGCAGAGCGCCAGCGCTGTCATGCAGCGCTGCAGCTGGCCGCCGGAAACCTGGTGCGGGTAGCGCTCACCGATATTGTCGGGATCGGGCAGGCCCAGCTTGGCAAACAGCGCGCGCGCGCGGGCCTCGGCCTCCTTGCGGGAGAACTTCTTCTGCTCCACTGCCGCCTCGACCACCTGATCCATGATCTTCTTGGCCGGGTTGAAGGAGGCAGCGGCGGACTGCGACACATAAGTGACCTCGCCGCCGCGCAAGCGGCGCACGTCCTTGCGGCTGGTCTTCAGAATGTCGCGGCCGTTGACCCAGACCTCGCCGCCGGTGATCTCCACGCCGCCGCGGCCGTAGGCCATGGAGGCGAGCCCGATGGTGGACTTGCCGGCTCCGGATTCGCCGATCAGCCCCAGCACCTTGCCGGGCGCGAGGTCAAAGCTGACCCCATGCACGATCTCGATGGGCCTGGGCTTTTCGCCGGGCGGGTAGACGGTCGCGCCGATTTTCAGGTCGCGGACTTTCAGCAGGGCATCGCTCATCCGCGGCCTCCTTTCAGCGAGGTTGTCCGGTTCAGCACCCAGTCAGCCACCAGGTTGACCGAGATGGCCAGCGTGGCGATGGCGAAGGCGGGCAGCAGGGCGGCGGGGATGCCGTAGACGATGCCGTCCTTGTTCTCCTTCACGATCCCGCCCCAGTCGGCCTCGGGCGGCTGCACGCCAAGGCCCAGGAAGGACAGGGTGGAGACGAACAGCACCATGAAGATGAAGCGCAGGCCCATCTCGGCGACAAGCGGCGACAGCGCGTTGGGCAGGATCTCGCGGAAGATGATCCAGACGGTCCGCTCGCCGCGCAGGCGGGCGGCCTCGACATAGTCCATCACCTCGATGTCGACGGCGACGGCACGGGCCAGGCGGTAGACGCGGGTGGAATCGAGAAGACCCATCACCAGGATCAGCATCGGGATGGTGACGGGGGTCACCGACAGCACCACCAGCGCGAAGATCAGCGTCGGGATCGACATGATGAGATCGACGAAGCGCGACAGCGCCTGGTCGAGCCAGCCGCCGGCCTCCGCCGCGATGAAGCCCAGCACCGCGCCGGTGGTGAAGGACAGGATCGTCGCCGCGGTGGCGATGAAGATGGTGGTGCGCCCGCCGTAGATCATCCGGCTGAGGAGATCGCGGCCGATGTTGTCGGTGCCAAGCAGATACTCGGCGCTCGAAGGCTCCCAGACGTCGCCCACCACTTCGCCGACGCCATAGGGCGCCAGCAGCGGGGCAAAGATCGCGGCCAGGAAGTAGAGCGCGGTAAAGAACAGCCCGATGAGGGCGGAAACGGGAATATTCTTCATTTCGGATGCCTCAGGCGCGGGTTCGACAGGATGGCGACGATATCGGCAATCATGTTGAGCCCGATGTAGACGGCAGCGAAGATCAGCCCGCAAGCCTGCACCACCGGCACGTCCCGCTTGGACACGTGGTCAACCAGATACTGGCCCATGCCGGGGTAGACAAACACCACCTCGATCACCACGACGCCGACCACCAGATAGGCGAGGTTCAGCATCACCACGTTGACGATCGGCGCGATCGCGTTCGGGAAGGCATGGCGGTAGATCACCTGGAAGGCGTTGAGCCCCTTGAGCTCGGCGGTCTCGATATAGGCCGACTGCATCACGTTCAGGATCGCGGCGCGGGTCATGCGCATCATGTGGGCGAGCACCACCAGCGTGAGCACGGCAATCGGCAGCGCGATGGAGTTCAGCTTCTGCCACAGCGACATGCTGTCGTTGATCATGGCGACCGAGGGGAACCAGCGCAGCTGCACGGCGATGACATACATCAGCACGTAGCCGATCAGGAATTCCGGGATCGAGATCGACGCCAGGGTAACGCCCGAGATCAGCTTGTCGGGCCAGCGGTCCTTGAAGCGCACGGCCAGAAGGCCGAGGAAGATCGCCAGCGGCACGGCCACGACGGCGGCCCAGAAGGCGAGGAAGAGGGTGTTCCAGAACCGGCCCGCAAGCGCCGAGGAAATGTCCTGGCCGCTGGTCAGCGCGGTGCCAAGATCGCCGTGCAGGGCGCCGGACAGCCACGAGAAATAACGCTGCAGCGCGGGTTCGTTCAGCCCCAGCTCGGCGCGCAGGTTCGCAAGCGCCTCGGGTGTTGCGCCCTGGCCGAGGATGGATTGGGCGACGTCGCCGGGCAGGATCAGCGTGCCCGCGAAGATCACCATGGAAATCAGCAACAGGAGAAGAAGGCTCAGCGCAATGCGCTGAGCCAGAAGGCGGACAACTGGGGACATGTTAGGCCGCAACCCACATTTTCATCGGAGCGTAGAGGTCCATCAGGTCAAAACCCTTGTGGTCCTCGACCCAGCCCGCCAGGCGGTCCGAGGTGGCGCCGATGAAGTCGTTGAACATCGGGCAGATCAGGCCGCCGTCGTCGCGGATCATGGTGGAGAGGTCGGCGTACATCTGGGTCCGCTTGGCCTCGTCCAGCTCGCCGCGCGCAGCCACCACCAGCTGGTCGAACTGCTCGTTGAAGAAGCGGGTGTCGTTCCAGTCCGCGGTCGACAGGTAGGCGGTCGACAGCATCTGGTCCTGGATCGGGCGGCCGCTCCAGTAGCTGGTGCAGAAGGGCTGCTTGTTCCAGACTTCCGACCAGTAGCCGTCGCTGGGCTCGCGCTTGATGTTCAGCTTTATGCCCGCATTGTTGCAGGACTGCTGGAACAGCGCCGATGCATCCGGTGCGCCGGGGAAGGAGTTGTCCGAGGTGCGCAGCAGGACCTCGCCGTCATGACCCGACTTCTGGAAGTGGAACTTGGCCTTGTCCGGGTCGTACTCGCGCTGCTCGGCCTCGGTGAACAGCGGGTAGGAGGCGTTGATCGGGCTGTCGTTGCCGATGGAGCCGTAGCCGTGCAGGATCTTGTCAACCATTTCCTGCCGGTCCATCGCGTACTTCAGCGCCAGGCGCAGGTCGTTGTTGTCAAACGGCGCCGTGTTGCAATGCATGATGAACACGTAGTGGCCCGGACCGGCAGTGGAGCGCACGGTGATGCCCGGCGCCCGGTCGACCAGCTTGGCGGTGCGCGGCGGCACCCGGTCAATCATGTCGACCTGGCCGGACTGCAGCGCCGCGACGCGGGCGGTATCGTCGTTGATGATGAGGACTTCGATGGTGTCGGCGTGGCCCAGTTCCGGGTCCCAGTAGTCCGGGTTCTTCTCCGCCACGAAGCGCACGCCCATGTCGACGTCCTTCAGCACGTACGGCCCGGTGCCGATCGCCGCCGCCGGATCGTCCTTGCCGCCATTGGGCTGGATCAGCAGGTGGTAGTCGGTCATCAGGTAGGGCAGGTCGGCGTTCGCGGTCTTTAGCTCGATGATGAAGTCATTGCCCTCGGCCCGCATCGCCGCAATGTCGCGCAACAACCCCAGCGCGCCCGATTTGGTGTCCTCGCCTGAGTGGCGCTCGATGGTGGCGAGCACGTCCTCGGCAGTCACGGTCTTGCCGTTGGAAAAGGTGACGCCGTCGCGGATCTTGAAGGTCCAGGTCTTGGCGTCGGCCGAGGCCTCGACGCTTTCGGCCACTTTCGGCTGCAGCCCGCCATCCGGCGCCAGAGCCATCAGCGGCTCGCCCCACAGCTTGCTGACCATGGTCATCGCGGTGTTGGTGGTGCTGGCCGGATCCAGGCTGTCGGTGGTGCTGCCGCCCTGGATCGCGGCCTTGATGGTGCCGCCCTTCTGCGGACCGGCTGCCTGCACGGCATTGGACATCAGCAGGTTTGCGGATACCGCGGTAAAGCCCAGCGCGGCGGCCTTGCCGAGGAAGGCGCGGCGGGACAGTTTGCCCGCGGCCGCCTGGCTGGCCAGATACTGGATATAGTCGCTCATGGAAGTCTCCCAATTGGTGTGCGGTGCTGTCAGCACTCATTTTCTTGATTGGTCTTTCAAGATTTGCGCATTTGCAGCAGCCTCGCAAGATTTATTCGTGGCCCCCGACAGCAGGGAATGTGCTGCCGGCCCAGGGCCCCAAGGCGGGTGTCGCCTTTCTTCGGCGGTGTGCCGCTTTTGGGCTCATAGCGCTTTACAAAACAAAAATATCTCAGGAATGCGACCAGAAAATTTTTCCGCCCCCGATACGCGCTTTTTGCGCTGTTTTTCGGCCTTCGTCAGTATCGCTGACCCATTTTCTGCAAGAATCATTTGCGTTTGGCGGTGAGTTTTCTCGAGGCGCGGGGCGCGCCGGAGCCATTCCATGTGCACGGCGCACGGCAGGATGGCCCGATGAGGAAGGCCCCGGGTGCGCGGGCTCACTCCGCGGCGGTGTCGATCCACATGGTGACCGGCCCGTCATTGATCAGGCTCACCTGCATGTCGGCGCCAAAGCGGCCTGTCGCGGTTTCGAGCCCCAAGCCGTCCAGCGCCGCGGTGAAATGCTCGTAGAGCCGTTCTCCCCCGGCCGGCGGTGCCGCAGCGGAGAACCCGGGCCGGTTGCCGCGCCGGGTGTCGGCCGCAAGGGTGAACTGGCTCACAACCAGCACGCCGCCGCCGCTGCCCAGAACCGAACGGTTCATCTTGCCCGCACCGTCCTTGAAGATGCGCAGCCTGGCGATCTTTGCGGCCAGTTGCTCGGCTTCGGCCGTGCCGTCCCCCGCCATGGCGCAGACCAGCACCATCAGCCCCGGGCCGCATTGGCCGATCACCTCTCCGTCCACGGAGACCGAGGCCTCCCGGACCCGTTGCACCACTGCGCGCATGCCGCTCTCCTTCGTCTGCAAGCTTTGCGCCACAGTGGCGGCGGCGCGGCGCGGGCGCAAGCCGGAGCGCTGCGAGGGGCCGGGCAGGGGGCGGCGCAGCGGGGGCGGGCGGTATCCGCCTGCGCTGCGGTCAGACCCGCTGCCTTGGCACGTGGGACCCCGGCCCAGTGGCGTTCAGAGCGGCCCGCCCGCCAGCGCGCGGGTTTCGCCCATTTGTTCGCGGACGATGGCGCGCACAAGCGGGCGCGCTTCGTCCGCGCTCATCCCGGGGGACAGGCGCGGGTCGTACAATATCTGCAGCAACTTCTCGTCAAAGCTGGTCAAGAGCGCAAACTCGTCATCGTCGTTGAAAATCGAAGGCCGCGCCCGCGGGCTGTCGTTCCTCAGGCCCAGCCCCTGCGCCACTTCTTCGTGTACGCAGCTCTTACGCACCAGATCGGGGTGTTCGGCCCGGATCAGCGCCACGCCGCGGCTGTAAGCCAGCGGATCGCCCTCGGGCCCGCCCGCCACGACCAGGCAGTAGTAGCTGCGCGGCGGCGCCGCCAGCAGCGCCAGCTCGCGCGCGCCAAGCCCGGGCAGCAGCTCGCGCACCCGCTCGGCGACAAATGCGCTGTCGTCGAGGCTGGCAAACAGAACGTGGAAATTGGCTCGGCCTGGGACCGTGCTGACCGGATGGCCGGTGATCCTCGCCAGCCGCGCCGCATAGTCCCGCAGCATGGCCCGGTCGGCGGCGCGCTGCGCAGGCGGCACCGAGGGGCCGAACTCTGCCGCGATCCGCACCGGCCCGGGCCAGCGCCCCAGCCCGCCGACAAGCCCGTTGCCGCCGTACTCATCATAGAAAGCCAGCGCCTCGAAACTCTCGGCCAGGCCGTCCGCATCGAAGGGCGTGTCCGGGCCGCCGCCATCGGTGCGCAACAGCCCGCGGATCAAAAGGTCGCGCTCCAGCAGGCGGTAATACTGCGCCAGTTCCTGGCTGTCGGCGGAGGGGGCGGGCGTTTTCGGGACCAGCGCGGCGGGGCGGGGCCGCGGCACCAGAGATTGCCGTTGTCCCTGCGGCTCGCAGGCCGCCGCGGCGAGGAGGCCGCAAATCAGCCCGGCGCGGGCCGCCGGGGCGAACCGGCGGCGCAGGCGCGGGCGGGGCTTGGCCGGGCGGGCTGCGGGAGCGCGGGTAAGCCGCATCACGCTTTCAGCCGGCCCGCGCGGCAGCGGCGCCGGGCAAGTGCCGGGCAGTTACTAGTGGCGGCATGCGCGGTCCCCCTCAAGCGCAATGGATGTGCTGAAGGCAACCCTAGGAGAAGCCGCGTGCCCATGCCAGTGCCAATACGGCCGCAGGAGGAGGCAAGGGTGGTCAGCCGCGGCGCGGTTTGCCGGCGCGGCCATTCGGCCCGCCAGCGGCGCCTGACTTGGCGTCCCGCGGTCCGGAGGCTTTGCCCCGGGCGGGCGTGCCGGATTTCGCGCCTGGTTTCGGGCCGGACTTCGAGCCGGGCTTGCCGCCGGCCCCGCTGCCGGGTTTGACGCTGGTCCGGGAGGTCCGGGAGCTGAATGTCTTGCCAGCTTCCGCACCGGACCGTGCGCCAGCCCTCTTGCCAGCCCCCATACCAGCTCCCGCGCCGGTCCTGCCTGTGGGTTTTGCGCCCGGTCTGCCGCCCGGCTTGCCCGCTGGGCTGGTGCCTGGCTTGCCCCCCGGTTTCCCGCCACGGCTGCGCACCGGGCGGCTGGCGGGTGTTTCCTCGGGCTTTTCCAGGCCCAGCTGGTCGCGGACCACCTTCGGGCGCAGCTCTTCCACTTCGCCGGGCTTCAGGCTGCCGAGCTGGAACGGACCGTAGGACAGCCGCAACAGCCGGTTCACGCTGAAACCGATATCCTCCATCGCGCGGCGGATCTCGCGGTTCTTGCCCTCGCGCAGACCCACCGTCAGCCAGGCATTGGCGCCCTGCTGGCGGTCCAGCGCCACCGTCATCGGCTGGAACCGCTCGCCTTCGATCACCAGCCCCTTGCGCAGCGGCTCGAAATCCTCGTCTTTCGGGCGGCCGTTGATGCGCACCCGGTAGCGCCGCAGCCAGCCGGTGGAGGGCAGTTCCAGCTTGCGCTTGATGCCGCCATCGTTGGTCAGCAGCAAGAGGCCTTCGGAGTTGATGTCAAGCCGCCCCACCGTCATCACCCGCGGCAGGTCCCCGGGCAGCTCGTCGAAGATCGTCTTGCGGCCCTTTTCGTCGCTGGTGGAGGTTACCAGTCCGATGGGCTTGTAATACATCCACAACCGCGGGGCCTCGGCCTCGGGCAGAGGCTTGCCGTCGACCAGGATGCGGTCTTTCGCGGTCACGTTCAGCGCCGGGCTGGCGATGGTCTTGCCGTTCACGGTGACGCGGCCCTCGGCGATCATGCGCTCGGCCTCGCGGCGCGAGGCGACGCCGGCGCGGGACAGAACCTTGGCGATACGGTCGCCCTCAGGCGGCTGGCCTGCGGGAGAGCCCTTGGGGGATGCGGGTGCTTTGCTCATGGCCCCGTGCCATAGAGTATTCCGGCCGCTTGCGAAAGCGTGCAATCGCAGGCAGGAAGGGGCATGGCTTTCAAATCGCATATGGGCGCGGCGCTGGCGCAGGCGCGCGCCGCCGCGGCGCGCGGCGAGGTGCCGGTGGGCGCGGTGCTGGTGGCGCCGGACGGGCGGATTGCGGCCGAGGCGGGTAACCGCACCCGCGAGCTGAACGACCCCACCGCCCACGCCGAGATCCTGGCCATCCGCGAAGCCTGCGCCGCCATTGGAAGCGAACGGCTCACTGGCTGCGACCTTTACGTCACGCTGGAACCTTGCGCCATGTGCGCCGCCGCCATCGCCGCTGCCCGTATCCGCCGGGTGTACTACGGCGCCGCGGACCCGAAGTCCGGCGGCGTGGCGCATGGGGCCTGCGTCTTCTCGCACCCGCAGGCGCATCACGCGCCTGAAGTCTATGACGGAATTGCCGAAGCGGAGGCCGCGGCGCTTCTGAAGGATTTCTTTTCCGGCAGGAGGTGACCCGGCATGACCGCTACAGCAAAGCCGTCCGATGCCCTGCTTGAGGAATTCGGGGTCTCGGATCCCGCGTTTCTGACAGAAACACCGATTGCGCGCCTCTGGCGCGTGACCAGGGGATGCGGAGGCCCGGCTGTCCTGAAGGTGTACAGGGGGCGCGGATCCGGCGGCGAGGCCGCCGGCTTCGGCTACCTGCGCGATGCGCCGCAAGCGCAGGCTGTCCGCATCTATGCCGTGAGCACCAATGCTGCGTTGATCGAGTGGCTGCCAGGCCCGTCCATTGGCGATACCGCGCGCAGCGGAGATCTGGCCGGGGCGGACCGTCTGCTGCTGCAAACCGCCCGCGCGCTGCATGCCGGTGCCAGCGGGGCAGAGGCGTCCTTCCTGCCGCTGGAGGAGCGCTTCAGCGCGTTGCGCGCCTTCCAGCCGCGCAGCCTGCCGGGGGGCCGCCTGCGCGATGGGCTGGAGCGCGGCCGCGGCCTGGCCCTTCACCTGCTGGCCACCCAGACAGACACTTGCGCCCTGCACGGCGACCTGCATCATGAAAACGTCCGGCTGGGTGCGCGCGGGTATTGCGCCTTCGATGCCAAGGGGCTGCGGGGCGAACGGGCGTATGAGCTGGCAAATGCCTTCCGTCACCCGCGTGGCTGCACCCGCGGGCTTCAGGATCCGGACGTGATCCGCCGCCGTGCCGATCAATGGTCCGCGGGGCTTGGCTGTTCGGCCAAGCGCCTGCTTGCCTGGGCCGCCGCCAAATGTGCATTGTCGGTTGTTTGGCGTCATTCGGAGCCGGCGGAAACAGATCCGGAGACGGATCTGCTCATGGCGCTTCTGCAAGCGCATTCAGAAAGGGAGTGATTATTGGCTGACCTCTACACCGCCCCGGACGGCCGTCCCCGCTGCGCCTGGAGCGCCTCGGCGCCGGATTTCCTGCGCTACCACGACGAGGAATGGGGCTACCCAGTAGGTGACGACATCCGGCTGTTCGAGAAGCTCTGCCTGGAAAGCTTCCAGTCCGGCCTCAGCTGGCGCACCATCCTGGACAAGCGGGAGAACTTCCGCGCCGCCTTTGCCGGGTTCAACTTCAACGAGATGGCGAAATTCGGTGAGGCGGATGTGGCGCGGCTCTTGCAGGACAAGGGCATCATCCGCCACCGCGGCAAGATCGAGGCGGTGATCAGCAACGCTGCCCGTGCGCAGGAACTGGTGGCGGAGGCAGGCTCGCTGGCCGCCTTCTTCTGGAGCTACGAGCCCCGGCCGGAAGATCTGCCGGAGCCGCAGACCGCCTCCACCAGCCCGGAGTCGGTGGCGCTCTCCAAAGCGCTGAAGAAGCGCGGCTGGAAGTTCGTGGGCCCCACCACCGTCTTTGCCTTCATGCAGGCGATGGGGCTGATCAACGACCACGCCTGCGGCTGCCTCTGCCGCGGGAAGGCCGCTGCGGCGCGGGCCGCCTTTACCGTGCCGAAGCTGGAATCCGGGGCCTGAAACGCAGCCGCGCCGGGCCGCGAGGCCCGGCGCCCGGCCCAACGGGAGCGGATCTGCGCCAGCCGATCCGGCGACGGGCGGGAGATCGCCGCCGCCGCCAGCCAGGGCGGTACTCAGAAGTCGATTGCCTGCATCACCTCCGGCTCGATCACCTCGACCTCCGGCAATCCCTCGATCAGATCCTGCGCGTCCTGCGCCAGCACCGGGAAGCTCTTGTAGTGGCAGGGGATCACCGTCTTGAAGTTGAAATAACGTTTTGCCGCATAGGCCGCCTGCTTCATGTCCATGGTAAAATGGCCGCCTGCCGACAGGATGCCCACGTCCGGCTTGTAGTAGTCGCCCATCCATTCCATGTCCGCCATCAGCGCGGTGTCGCCGGAAATATAGAAGGTCTTGCCCTCGGCCATCAGCATGTAGCCCACTTCCGAACCGCCGGTGCGCAGCCCGTCCTGGGTGCTGAAAGTGGAGCTGTGCGAGGCGGGCACCATGGCAAGCTGCACGCCGCCCAGATCTACCAAACCGCCCTTGTTGAAGCCGATGGTCTCCACCTCCTCGGTCTCGCCCCAGAAACCCATCAGGTCGTATTGGCCGATCACCGGCACCTCCAGCCGCTTGGCCAGCGGCAGCACGTCCACCACATGGTCGAAATGCACATGGGTCAGGATGATATGGGTCGCCCCCGCCACCGCCGCCTCGTGGCTCTCAGGCGGCAGCACCGGGTTGCCGCTCAGCCAGGGGTCGAGCAGCAGCACCTTGTCTCCGGTCTCGAAGCGGAAACTGCCGTGGCCCAGCCAGATCACTTTCATAGGTCTTCTCCCCGATTGCCGGCGCCGTGGCGCGCCGGACCCAGCCTAGCAGCCCGGCGCGGAAAGGAAATGCGCCGGCGCGCAAAATCCTCCCTGGCCGGTGCCTGCGGCGTTCCACGGCGGGGCAGAGGCGGCCAGCAGGCTTGCGGCCCGGGCGGTGCAGCGGTAAATGCCTCTGTAACACGAGATGAGGGTTTCCATGTCGATTGACCAAAGCACCGCCGCAAAGGTGGCCAAACTGGCCCGGATCAAGGTCGAGGATGACGCGCTGCCGGCGCTGGCCGCCGAGTTCAACACCATCCTGGGCTTCATCGAGCAGCTGAACGAGGTCGATGTCGAGGGCGTCGAGCCGATGACCTCGGTCACCCCGCAGCGCCTGAAGCGCCGCAAGGACGAGGTCACCGACGGCGGCCAGCAGGACAAGGTGCTGTCGAACGCGCCCGACGCCCGCGAGGGCTTCTTCGCGGTGCCGAAGGTGGTGGAATAAGCAGCGCCCGCAGGCTGCCTGCCGGGCGGCCGACGCTGCAGACGGGCAAGGCCCCGAGACAATTTGCCCAAGAGAGGCGATGATATGACCGAACTCAACAAACTCACCCTGGCAGAGGCCCGCGACGCGCTGCGCAAGGGCGACACCACCTCGGTGGAGCTGACCGAAGCCTGCCTGAAGGCGATCGACGGCGCCGCGGCACTCAACGCCTTCGTGCACAAGACGCCGGAGATCGCGCTGGAGCGCGCCAAGGCTGCGGACGCGCGGATCAAGGCGGGCGATGCACCTTCGATGTGCGGCCTGCCGGTCGGCATCAAGGACCTGTTCTGCACCAAGGGCGTGCCGTCGCAGGCGGCTTCCGGTATCCTCGAAGGTTTCAAGCCCGAGTATGAATCCACCGTCTCCCAGCAGCTCGCCGACGCCGGTGCGGTGATGCTTGGCAAGCTGAACATGGACGAATTTGCCATGGGCAGCAGCAACGAGACCTCGGTCTACGGCAACGCGGTGAACCCCTGGCGGCGCGGCAATGACGATGCGCAGCTGACCCCGGGCGGCTCCTCCGGCGGTTCAGCGGCGGCCGTGGCGGCCGACCTCTGCCTCGCGGCCACCGGCACCGACACCGGCGGCTCGATCCGCCAGCCCGCGGCCTTCACCGGCACCGTCGGCATCAAGCCCACTTACGGCCGCTGCTCGCGCTGGGGCATCGTCGCCTTCGCCTCCTCGCTGGACCAGGCCGGCCCGATGACCAAGACGGTGCGCGACGCCGCGATCATGCTGGAAGCCATGTGCGGCCACGACGCCAAGGATTCCACCAGCGCCGACATTGCAGTGCCAGATTTCGAGGCGATGCTGACCGGCGACATCAAGGGCAAGAAGATCGGTATCCCCAAGGAATACCGCATGGAAGGCATGCTCGCCGGGATCGCCAAGCTCTGGGCCGATGGCGCCGAGATGCTGAAGGCCGCCGGTGCTGAGATCGTCGACATCTCGCTGCCGCACACCAAATATGCGCTGCCCGCCTACTACGTGATTGCGCCCGCCGAGGCGTCCTCCAACCTCGCGCGCTATGACGGCGTGCGCTACGGCCACCGCGCCGCGCTGGAAGCCGGTGACGGCATCACTGAAATGTACGAGAAGACACGCGCCGAAGGCTTTGGCCACGAGGTGCAGCGCCGCGTGATGGTCGGCACCTATGTGCTCTCGGCGGGCTTCTACGACGCCTACTACAACCGCGCCCGCAAGGTGCGGACGCTGATCAAGAAGGACTTCGAGAATGTCTTTGCCGCAGGCGTCGACGCGATCCTGACCCCGGCGACCCCTTCGGCCGCATTTGGCCTCGGCGAGATGACCGAAGCCGATCCGGTGCAGATGTATTTGAACGACGTCTTCACCGTGACCGTGAACCTGGCGGGCCTGCCAGGTGTGGCGGTGCCGGCCGGTCTTAGCGGCCAGGGCCTGCCGCTGGGGCTGCAGCTGATCGGCAAACCTTGGGAAGAGGGCGATCTGCTGAACACCGCCTATGCGCTGGAGCAGGCAGCAGGATTTGTGGCCAAGCCGCAGCAATGGTGGTAAACCGCCGTCCGTCCTAGTCCAGGGCCTGACAGAGGCCTGACACAGAGCAGAACTGACAGGTGATATCGATGCGAGCATTCTTCTCCCTTGCCGCCGCAGGCAGCCTCCTGGCCGTGGCGGCCTGCGCGCCCGCAGTGCCGGACAGTGCCGCAGGCGCCGGTCTGGACGGCGATCCCTTCGCCGCGCCCCCGGCAGCTGGCACCACCATCACCGGCGCGCCGCTGGCGGCGCCCGCGCAGATCTCCAGCGAGCCGCTGGCGGCAGAGGGCGAGGCGGAAGCCGCCGCAGCCCCCGGCCGCTACGCGTCCTCCGCTTCGGCCAGCAGCGACGACATCGCCCGCGAAGCCGCCGCGGCGCTGGCGGCCTCGGGTGCCAATTCCGGCGAGGCGCCGCTGCAGGCGGGGCCCTCCAACCCGGCACCGCCGCTGGCCGGCAACCGCGCCATTTCGGATGAAAACGACTTCGAGGCGGTCTCGGCCCGGCAGTCGATCGAAAGCGACGCCGCCCGGCTGGAACGCCAGCGTGCGCAATACGAGATGGTCCCGCCCGAAGCCGTGCCGGTGCCGGAGCGCGACAGCGGCGCCGCGCCGAACATCGTGAAATTCGCGCTGAGCACCAGCAATCCCAAGGGCGTGCGCCTCTACAGCCGCACCGGCTTCAACCTTCAGGCGCGCCACACCCGCAACTGCGCCGGGTTCGCTTCTGCTGACCGCGCCCAGGAAGCTTTCCTTGCGGCGGGCGGCCCCGAGCGCGACCGCAAGGCGCTGGACCCCGATGGCGATGGATTTGCCTGCGGCTGGGATCCGGCCCCCTACCGGCGCGCGGTGCAAACCGCCGGCAATGGCTGACCAGCCCGGGGCCCGCTGGCACCCAAGCCCGAACCGCGGGCCCCGCAGGGACGGCCTGATGCCGTCCCTGATCGTTTTGCACTACACCGCGATGGAAAGCGCTGCGGCCGCCCTGGAGCGGCTCTGCGATCCGCTGGCCGAGGTTTCGGCCCATTACCTGATCGGCGGGGACGGGACGCTCTGGCAGATGGTCCGGGAGGATGCCCGGGCGTGGCACGCGGGCGCAGGCGAGTGGCGCGGGCAGGACGACATCAACTCCCGCTCCATCGGCATCGAGCTCGACAACACCGGCAGCCACCCATTCAGTGCTCCGCAATTGGAGGCGCTGGAGGCGCTGCTCGCAGACATCATGGCCCGTTGGGATATCGCGTCGGCGGGGGTGATCGGCCACTCCTGCATGGCGCCGGGGCGCAAGTCCGACCCGGGCCCGCGATTCGACTGGCTGCGCCTGGAACGCCAGGGCTTGGCCGCGCGGCCCGCCCTGCAGCAGCCGGTTGCCCCCGGAGACGCTGCCGCCTTCCGCAAGGCCGCCCATGCGGCAGGTTTCACCGCTTCCGCGGATGATGGCGCCTTGCTGGCCGCCGTCCGCCTGCGCTGCCGGCCCTGGGGCAGGGGGCCGCTTGTTGCCGCCGATTTCGCCTCTTTGCACTGTCCGGCCCAGCACAGCTGACAGGATGCGAGGCTCTGCCTCGCGCTCCGGGATATTTCCAGCCAGAAGAAGTCTTCCTCGGCTCCTTCTTCTGGCTTGCAAATATCCTGGGGTGAATTGGCCGCAGGCCAAGAGGGGCAAAGCCCCTGATCCGCACGCCAAAGCTTGACGCCGCCGGTGCTTGCGCGTAGGCGGCGGGGGCGCAGAAGGCTGGACGGCCGCGGGGAGCGCAAGTTCCGCGAGGAAAGTCCGGACTCCATGAAGCAACGGTGCCGGGTAACGCCCGGGCGGGGAAACCCGACGGAAAGCGCCACAGAAAACAGACCGCCCGCCGGACCGGAGGTCCGCCGAAGGAGCATCCGCGCGGGTAAGGGTGAAACGGTGGGGTAAGAGCCCACCGCGCCCCTGGCAACAGGGGCGGCACGGCAAGCCCCACCGGGAGCAATGCCAAATAGGGCCCCCGCGCGGGCAGGTCCCGGGCAACCGGGAAACCGCCGCTAGGCGCGCTTCAGCCGAGAGGGGCCGGGTTGGCAGCTTGAGCGGTGCAGCGATGCACCGCCTAGATGAATGGCCGTCGAACCCGGGATTACGGTCCCGGGGGGACAGGATCCGGCTTACAGGCCTTCTGCGCGTTTGCCTCAACTGCTGCCCTGTGGCGGCTGGAAGCCAGTCCCGGGCCGGATCCGGCCGAATGTTGGCCCAAGTGCGGCTTTTCCCGCCCGCAGCCTATTGACACAGGCGCCGGGCACGGTAAAAGCCGACGCTCAGATAGGAATTTACCGAAAGGCCCCTGCCTTTCCGGACGCAGGAGAACCACCATGGCGAAGCCGACGACCATCAAGATCCGCCTGAACTCGAGCGCGGGCACGGGCCACTTCTACGTGACCAAGAAGAACGCGCGCACCATGACCGAAAAAATGGTCGTGCGCAAATATGACCCGGTTGTGCGCAAGCACGTCGAGTACAAGGAAGGCAAGATCAAGTAAGCCTTGATTGTCTGACCAATTTTGGAAAAAGGTCCCGCCGCCGCGGGACCTTTTTTCGTTTCCGGGCCGCGGTGAAAGTTGCTTTGCCCGCCGGGATGACCGGGCCGGATTTGTCTCAAATGCCAGATGCGTTGGGCCCTGTGCCGGAGGGCTTCGGCACAGTCTTGCCGCAATTCGCCGTTAGGTTGAAACCGGTTGTTAAAGGGTTTGTCAAAGGCGGGTTTGCCATGCGGTTCTTGTCGATCAGTGCAGTATTGGCCGGGGTTGCGGTGCCGGCGTCCGGGGCGCGGGAGACCGTCGCGGTACCGCCGCCGCCCCTGGTGCTCGAGCAGCCGCTGGGCGGGGGCCTCGACGGCGCTGCGTACCCCGTGCTCCTGCCGCAGGGCGGGCAAGCGGGCCCTGCCTCCGGCGGCCAGGCGCGGGTCTGGCAGTTCCGCCATGACGGGCATTTGCTGGAGCTGTCCGTAGTGCAGGCACATGGCTCCGGCATTGCGGTGCTCAGGGTGCCGGAGGGTGAAGCCGGGGCGCTGCTGCCAGAGGTGTCTGAGGCGGATTTCCGGCAGGCGGCGTCTGCGGCTTCGGGCTGCCGTGCCGAGGGGCCGGTGCGGCCGCTGGCAAGCCGCCCCGGCACGGTCGCGCTGTCGGCCGGGCTGAATTGCCGGTAACGGGCAGATAATCGTCCAGGCAGGCGCCGGGGGGACCAGCGCCAGTAAGGGGCCGCCAGCGGGGATGGGGCGGCCCCTTTTCTGTGCGCTGCCGGCGCTGTGTTCAGCCAGCCCGCATCTCTGCCACCGTCAGTACCGGTTCCAGCCCCATGCGCTGCATCAGCGCGGCCGAGGCGGTATTGAATGGCGCATAGGTGGTTGCAATCACTGTGACGCCGCGCGCTGCCGCCCGCGCCTTCATTTCCGCCATCAGGGCCCGGGCGACGCCCTGGCGGCGATGGGCCTCCGCGACCGCGATGTGCTGCAGCATGACCCGGGTCTCAGCCGCGCGCACGGGCAGAGCGGGGCGCACCTCCAACGTGAAGATCAGATAGCCCAGGAGTGCGCCTTGCGGGTCCTCGGCGGCGAGGGCAAAGGCATCCGCGCTGCTCAACCAATCCTGCAGCCAGGCGGCCAATGCACCGTCCTCCGGGTCTGCCACGTGGCGCGCAGGCTGATGCGCCACATGCAGCGCGTGCAACTCCTTCAAGAGCGGCAGCAGGCGCGGGGCCTCGGCGGGCGGAACGTCAATGATCTTCATGGGTCAATCCTTGTTGCGAAACGTTTACGGGGTCTGAAATGCAAAAGGGGCGGGTCCCTCGGACCCGCCCCTTGAAAATTGATGTTGCCGGATGCGCGCTTATTCGCGGTTGCCGAGCAGCTGGAGCAGGAACATGAACATGTTGATGAAGTCCAGATAGAGGCTCAGCGCGCCCATGATCGCGGCCTTCCCCAGCCACTCCTGGTCGCCCGAATGGGCCATCTGCAGGTAAGTGTTCTTGATATTCTGGGTGTCATAGGCGGTGAGCCCCGCAAAGATCAGAACACCCAGCACCGAGATGGCAAAAGCCATGGCCGACGACGCCAGGAAGATGTTGACGACCGAGGCCACCAGAAGGCCGATCACCCCCATGATCAGGAAGGTGCCCATGCCGGACAAGTCCTTCTTGGTGGTGTAGCCGTAAAGCGACAGGCCGGCAAAGGCGATCGAGGTCACCAGGAACACCTGCACGATGGATTCGCCGGTGAAGACCAGGAAAATCGAGCTGATCGACAGGCCCATGACCGCAGCGAAAGTGTAGAACACCAGCTGCGCGGCGGAAGCCGACAGGCGGTTCACCGCGGCGCCAAAGCCGAAGACGAAGGCGAGCGGCGCGAACATGACCACCCACTTCAGCGGCGAAGCATAGATCGCATGGCCAAAGCTGGTGAGGTACTTGTCCGCGCTCAGCTGTGCCACCGCGTTGCCGGGATCGGTGGTGACGGCCAGGCCGGCGATGGCCCAGGCGGCCAGGAAGGTGATGAAAGTGCCCACGGACATGGTGCCGTAGACTTTGTTCATGTGGGCGCGCAGGCCCTCGTCGATCTGTGCGGCGCGTGCGCCGGTGGCAGACCGGATGGTGTCGAATTGTGCCATACCGATGGTCTCCGTGAATGTCTCCCTCGCTGCTTGGCCCTGCGTTGCCGCAGGCCGGTGGCAGCGTTCCCGCTAAATATCGGGTGAAGCGCCCGGCTGTTCAAGTATTTAAGCGCAGATTGACGCGGATAATTGGAGCCATTCCGGAACCTTTTCGGGGCGGGGAGTCCCCCGGGCTGGCAAGGCGCCGCCGTCCGGGGGCTGGCGGCGCCTTGAAAGTTCGCGGCGGATCAGCGCAGCCAGTGGTCCGGCGCGCTCCAGAAGGGGCGGCGCGCTTCTGCCTCGGCCTCGGAGCGGGTGATGCCGATATCTTCCAGCGCGCGGGCATCCAGTCTGTCCAGCTGACGCCGCTGACGCCAGGCGGCGAAGTGCAGCTTCAGCCGCTGGAACAATGCCGGGCGGAGGGCGGCAACGGGCGGGCAAGGCAGCGGGCGGGTCTGCGGAGCTGTAGTCATGGTATCTCTCCTTCAGCGGTGGTTGTGATGTTTCCCTGATGGGCGATCAATTGTGTTGATGAATATGCGCGCTCATGGCATATTTTGAAAACGAATGTTTTTGATTCAAGGCATCAGGAGCTGTGATGGCACGCAATCTGGATATCACGACGCTGCGGTCCTTTGTGGCTGTCGCTGACTACGGCGGCGTGACCCGCGCCGCAGGCTTCCTGCATCTGACCCAGTCGGCGGTCTCGATGCAGCTGAAACGGCTGGAGGAGCTTTTGGGCCTGGCGCTGCTGGACCGGTCCGGCCGCGGCATCGCGCTCACCGGCGCGGGCGAGCAGCTCCTGGGCTATGCCCGCCGCATGGTGGCGCTCAACGACGAGGTGATCGGCCGGCTCACCGACCAGGCCTTCGAGGGCGAGGTGGTGCTGGGGGTGCCGCATGACGTGGTGCACCCGGTCATTCCGCAGGTGCTGAAGCGCTTCAACCTCAGCTTCCCGCGGGTGAACGTCAATCTGGTCACTTCCAACACCCGCGACCTGAAGGCCGGGTTTGCCAAGGGCAGCTACGATCTGGTGCTGACGACCGAGACTGGCTCGGGCGAGGGAAGCGAGCCTATCCACACCCTGCCGCTGTGCTGGGTCGGGGCGCCGGATGGCTCGGTCTGGCGGCAGCGGCCGCTGCGGCTCGGTTTCTGCCGCAACTGCAGCTTCCGGCCGGTGGCCACCGCGGCGCTGGATGCGGCCGGAATCAAGTGGGAAATGGCGCTCGACAGCGAGTCCGACCGCACTGTCGAGGCAACGATCAGCGCCGATCTGGCGGTGGGGGTGCTGCTCGAGGGCACCCAGCCCGCCTATCAGGAGCTGATCGAGCACGGCGGCGCGCTGCCGCCGCTGCCGGTGCAGCATATCAATCTCTATGGCTCGGACCGGGTGCGGGCGCCCTATGTTGAAGAACTCGCCCAGGTGATCCGCCAGGGCTTTGACAATTTGCGCCGCGTGCCCCTCAGGGCCGCCAGCTGAGGCGCCGTCCGGGAGTGCGGGCGGCCCGAGGCCCTTCCGGCCAAGAGCGCTCCGCCGCCCGGCGCGTGAGCGCCGGGCCCGGCCCAACGGGAGCGGCGCATCTTGGATGCGCCAGGGACGGGCGGGAGTGCCCGCAGAGGCCGCCCCTTCCATCGCCGGGTGCGGCGTTCAGCCGCCGTTATGCATGGTGATCACAACCTTGCCCGTCGACTTGCGGCTGCGCAGCAGCTCCAGCCCTTCGCCCGCCCGCTCCAGCGGCAGGAGGTGGCTGATATGCGGCTTGATGCGGCCCGCGCCATGCCAGGCAAACAGCGTATCCAGCGAGCCGCGCACTACCTCGGGACGGAACTTCATGTAGCCGCCGAGATAGAAGCCGATCACCGTCAGGTTCTTCACCAGGAGGTGATTGGCCGGGATCTGCGGCACCTCGCCGCTGGCAAAGCCCACCGGCAGCAGCCGCGCGCCCGGGTTGGCGGCGCGGAAGGCGGAATTCCAAACCTCGCCGCCCACCGCGTCGTAAATCACATCGGCGCCGCCCAGGCCCTTCACCGCCGCGCGCAGATCCTCGCTGGCGTCGATCAGGTGGCTGGCGCCCGCGGCCTCGGCCACCTTAAGCTTCTCTGCGCCGCGCGCATGGGCGATCACCTTTGCCCCCATCATCGCGCCGATCTCAACCGCGGTCAGCCCGATGCCGCCAGCGGCTCCGGTGACCAGCAGCGTCTCGCCCTTCTGAAGCCGCGCGCAATGGTCCAGCGCAACATGGCTGGTGCCATAGGCGATTTGCAGCGCCGCGGCATGCTCGAAACTCATCGCATCCGGGATCTTCACCAGCCGTGCGGCCTCGAATACCGCCTCCTCGGCCAGCCCGCCGTGGCCGCTGAAGGCGGCCACCCGGTCGCCGGGCGCAAACCCGGTGACGCCCTCGCCAATTGCGGTGACGATACCCGCCGCCTCCAGCCCCAGGGTAAAGGGCGGCTTGGGGGTGTCCTGGTAGCTGCCTTTCACCATCAGCAGATCGGCAAAGTTCAGCCCGCAGGCCCGGACTTCCACCGCCACTTCGCCGGGGCCGGGCGGCGGGCAGCGGATTTCCGCCAGCTCCGGCGGCGCTCCGAAGGCGGTCATCTGATAAGCGCGCATATTCTCTCCTCACCTATTGCGGGAATCAGGGCGATTCGCCGGGTCACTCTGACGGGGCCCTGAAACCGGAAACACCTCGCTATTTCTGGGGAGGTAGGGGATCGGCAGGCGCTTGGCAATAAAACGTTTAAAAAAATGATACATGAAATCATGCGGTTGACCCCGCGGCGGCGGGCCCGGGCGACGGCAGCCTTGAATTCAATCGCAAGGGTTGTACTATTTTCACAGGGGTTGACCCCGGAACGCTCAGATGGGGAAGCTTGCTCGTGGCACATGATGGGATGCGCCTGGTCAAGGTGTTGGATTTAGGGGCGCTTCGGGCTGCAGCCTGAATTTCAGACTTAGGAGAAACGCATGGCTCATCCCGTAGACGTGCACGTGGGAAAGCGCATTCGTCACCGCCGCTGGCTCATCGGCATGACACAACAACAGCTTGCTGAGCAGGTTGGCATCAAATTTCAACAAATCCAGAAGTATGAAACTGGCGCAAACCGCGTCAGCGCGTCCCGGCTTTGGGACATTTCCGACGCCCTCGACGTGCCGGTGAGCTTCTTCTTCGAAGGCTTGCAGGACGAGGCCAAGGCGCCCGCCGACAAGGCCGCCGTGCCTGAGGATCTGATGGGCGACAAGGAAGCACTGGACCTGGTGCGCTCCTACTACGCGATCCCGGAAAACCAGCGCCGCCGCCTGTTCGAACTGGCCCGCGTGCTGAGCGACGCCGCCTGAAACCAGGACTAATTTTGGCCATGCCCCGGCTGGCCTGTCCTACAGCCCGCATCGCGGGTTGAAAAGCGGGATTGAAACCCAGCCGCTGAACCGGCTGGCCGGCACCACGCCCGCGACATCCGCAAAACAAGGATCTGCCCGGACCGTGTGAAGGCGGCCGGGCATTTTCGCGTCCAATTGGCAGCCCCCCGGCACGGGCTGCCAAACCGCTGCCCTCTTGAAAACCCCGCCCCGCGGTGGCACCCGTTGCAGCATGACAGATTCCGCATTCTCCGATCTCGAGGTCGCCCACCGGATGGCCGATGCCGCCCGCGCGGCCATCCTGCCGTACTTCCGCGCCGAAGGCCTGGAGGCCGAGAACAAGCTGAGCAGCGGCTTTGATCCGGTCACCGCCGCCGACCGCGCCGCCGAACAGGCGATGCGCGCGGTGCTGGCGGAGCTGCGCCCGCGGGACGGTATCCTGGGCGAGGAATTCGGCGCTGCCAAGGGCAGCAGCGGCCGCACCTGGGTGCTGGATCCGATCGACGGCACCCGCGCCTTCCTCAGCGGCACTCCGACCTGGGGCGTGCTGATTGCGCTCTCCGATCACAGCGGGCCGGTTCTGGGCGTGATCGACCAGCCCTACACGGGCGAGCGCTTCACCGGCGCGCCCGGTGTGGCCGCGATGACCGGGCCGCTGGGCGAGCGGCGCCTGCGTGCCCGCCCGCCGCGCCCGCTGGAAGAGGCGATCCTCTTCACCACATTCCCGGAAGTCGGCACCCCGGCAGAGCGCGCCGCCTTCGAGCGCGTCGCGGCAGAGGCGCGGCTCACCCGCTATGGCACCGATTGCTACGCCTATGCGCTGCTCGCAGCCGGGCAGATCGACCTGGTGATCGAAGCCGGACTCAACGCCTACGACATCCAGGCCCCGATTGCGGTGATCGAGGCCGCGGGCGGCCTCGTCACCAGCTGGCAGGGCGGCCCGGCCCATGACGGCGGTCAGGTTCTCGCCGCCGCCAATCCCGAAATTCACGCCGCTGCGTTGAAACTGCTTCAAGAAGACTGAGGCTTGCCGCGGCGGCGCGCGGCCGTTAATTTGTCCTCAAGCCGGTTCTTGTGCCCGTTTTCCGCTGGCTTTCCACACATTCCAATGAAGCGGGCTGGTCCTTGGAGTGTGTGAACATGACCGAATTCCTGATTCAGAACGCCGATACCATCCTCACCATGGATGACGCCCGCCGGGTGCTGCACAATGCCGACGTGCTGATCCGCGGCGGCCGGATCGTCGAGGTGGGGCAGGGGCTGCAGACCGCGGGCGAGGTGGTCTCTGGCCGCGGCTGCGTGGTGACGCCGGGCCTGGTGAACACTCACCACCATCTTTACCAGAACCTCACCCGCGCGGTGCCGGGCGCGCAGGACGCGCTGCTGTTTGGCTGGCTGCAGCGGCTCTACCCGATCTGGGCGCGCTTCGGACCGGAGGAGATGTTCGTCTCTGCCCAGCTCGGCCTTGCGGAGCTGGCGCTGTCGGGCTGCACGCTCAGCTCCGATCACCTCTATCTCTACCCCAATGGCGCGCGGCTGGAGGACACCATTGAGGCGGCGCTCGAGGTTGGTCTGCGCTTCCAACCGACCCGCGGCGCGATGAGCATTGGCGAAAGCGATGGCGGCCTGCCGCCGGACAGCCTGGTCGAGGACGAGCGCGCCATTCTTGACGACATGATCCGGGTGGTGGATGCCTTCCACGATCCTGCCGAAGGCTCGATGTGCCGCGTCGGCCTTGCGCCTTGTTCGCCCTTCTCGGTCAGCCGCGAGCTGATGCGCGATGCCGCGCTGCTGGCCCGCGACAAGGGGGTGATGCTGCACACGCACCTGGCCGAGAGCGATGAGGACATCGCCTATTCCGAGGCGCAATTCGGCTGCCGCCCCGGTCAATACGCCGAGGGCCTGGGCTGGACCGGCGATGACGTCTGGCACGCGCATTGCGTGAAGCTGAACCCGCAGGAGATTGATCTCTTTGCCAGAACCCGCACCGGCGTGGCGCATTGCCCGTGCTCGAACTGCCGCCTTGGCAGCGGCATCGCACCGGTGCGCGAGATGCGGGATGCCGGCGTGCCGGTGGGGCTGGGAGTGGATGGCTCCGCCAGCAATGACATGGCCAGCCTCAGCGGTGAGGCGCGCCAGGCGCTGCTGCTGCAGCGGGTGGCCAATGGGGCTGACGCGATGAGCGCCTATGAGGCGCTGGAGATGGCCACCCGCGGCGGCGCCGATGTGCTGGGCCGTCCTGACTGCGGGCGGCTGGAAGCCGGCAAACGCGCCGATATCGCGGTCTGGGACGTGCGGGGCGTCGCCTCCAGCGGCAGCTGGGATGCGGCGGCGCTGCTGCTCGCGGGGCCCGCGCAGGTGAAGCACTTGTTTGTCGAAGGCCGCCAGATCATCCGCGGCGGCGAGGTCACCACACTGGACCTCCCGCGGCTGATCGAGCGCCACGGCGGGATGGCAAGGGCGCTCGCATCATCTTGCTGAAAATACTCCCGCCGGAGGCAGAGGCGCGCGAGCGCCTCTCCTAAACCCGCTGGCCGTTGATCCAGACTTCGGCAATGGCGCGGTCATCCCCCATCATGATGGTCGGGAAGACCGCTTCCCACAGGTCTTCAGCCCGGGCGGAGCGCTGCGCGATCGCCGGGGTGGAGGCCAGGTCCAGCACCACCAGATCCGCCTCCATGCCTTGTGCAATATTGCCGACCATCCCGTCCAGCCGCAGCGCTGCGGCGGAGCCTTGCGTCGCCAGCCAAAGGAGCTGCGCCGCGTGCAGCGGTGTGCCGCGCAGCTGGCCGACCTCGTAGGCTGCGGCCATGGTGCGCAGCATCGAAAAACTCGACCCGCCGCCGGTGTCGGTGGCGAGCCCGATGCGCTGGCCTTCGGCAATCAGCCCGGCCATGTTGAACAGCCCCGAGCCGATGAAAGTGTTCGAGGTCGGGCAATGCACCAGGGCAGCGCCGTATTCGCGCAGGCGGTGGCGCTCGCGCTCCTCCAGGTGGATGGCGTGGCCATAGACGCCGCGGGCGCCGAGCAGGCCGTATTCCTCATAAGTGTCCAGATAATCGCGGGCCTGCGGGAAGAGGGATTTCACCCAGGCGATTTCATCGGTCTGCTCGCTCAGATGGGTCTGCATCAGGCACCCGGGGTGCTGGCCCCAGAGCGCCCCCAGCGCCTCCAGCTGTTCGGGCGTGGAGGTGGGAGAAAACCGCGGCGTGATCGCATATTGCAGCCGGTCCACCCCGTGCCAGCGCCGGATCAGCGCTTCCGAGGCGTCATAAGCCGACTGCGCCGTGTCGCGCAAACCCTCGGGCGCGTTGCGGTCCATGCACGTCTTGCCCGCCACCACGCGCTGCCCGCGCGCCTCAGCGGCCGAGAAGAATGCATCCACGCTTTCGGGGTGAATGGTGCAGTAGCTGCACACCGTGGTGGTGCCATGGGCGGCGGCGAGGTCCAGGTAGCGGGCGGCGATCTCTCCGGCATAGGCGCGGTTGCCAAAGCGCATCTCCTCCGGGAACGTGTAGCTGTTCAGCCAGTCGATCAGCCGCTTGCCCCAGCTCGCGATGATGGCCGTCTGGGGGTAGTGCACATGGGCATCGACGAAACCTGCGAGGATCAGCTTGCGGCCGTGATCCGTCACTTGCGCGCCGGGCAGCAGCGCCTGCATCTGCGCTTTGCTGCCAGTGCCGGCAATACGGCCGCCGGAAATCGCCACTGCCTCTGCCAGCACCGCGGCCGCGTCCGGATCTTCGCCCGTGAAGGGGGAATGGCGAAAGCTCAGAACCTGCCCCGCCAGTATGAAATCGCCGTTCATCTGTGCTCCCCGCTGCTTGCCAAACCGCTGCACCCGGGATAGGCGCGCGCTCAGGGTCCGGTAAATTATGCCATCCCCATTGTTTTCCGGAAACAGCTTCTTCTATTTTGCAGGCAAAGACACAAGGGGGCGCGAGATCGCATGAGCAGCGGCGACAATATCACCGGCACCGAGCCGGGCCAGGACGACGCCTACGAGCTGGACCGCAAACGCGCCAGCGCCATCCTTGCCGCGGTGGAGGCGGGCGATCAGGCCGGGCTGACCGAACTGATGGAGCCGCTCCACGCGGCCGATATCGCCGACTTCCTGGAACAGATCAGCGCTTATGACCGGGCCCGGCTGATCCAGCTTTATGGCCGCGAGTTCGACGGCGAAATCCTGTCGGAATTGGACGAAAGCATCCGCGAGGAAGTGATTTCGCTGCTGTCGCCCGCGGTGCTGGCCGACGCGGTGCGGGAGCTGGAAAGCGACGATGTTGTTGATCTTCTGGAGGACCTGGAAGAGCCGCAGCAGGAAGCCATCCTCGATGTTCTGGAGGATTCCGACCGGGTCGCGGTCGAACAATCGCTAAGCTACCCGGAAAACTCCGCCGGCCGCCTGATGCAGCGCGAAGTGGTGATGGCGCCGGAGCATTGGAACGTCGGCCAGGCCATCGACTTCATGCGCGAGTCCGAGAACCTGCCGGAGCAGTTCTACCACGTGATCCTGATCGACCCGCGCACCCATCCGGTCGGCAACGTGACCCTCGGCCGGATCATGGCCACCAGGCGCGAGGTGCCGCTCACCGAATTGGTGGAGGACACCTTCCAGGTGATCCCGGCCGACCAGGACGAGGAAGACGTGGCCTATGCCTTCAATCAGTACCACCTGATCTCCGCCCCCGTGGTTGACGGCGAGGGGCGGCTGGTCGGCGTCATCACCATCGACGACGCGATGATCGTGCTGGACGAGGAACACGAGGAGGACATCCTGCGCCTGGCCGGTGTGGGCGAGGAAAGCTCGCTGTCGGACAAGGTGATCGACACCACCAAGCGCCGCTTTCCCTGGCTGGCGGTGAACCTGGTGACGGCGGTGCTGGCGTCCCTGGTGATTGCCCAGTTCGAGGCGACCATTGCCCAGTTCGTGGCGCTCGCGGTGCTGATGCCGATTGTTGCCTCGATGGGCGGCAACGCGGGCACCCAGTCGCTCACCGTGGCGGTGCGGGCGATGGCAACCCGCGACCTCACCGGCTCCAACGTCTGGCGGGTGATCCGCCGCGAGGTGCTGGTGGGGCTGATCAACGGGGTGATCTTTGCGGTGCTCATGGGCATCGTGGGGCTGGCCTGGTTCGGCTCGCCGATGCTGGGCGTGGTGATTGCCGTCGCGATGGTGGTCAATCTGGTCGTTGCCGGGCTCGCAGGGACGGTGATCCCGGTCCTACTGGAGAAGATGGGCATCGACCCCGCCCTGGCGTCCGGCGCCTTTGTCACCACGGTGACAGATGTGGTCGGATTCTTTGCGTTCTTGGGGCTGGCCGCGGTGGTGCTGTTGTGATGGTGCTGCTGTAACGGGCTGACCCCGGAGCGAGTTGGAGGAGAGCAGGAATGACGGATCTGAGTGCCATCAAAGCCGCAGCGCGCAAGGCGGCCTTTGCCCGCCGCAAGGAGGCCCACGCGCGGGGCCTGCCGGGCGCAGCCGGGCACCTGTCGGAGGTGCTGGCGGGCTACCGCGGGGTGCCGCTGTCCGGCTTCCTGCCGATCCGCACCGAGATCGACCCGGTGCCCGCCATGGCCGAGGCCGCAGCGCATGGACCCGTTGGCGTGCCGGTGATCATCGGCAAGGGCCAGCCGCTGAAGTTCAGCCGCTGGCAGCCGGACGCTCCATTGCGCGAAGGGCCTTTCGGCGCGCAGGTGCCGGCCGCGGATGATTTTTTCGAGCCGGAAATCCTGATCGTGCCGCTTGTTGCCTTCGACAGCCGCGGCGGGCGGCTGGGCTATGGCGGCGGCTTCTACGACCGCACGCTGGAGATGCTGCGGGGCAAGCGGGCGACGCTGGCGATTGGTTTTGCCTTCGACGCCCAAGAGGACGAAAACCTGCCCCTGGAGCCGACCGACCAGCCGCTCGACATGGTGGTGACCGAAAGCCGCGTCCTGCAATTCTGACCGCCGCTAGCGGGCGAGCCCGGCGCAAACCTCGCGGATCGCCTCCACGAAGAACGTGAGCCGCGCCGGCGGGCGGGTGCTGTGCTGGCTGAGCAGCCAGAGGTCGTCCTCCAAGGGGGCCGCAAGCTCAGCGATGCGGAACTCCCGCCGGGCGGACTGCGCCAGCACCGCGCTTTGCGGCAGGATGGTGTAGCCGGCCCCCGCCGCCACCGGGTCGAGGATCTGCCCGATCTGGTTCAGGAAAGCGCGCTGGCGCAGCCCGGCGGCGCCGCGGTAGCCGGGGTAATTCGCGCCCAGCAGCCGGTCCGCCAGCGCCGCGCCGTCCGGGTGGCCGATCATCCCCAGCGCCTGCAGCGTGTCGAACGCTGGCTTGGCCTCGCTCCCCGGCGGCAGGATCAGGTTCAGCCGGTCGCGGCCCAGGGGTTCTGCCGTCAGCCGCGGCGCCTCCAGCTTGCGGTGCAGGATGCCGAGGTCCAGCTCCCCGGCCAGCAGCTGCGCCTCGATCGCCGCTTGCGGTGCCGCTTGCAGCGAGAGCATCAGCCCGGGCGCCTGCGCCAGATGCGCCTCCGCCGCGCGGTAGATCAGCACCGCAAGGCCGCCGGGGCAGGCGATGCGCACCCGCCCGCGGGCGGGATCGTCCTGGCCCAGCTCCTGGCGCAGCGCCTCCTCCTCGGCCTGGCGGCGGCGGCCCAGGGCGGCGAGCGCGGCACCTGCCCCGGTCAAGCTGAAGCTCTTGCCATGGCGCAGGAGGAGGGGCTGGCCCACCTGCTGCTCCAGCTTTTTCACGTGCTGCGACACCCCCGGCTGGGTCATGTTCAGCCGCGCCGCGGTGCGGGTGAAACTGTCCAGCTCGCTCAGCGCGGTGAAGGTTTCCAGCCAGCTTGCGTTCAGCACATGCAATCCGTTTTGTTATGATTTTCATTAGGTATGATAATTTTGCTTTTGCTTGGGTCAAGCGTATCTCCGGTCACGAGAAACGGCCCCAACATGAAAAAGGAGACAATCATGCTTCCGGCCCCCAAGAGCTTTTCCCACATCGGCCTGTCGGTTCCGGACCTGGACGCGGCGGTGAAATTCTACTCCGAAGTCATGGGGTTCTACACCATCATGCAGCCCGCCGAAGTGGTCGAGGATGACAGCGACATCGGCCGTATGTGCACGGACGTGTTCGGCCCCGGCTGGTCGAAGCTGCGCATCGCGCATATGTCCACTTCGGATCGCGTCGGCATCGAGCTCTTCGAGTTTGAGGGCAACTACGCGCCCAAGGACAACCTCGACTTCCGCCGCCACGGCGTCTTCCACTTTTGTGTGCAGGACCCGGACGTCGAAGGCCTGGCCCGGAAGATCGTCGAGGCCGGCGGCAAGCAGCGGATGCCGGTGCGGGAATACTTCCCGGGCGAAAAGCCCTACCGCATGGTCTATGTCGAAGACCCCTTCGGCAACGTCTTCGAGATCTACTCGCACGGCTACGAGCTCACCTATTCGGCTGGCGCCTACAGCTGACCGCGGCGCCACAGCTGCGTGAATTGACGATGCGGGGCCTTGCTCTTTGGCCCCGCGTTGCCTACCAGCCGCGCATGCGTATTCTTTTCCTAGGCGATGTGATGGGCCGCGCCGGGCGCCGTGCCGTCACCGAAAACCTGCCGCAGCTGCGGCAGGAGTGGCGGCTCGACTTCGTGGTTGTGAACGGCGAGAACGCCTCCAACGGCATGGGGCTGAGCGGCGAGCACGCCAAGCTTCTGCTGGATGCGGGGGTCGACTGCCTGACGCTGGGCGACCACGCCTTCGACCAGAAGGACATGCTGCAGTTCATCGAAAAGGAGCCGCGCGTCATCCGGCCCCTGAACTTTGCCAAGGGCGCGCCGGGGCGGGGATTCCGCCTGTTCGACGCGCCGGGCGGCCGCAAGGTTCTGGTCACCCAGGCGCTGGGCCAGGTGTTCATGAAGCGCGCCTTCGACGACCCGTTCGGCGCGGTTGAGGCGGTGCTGAAGTCGCATCCGCGCGGCGGGCTGGCGCAGGCGGTGATTGTCGACATGCATTGCGAGGCCACCTCCGAGAAGATGGCGATGGGCCATTTCTGCAACGGCCGCGCTTCGCTGGTTGTGGGCACCCATACCCATGTGCCGACGGCTGACGCTCAGGTGCTGTCCAAGGGCACCGCCTATATCACCGATGCCGGCATGTGCGGCGATTACGACTCGGTGATCGGCATGGAAAAGACCGAGCCGATGCGCCGCTTCGTGACCGGAATGCCGAAAAGCCGCTTCACCCCGGCCAATGGCGAAGCCTCGCTGTCGGGGGTGTTCATCGAGACCGACGACCGCACCGGTGCCGCCAAACAGGTGCGCATGGTGCGCCAGGGCGGGCTGCTGGAGCCTGCCGCGCCCTGAGCGCGCAGGCGGCATGCCCGGTGCAGCCGCCTGTTGTAATAATCGCCCGGTGCAGTAAGAGGGCAGGGAAGGCGCGGAATTTCTTGCGCTGCTAAAGGTCCTCGGGGAGACTGCGCGATGGCGGCGGATCACGCGGCGCCCGGGCGGTTGGGCACGAATACGGGTTTAGTCACGGCATATGCAGTTTTTCCAGATTGGTGACACCGGCAACGCGATCCTGGCTCTTGTGATCGTCCTGGCCATGTTCCTGGCCTTCCTGAAGGAAACCTACCCAACCGAAGTTGTGGCGATCACCGGCGTCTCGGTGATGCTTGCAACCGGCGTCTTGCCCTACAGCGAGGCGCTGCCTGTGCTGTCGAACCCGGCGCCCTGGACCATTGCCGCGATGTTCATCATCATGGGCGCGCTGGTGCGTACCGGGTCGCTGGATGCCTTCACCCAGGCCGCCAAGACCCAGGCCGGCGTGCGGCCGAGGCTGGCCATCGCATTGCTGATGGCATTTGTCGTTGCGGCTTCGGCTGTGGTTTCCAACACGCCGGTGGTGGTGGTGATGATCCCGGTCTTCATCCAGATTTCCCGCACGCTGGATGTAGCGCCCTCCAAGATGCTGATCCCGCTCAGCTATGCGGCGATTCTCGGCGGCACGCTGACGCTGATCGGCACCTCCACTAACCTCCTGGTCGACGGTGTCGCCCGTGCTCAAGGGCTTCGACCCTTCACCATCTTCGAGGTGACGCCGCTGGGGCTGTTTCTCGTGGCTTATGGCATGGTCTATCTGCGCTTCATCGCGCCGCGTCTGCTGCCCGCCCGCGACAGCATGGCGTCGATGCTGAGCGACAAGTCCAGGATGAAGTTTTTCACCGAAGCGGTAATCCCGCCCGACAGCAACCTGATCGGCCGCGAGGTGACCGGTGTGCAGCTGTTTAAGCGCCCCGGTGTGCGGCTGATCGACGTGATCCGCGGCGACGAGTCGCTGCGCCGCAATCTCGAAGGGGTGGAGCTGCAGGTGGGCGACCGCGTGGTGCTCCGCACGAGGATGACCGAGCTGTTGAGCCTGCAGACCAACAAGGAGCTGAAGCGGGTCGATCAGGTCTCGGCGGTGGAGACCCAAACCGTCGAAGTGCTGATCACCCCGGGCTGCCGCATGGTGGGCCGCTCGCTCGGCGCGCTGCGCCTGCGCCGCCGCTATGGCGTCTACACGCTGGCGGTGCACCGGCGGAATCAGAACATCGGGGTGCAGCTGGAGGACCTGGTGGTGCGGATCGGCGATACCCTGCTGCTCGAAGGCGCCCCGGAAGACATCCAGCGGCTGGCCTCCGAGATGGACCTGGCCGATGTCTCCCAGCCCACCCAGCGCGCCTACCGCCGCAGCCACGCGCCAATAGCAATCATCTCGCTGTTTTCCATCGTGATCCTCGCAGCACTCGGGGTGGCACCGATCCTGATGCTGTCGGTGCTGTCGGTGGCGCTGGTGCTGGTCACACGCTGCATCGACGCGGACGAGGCATTCTCCTTCGTTGACGGCCGCCTGCTGGCGCTGATCTTTTCCATGCTTGCCATTGGCGCGGCGCTGGAAAGCTCGGGTGCGGTGCGGCTGATCGTGCACAGTCTCGCGCCCTCGCTTTCGGTGCTGCCGCCGTTCCTGCTGGTCTGGGCGGTTTATCTGCTGACCTCGGTGCTGACCGAGCTGGTCTCCAACAACGCCGTGGCCGTGGTGGTGACGCCGATTGCGATTGGCCTCGCGCAGGCCATGGGCGTGGATCCGCGGCCGCTGGTGGTGGCGGTGATGGTGGCGGCCTCGGCCTCTTTCGCGACCCCGATTGGCTACCAGACCAACATGCTGGTCTATGGCCCCGGCGGCTACAAATTCACCGATTTCCTGCGCGTGGGCATCCCGCTCAACCTCACCGTCGGGCTTCTGGCCTCGGTTCTCATCCCCTTCATCTGGCCGCTCTGAAGCCGCATCGTGATATTGTTTCGTCGGCGGATTTTCGCCGGCCTTCGATGTGTTCACATGCAGTTAACAGAACAAAGCCTATCTAAAGGAGGGGAGAAGACAGGGTGAGGTTATGACTTTCAGGAATGGTTTCCTTTTTGCGATACTGGCAGCGTCCACGGCGATTGCTTTGATTTCGCAGGCTTTGGCCGGGTAGGCCGCGGCCGGGCCGCAACATCTGGCGGCCTGAGGCCGTTGAAGGGCGGTCTGTCAAGGAATTTGTGACAGGTTGACGCTTTCCCGCCGGTGGCAGGAGGTGCGCGGCCGTCAGCGAAGCCGCGCCAATGATGCGGGCGCGCAGCGCTGCTTTGACCGAACACCGGCGGCAGCTTCGAAATCCCCAGGGCTTACAAGGGCCAGAACACCAGGATCGCCGGCACCGATACCGCGATCACCAGGATCTCCAGCGGCAACCCCATGCGCCAGTAGTCGCCAAAGTGATATCCGCCCGGCCCCAGCACCAGCGTATTGTTCTTGTGCCCGATCGGGGTGAGGAAGGCGGCCGAGGCCGCAACCGCCACCGCCATCAGGAACGGGTCCGGCGAGACGCCCAGGGTCTCCGCCATCTGGATCGCCACGGGAGCGGCAACAATGGCGGTGGCGGTGTTGTTCAGCACATCCGACAGCGTCATCGTGACCACCATCAGCACCGTCAGCACCGCCCAGGCGGGCAGGCCCGCAGTCAGCGTGCTGAGCGTGCCGGCAATCAGCGCGGTTCCGCCCGAGGACTCCAGCGCCGCGCCGAGCGGGATCATCGACCCCAGAAGCACCACCACAGGCCATTCCACATGGTCGTAAAGCGTGTTGACCGGCAGGATCTTGAACAGCACATAACCCACTGCCACCAGCCCCAGCGCCACCGGCAGGTAAAGCAGCCCGACCGAGGCCGCCAGCACCGCAGCGGCAAACAGGCCGATGGCGAGCCAGGTCTTGTCATTGGCGGTGACCGCCAGCCCGCGCTCGGCCAGCGGCAGGCAGCCCAGCCATTCCGCCACATCGGCGGTGCGGCCATGCGGGCAGAGGATCAGGAGGATGTCACCCGGCTCGATATCGGTCTGGCGGATGTGGCCGGTCAGGCGGCGGCCCTGGCGCGCCAGGCCCAGAAGCACCGCGTTCTGCCGCCAGGAAAGGCCAAGCGCCTGGGCGCTGCGGCCGTTGATGCGGGCGGTCTCGGGCACCACCAGCTCGACCAGTTCCAGCCCGTCGCCCGCCGCGGTCAGCTTGTCCTGCCGCGCGGCATCGGCGAAGTCCAGCTTCAGCGCGCTGCGGAATTCGTCCAGCGCCTCCGGCTCGGCCTCGATCACCAGGACGTCGCCCTCGCGCAGCAGCGACGCCGCGGCCCGCCCGTAGAGACGCCTGCCGCCGCGGATCAGCCCAAGGATGGCAACATCTGCCTTCTCGGCCTCCCCATCCAGCTCGCCCAGGCGCTTGCCGATAAGCTCGGACTCGGCCGGCACGGTCAGCTCGGCCATATAGGGCTCCAGCTGCGCCTCGGCAGCGCCTGCCGCGTTCGAGCGGCCGGGGATCAGCCGCCAGCCGACCAGCGCGACAAACACCAGCCCCGCCAGCGCCGCGGTGGCGCCGACCGGGGCGAAATCGAACATCCGGAAAGGTTCGCCCAGCGTCTCCTCCCGGATTGCGGCGATGATGATATTGGGCGGGGTGCCGATCAGCGTCGCCATGCCGCCGAGGATGGTGGCAAAGGACAGCGGCATCAGGCTCATGCCCGGCGCGCGGCCCGCCTTGCGCGCAGTCTGGATGTCGACCGGCATCAGGAGCGCCAGCGCCGCCACGTTGTTCATGAAGGCCGACAGCACCGCGCCCACGCCGCCCATCAGCGCGATATGCGTGCCAAGCCCGCGCGCGGAATCCACCAGTGTGCGGGTGATCAGATGCACCGCGCCCGAGCGCACCAGCCCGGCCGAAACGATCAGCACCAGCGCCACCACCAGCGTCGCCGGGTGGCCGAAGCCGGAGAAAGCCTTCTCCGAGGGCACCACCCCCAGCACCACCCCCGCCATCAGCGCCCCGAAGGCGACAAGGTCATAGCGGTAGCGCCCCCAGAGCAGGAGAGCAAAGACGAGGGCGAAAAGGGCAAACAATACGCTTTGATCGAAAGTCATGCCGCCAGATTACCCCCGCCCCGCAGGCGCACAAGAGCCAAGTCGCGGGCCAGCGCTTGAAAGCAGGGGCGGGGCGGGGCTATATGAGCGCCAAATCAGACACACAGCAGCAAGGATGCACCATGGCAGGCCATTCAAAATGGGCTAACATTCAGCACCGCAAGGGCCGTCAGGATGCGGCGCGGTCGAAACTGTTTTCCAAGCTGGCCAAGGAGATCACCGTGGCCGCCAAGATGGGCGACCCCGATCCCGACAAGAATCCGCGCCTGCGCCTGGCGGTGAAAGAAGCCAAGAGCCAGTCCGTCCCCAAGGACGTGATCGAGCGCGCGATCAAGAAGGCCACCGGCGGCGACGCCGAGAATTACGACGAAATCCGCTATGAGGGCTATGGCCCCAATGGCGTCGCCGTCATCGTCGAGGCGATGACCGACAACAAGAACCGCACTGCGTCGAACGTGCGCTCCACCTTCGCCAAAAACGGCGGCAACCTGGGCGAGACCGGTTCGGTCGGCTTTATGTTCGAGCGCAAGGGCGAAGTCACCTTTCCGGCCGCCGTTGGCGATGCCGACACCGTGATGATGGCAGCGATCGAGGCGGGCGCCGAGGACGCGGAAAGCTCCGAGGACGGCCATATCATCTATTGCGCCGACACCGACCTCAACGACGTGTCCAGCGCGCTGGAGGCGGAGCTGGGCGAATCCGAGTCGACCAAGCTGGTCTGGAAGCCGACCACCACAACCGAGCTGGACCTCGACGGCATGCAAAAGCTGATGAAGCTGGTCGACGCGCTGGAGGATGACGACGACGTGCAGCGCGTCACCACCAACTTCGAGGCCACCGACGAGGTGATGGCGCAGCTCTGAGCCGCAGGGCCGCACAGACGTGAAAGCCCGCCGCAATCCGGCGGGCTTTTTCATCTTTTCAGGGGGTTATCATGCCGCCTGAAAGCAGTTCCGCGTGATCGGGCAGCCACAGGCCGCTGTTCGGCACCGCGAAGATCCGCCCGGCAAGCCCGGCGCTGACGCCTTGGGCCAGCAGGAAGGCGCGGTCTTTCTCCTGTTCCCTCAGAAGGTCCACCTGCGGCAGCCCGCCCTCGAACATCAGCGCATAGCCGTGGAACCCCAGCTGGCCGCCCGCATCCAGGCTGCGGCGGCTGCCACCCGCGAAAACCAGCGTGCAGGCGGAGGCACAAAGCCCGCCCGCGCGGGTTTCCAGCCCGCGGGCGCGCACCAGATTGGCCGCGCCGCGGGCCTCGTAGACCAGCCCGCCCGTGCCGCTCAGCTGCAACTGCGTTACGTCTGGGTTCTCGGCCAGGAGCTGGCGCAGGCGGCGGGTGAGGCCGTGGGTGATTTCGCCGTCGAAGACCAGCACCTCGCCGCCGGGGGCGAGGGCGAGGCTGTAGAGCGCCTCCCGCTCCCGCGCGCGCTGCACCGCGTAGGGGGTGCCGTCCTCATGACTGGAGATCAGCACCGCATCCCACCACAGGGTCGCGGCGGCAAATGCGGCGAACAGCACTGCCAGGTAGCCGCCCCAGACCGGCGCCAGGTTGCCGGTGTCGCGGGTATGCGCATCGGCGCTGCGCAGAAAGGCGCGGCATTGCCACAGGAAAAACAGGGCATCTGCCGCGATCAGCCCCCAGGCCAGCGGCAGCGGCAGTTTCACCAGCTGGTTGGCCGCTCCCCATCCCAGCAGCAGCCCACCCCGCGGCAGCGCCAGATGCAGCAGCAAGCTGCGGCGCAGGGAGGCCGGGCGGCCCGTCATGGCCGGGCGCGGGCGCTCATTCGTAGACCGTGCAGATTCCGCCCAGCGGTTTCTTCACCCGCGCCACCGACGGCACCGCGGCGTTCTCGGCGGGATGGCCGACGGCAATGATCATCGTCGGCTTCTCTGAATCCGGGCGGTCCAGCGCGCCGTTCAGGAACTTCATCGGGTTCGGCGTGTGGGTCAGCGTCGACAGCCCCGCGGTATGCAATGCGGCAAGCAGGAAGCCGGTGGCGATGTTCACGCTTTCCGGCACGTAGTAATTCTTGAACCGCGTGCCGTCATCGAACTCGCCCCAGCGCTGGCCAAAGACAACGATCAGCCAGGGCGCGATGGTCAGATGCGGTTTGTCGGCATCGGTGCCGATCGGCTCCAGCGCCTTGATCCACTCGTCGCTGGCGCCGCCTTCGTAGAATTTCTTTTCCTCCTCCTCGGCCTCGGCGCGGATGCGGGCCTTGAGCTCGGTGTTCGCGATCGCGGCAAAGAACCAGGGCTGGTGGTTGGCGCCCGAGGGGGCAGTGCCGGCAGTGCGAATGCAGTTCTCTATCACGTCGCGCGGCACCGGCCGGTCGGAGAAATCGCGGATCGAGCAGCGGTTCTTCATATGGGCGAGGAACTCCGTCGCCTTGGCCTGCATTTCCGCGTCCGTGTAATCCGCGCGGTGCGGCAGCGGGATTGGGTCGTAGCTGAGTTCGGATTTGGAAAACATGCGGGGCCTTTCGGGATGTCCTGTCGGAGTGGTCTTGCGTGTTAGTCGTGGCGCAGATGAGCGCGCGCAGACTTCAGCACGGCTTGGGTCACATCCGCAAGGGCCGGCGCCATCACCCGCGCCACCTGCCAGGTGAGCGGCACCGGCAGCGCGGTGCCTCCCATCAGCGGCACCAGCCGTCCGCTGCGCAGGTGCGGTGCCACCAGCGCCTCCGGATTCATGCCCCAGCCGAGGCCTGCGAGGGCGGCATCCACGAAGGCCTGGCTGGAGGGCAGAAAATGCGCAGGCGGGGCAAGTTGCGGGGCGATGTTCACCTCCAGCCAGCGCCGTTGCAGCATGTCCTTGGCGTTGAAGATCAGGCAGGGTGCACGGGCGGCGGTTTCGGCGGTGACGCCTTTTGGGAAGTGGCGCGCCATGAAGGCGGGGCTGGCGGTTGCCACATAAGGCAGCGTGCCCAGCGGGTGCGCATCAAAGCCGGTGACCGCGCGGCTGCTGGCGGTGACCGCGGCCGAGACCTCGCCGCGTTTCAGCCATTCGGCGCTGTGGTCCTGATCGTCGATCACCAGGTCGAAGAGCACGCCGGGCGCGGAAGTCATGGCTTCGATGAACCAGGTCGCCAAGCTGTCGGCGTTGACTGCAACCCGCAGCCGGGCCGGGCCTGCGCCTGCCTCCAGCGAGAGCTCGCGCGCGAGCTGCGCTTCCAGAAGGCCAATGTCCTCGGCATGTTTGGCGAGCCGCCGCCCGGCGGCGGTGCCGGTGCAGGGCGCACCGCGCAGCACCAGAGCGGTGCCGGTCCGGTCCTCCAGCGCCTTGATCCGCTGGGACACCGCCGAGGGCGTCACCGATAGCGCATGCGCCGCCGACTCGAATGTGCCGAGCCGCAGAACGGCGGCGAGGGCGGCGAGCTGGCTGGGGTCTAGATGCATTAGCGACTCTAATCTGAGGTTAATCTCTTTAACTGGATAAATCTGACCGCCGGGGCTAGTCAAACCGCAGAACACGACAGGAGACACCCATGCCCCCCAGCCTGACTGCCGGATTTGCCCTTGGCCTGAGCCTGATCATGGCCATCGGCGCGCAGAACGCTTTTGTCCTGCGGCAAGGACTGCGGCGCCAGCATGTGTTCTGGATCTGCCTCACCTGCGCGGGTTCGGATGCTGTGCTGATCACCGCCGGCGTCTTCGGCTTCGGCGCGCTGGCGCTGGCGGTGCCGTGGTTCGAACAGGCGATGCGCTTTGGCGGCGCGGCCTTCCTGATCTGGTACGGCGCCCGCAGCCTGCGCGCCGCCTGGCGTGGCGGCGGGGCGCTGGAGGCCGAGGGCGGCGCCGGGACAAAGGCGCTGCTGCCGGTGCTTGCCACCGTTCTGGCCCTCACCTGGCTGAACCCGCATGTCTACCTGGACACGGTGGTGCTCCTGGGCTCGATCTCTGCCCAGTATCCGCAGCCGGTGGTCTTTGCCGCCGGGGCGAGCCTGGCGAGCTTCACCTTCTTCTTCACGCTGGGCTATGGCGCGAGCCTTCTGGCGCCGGTTTTTGCCCGCCCGCGGGCCTGGCAGGTGCTGGATGCGCTGGTCGGCCTCACCATGTGGGCGATTGCGGTGAAGCTGCTGACCATGTGACAGCCCGCCTGCACAGCCCCTGTGCCGCGCGAGGCCCTGCCCGGGCTGGAAAAACGCGCTATCTCTGGCCTGAACGCAAGGCCACAGGAGGTGCGCGATGAGCTGGAATCCGGCACTGGAGCCGCAATGCCCCGACGCGGGCGGCGTGGATGCGATTGAAACCGTGGTGATACCGCGTGCTCGCGACATCGGCGGCTTCGAGGTGCGCCGCGCGCTGCCCGCGCCGCGCCGCCAGATGGTGGGGCCTTTCATCTTCTTCGACCAGATGGGCCCGGCAGAGTTCCTGACCGGGCAGGGCATCGACGTGCGCCCGCATCCGCATATCGGCCTGGGCACCGTCACTTACCTTTACGAGGGCGAATTCGAGCACCGCGACTCCCTCGGCACGCAGCAGATGATCTATCCGGGCGAGGTGAACTGGATGGTGGCGGGCAAGGGCGTCACCCACTCCGAGCGCACATCGGCGGCGACCCGGAGGGGGCAGAGCAAGCTGTTCGGCATCCAGACCTGGATTGCGCTGCCTGAAAGCCACGAAGACGCGCCTGCCAGTTTCGAGCACCACGGAAAGGAGAAACTGCCGCTTTTGCAGGGCAGGGGCAAGGCGGTGCGGCTGATCCTGGGCAACGCCTGGGGCGAACGCGCGCCGGCGTCCCTGTTCTCCGAAGCCTTCTATGCCGACGCGGTGCTGCAGGCAGGTGCCATGCTGCCGATGCCTTCGGAGCACGAGGACCGGGGCATCTACGTGACCGAAGGCGGGGTGGAGATCGCGGACGAGAGTTTCCCGGCCGGGCAGATGATGGTGTTCCGCCCCGGCGACGAGATCACGGTGACGGCCGGCCCCGATGGCGCGCGGCTGATGGTGCTGGGCGGCGAGACGCTGAACGGGCCGCGCTACATCTGGTGGAACTTCGTTGCCTCCTCCCGCGACCGGATAGAGGCGGCCAAATCCGCCTGGGCCGCGAGCGATTGGCAGAACGGCCCGTTCCAGCTGCCTGCGGGCGATACCGAGGAATTCATTCCGCTGCCGTGAGCGGCCAAGGGCGGCCGTCCGCCTCAGGTGAAATGATTTACATGTGAAGGGTTGTGCCGTGCCGCATTTGGGTGTTCTGTCACCGCCATGAGCCAGACCGCAGAGTTTTCAAAGCCTGCCCCTAGCCCGCTCAGGGGGATCATCTGGATGGCGGTGACCGGGCTGATGTTCGTCGCCGTGACAGCACTTGTCAAATACCTGGGCGACCGGGTGCCGCCCGCGGAATCCGCTTTCCTGCGCTACCTCCTGGGGCTGGTGTTTCTGCTGCCGATGGCGGGCGCGCTGCGCCGTGCACGGATCACCCCGCGGCTGTGGCTGCTGTTTGCGGGCCGCGGCGCGGTGCACAGCATTGCGGTGATCCTGTGGTTCTTCGCCATGACCCGCATCCCTCTGGCCGAGGTGACGGCGATGAACTACCTCTCGCCAGTCTATGTGACGCTGGGGGCGGCGCTGTTCCTGGGAGAGCGGCTGGCGGTGCGGCGGATCGCGGCGATTGGCGTCGCGCTGGTCGGCGCGGTGATCATCCTGCGCCCCGGCTTCCGGGAGGTCTCGCCCGGCCATATCGCGATGCTGGTCACCGCGATCTGCTTCGGTGCGTCCTACCTGATTGCCAAGCGCACCGTGGATGGCACCAGCCCGGCGGTGGTGGTGGCGATGCTGTCGGTCTTCGTGACCATCGGGCTTGCGCCTTTTGCTGCCGCGGTCTGGGTGACGCCGACGCTGGCGGAACTGGGGATCCTGTTCCTGGTCGCCTGTTTTGCCACCGCGGGCCATTACACCATGTCGATGGCCTTTGCCGCGGCGCCGGTCACGGTGACCCAGCCGGTCACCTTCCTGCAGCTGGTCTGGGCCACGGCGCTGGGCGCGGTGGCCTTTGGCGAGCCGGTGGATGCCTGGGTGGTGGCGGGCGGCAGTCTGATCCTGGCTGCGATCAGCTTCATTTCCTGGCGCGAGGCGGTGCTGAAGCGCCGCCAGATCACGCCGCCGAACAGCGCCACCAGCCTCTAGCCGGCCGGAGGGGGTGCGGCTGGCGGGATCGGGAGAGGCGCTGGCGCGCCTCTGCCTCCGGCGGGGATATTTTCAGCAAGAGGAAGCCAGGGTGCGGCCGCGGCGGCGGGCGTGATCAGGACAGGGCCAGGTCCACCACCAGATGCGCCGCTTCCCGGGCCTCTGCCGGGTCCAGCGGCGCGTCGGACTGGGCCGCCTGCAGCCAGACGCCGTCCATGTAGCATTGCAGCGCCTGCCGGGCGGTCTCCACCCGCTCCGGCGGCAGCAGCCGGCCAAGTTCTGCCAGGAAATGGCTGCGCACCCGGGCGCGGTTGATTCGGTGCAGCCGCGACAGGCGCGGCGAATAGGGGGCATTGGCCCAGAATTGCATCCAGATGCTGCACTGCGGAACGGTAAAAAGCGCATCCGAGAAGTTGGCATCCATCACCGCATAAAGCCGCTCGCGCGGGGTGCTGGCGGTTGCATAGCCCTCGGTCATCGCCCGCCTCAGCTTGCGCAGAAGATGCCGCATCGTGGCTTCCATCAGCCCTTCCTTGGAGCCGAAATAGTAGTTGATCGAGGCCGCCGAAGCCCCCGCTTCCTGCGCGATTTCCGCCATCGTAACAACCGAGTAGCCGGATTTGTGCACCGCGGTGATGGTGGCTTCGATTAATTCTTCGTTGCGGATGTCGCGAATGCGTTTTCTGCCCATGTTAAAGTTGTGCGTCACTTGCCCGCCAGATTCAACTGTTGTTATTGCCAACCCGAAACTTGAATGACCATTCAGAAAACTGTTTGGAAGCTCAGTTCACTGTGTTATGTAACCGGACCATGTCTGAAAGGGTGTCAAACCCGCACATGGGAGGGATCTATGACTTCAATCATCTCATTCGGAATTCTGCTGGCCTTTGCGCTGGTGGCCTTCTGCGTGATCAAGTGGTGGAACGTGCGCAACGTCGGCGTGACGCCGGTGCATCTGTTCACCTTCATCGCAATCCTGTTCACTTCCGGCCTGGACGTGGGGCTGATCATGTTCCCGCTGGCCTGGGACTTCCCGCTCTACGCCGATACCGCGGCCGAGCCCGCCTATGGGTTCACCAACCCGCTGGCGCTGGAATTCGGCTTCTGGGGCTTTCTGATCTGGGGCTTCTACTTCCTCACCACCTTCTACTTCTGCGTGGTCGAGCCGCGGGTGAAGTTCTTCGAGATCCCGCTGGTCAAGCTGGTCAACAACATCGTCATCATCGGCACCTGCGCCTTCACCGGCGCGCTGTTCCTGATCTACCTGCCGTATTACGCCACCTTCATGGGCGACGGCGAGACGGTGATCCCGGCCTTCTACGTCATCACTTTCCTGGTGATCCTGTTTGCTGCCTTCTCCTCCACCGACATCAAATACGTGCGCATCCTGTCGGTCGGCTCGACCCTGCTGTTTGCGGCGCTGATTGCGGGCATGTGGGCTTATGCCGGCATGGGCTTCGGCGCCTTCACCGAGACCGCAAGCAACATCGGCGGCTATTTCTCCAACATCCACAAGTTCGTGCTGCCGCTGACCGACTACCACGAGTTCTACCTTTTCTGGTGGTTCGCCTGGTCGATTATGATCGGCCAGTTCACCTCGCGCTTTGTCGGCGGGCTGAAGACCTGGCAGGTGCTGGCAGCGCTGCTGATCTTCCCGTCGATCCCGCTCGGTGTGTGGTTCTCGGTGCTCTACTACTACCACCTGAACAGCATCGAGACGACGCTGCTGATCAACGTCTCGATGGTCGCCGTGGGCATCATCTTCGTGGTCAACTCGTTTGACTCGCTGATCCGCCTCTATACCGACAACCTGAATCTGTCGGCCAAGCGCTTCGGCACCATTCCTTACGTGCTCGGCAACGCGGTGGTGCTGTTCGGCCTGACCCTGGCCTTCCAGAGCCAGTGGCTGAAGATCGAGTGGATCGGCACCGTTGTGATCGGTCTCTACGTCAGCTGCCTCGGCTACATCGCGCTGAAGAAGCGCAGCGAGGTGATGAGCATCACTGCGTCGCCCGAAGAGAACCTGCTCGACTTCGACAAGATCAAGACCGCCCACTAAGGGCCGCGCCGTTGCCGGGCCCCTGTTTCCCCGAACAGATGGCCCGGCGTCAACTGCCTGGCGGTGCCACCCGGCCCGCTAGGCGCCTTTGCCAGCAAGACGCGCCTTGGGAGGTTTGCGATGAGTGCCCCGAATATCCTGATCCTGATGGTGGACCAGCTGAATGGGACCCTTTTCCCGGACGGTCCCGCCGATTGGCTGCATGCGCCGAACCTGAAGAAACTGGCCGCGCGCTCCACCCGCTTTGCCAATGCCTATACCGCCTCGCCCCTGTGCGCGCCGGGGCGGGCGAGCTTCATGTCGGGGCAGCTGCCCTCGCGCACCGGCGTCTATGACAATGCGGCCGAGTTCCGCTCCGACATTCCCACCTACGCGCATCACCTGCGCCGCGCGGGCTACTACACCTGCCTCTCGGGCAAGATGCATTTCGTCGGCCCCGACCAGCTGCACGGGTTCGAGGACCGGCTCACCACCGACATCTACCCGGCCGACTTCGGCTGGACGCCCGACTACCGCAAACCGGGCGAGCGCATCGACTGGTGGTATCACAACATGGGAAGCGTCACCGGGGCAGGGGTGGCGGAGACCTCCAACCAGATGGAATACGACGATGAGGTCGCCTACAACGCCAAGACCAAGCTCTACGAGCTGTCGCGCGGGCTGGACGACCGCTCCTGGGCGCTGACCGTCAGCTTCACTCACCCGCATGACCCTTACGTGGCGCGCAAGAAATACTGGGACCTTTACGAGGATTGCGAGCATCTGCTGCCGCAGGTCCCGGCGATGGACTACGAGAACCACGACGCTCATTCCAAGCGCATCTTCGACGCCAACGACTGGCGCAGTTTCGACATCACCGAGGAGCACATCAAACGCGCCCGCCGTGCGTACTTCGCCAATATCTCCTACCTCGACGACAAGATCGGCGAGATCCTGGAGGTGCTGGAGACCACGCGGCAGGAAGCGATCATCCTGTTTGTCTCCGACCATGGCGACATGCTGGGCGAGCGCGGATTGTGGTTCAAGATGAGCTTCTACGAGGGCTCCTCCCGCGTGCCGCTGATGATCTCGGGGCCGGACCTGCCCGCGGGCCTGATCGAAACGCCGGTCTCCACCATCGACGTGACCCCGACGCTGGGCGCGCTGGCAGGCGTGGACATGGAGGAGATCGCGCCCTGGAGCGACGGCCACAACCTTGTGCCGCTGGCGCAAGGGGAGGAGCGCAGCGCGCCGGTGGCGATCGAATATGCGGCCGAAGCCTCTTACGCGCCGCTGGTCTCGCTGCGCTACGGCAAGTGGAAGTACAACCGCTGCGCGCTCGACCCCGACCAGCTCTTCGACCTGGAGGCCGACCCGCATGAGCTCACCAACCTGGCGGACGATCCGGCCCATGCCGGCACCCTGCAGACCCTGCGCGCCAAGTCCGAGGCCCGCTGGGACCTTGCCCGCTTCGACGCCGACGTGCGCGCCAGCCAGGCCCGCCGCTGGATCGTCTACGAGGCCCTGCGCCAGGGCGGCTACTACCCCTGGGATTACCAGCCGCTGCAAAAGGCCTCGGAGCGCTACATGCGCAACCACATGGACCTCAACACCCTCGAGGAAAGCAAACGCTTTCCCCGCGGCGAATGACCCTTGCAACCGGCCAGCCCACTTTCTGGCCTTAAATACCCCCGCCGGAGGCATGAAATAATGACACACACCGCTCAACCCAAAGCCAGCCATTTCATAAATGGCGCCTATGTCGAGGACACCGCAGGCACGCCGATCCCGGTGATCTACGCCGCCACCGGCGAGGAGATCGCCACCGTCCACGCCGCCACGCCCGCCATCGTGGAGCAGGCGCTGGCCACCGCCAAGGAAGCGCAGAAGACCTGGGCCAAGCTCAGCGGCACCGAGCGCGGCCGCATCCTGCGCCGCGCCGCCGACATCCTGCGCGAACGCAACCACGAGCTCTCGGTGCTGGAAACCTACGACACCGGTAAGCCGCTGCAGGAGACCCTGGTGGCCGACGCCACCTCCGGTGCCGATGCGCTGGAGTATTTCGGCGGCCTTGCCGCCAGCCTCACCGGCGAGCACATCGCGCTGGGCGAGGACTGGGTCTACACCAAGCGCGAGCCGCTTGGTCTGTGCGTCGGCATCGGCGCCTGGAACTACCCGACCCAGATCGCCTGCTGGAAAGGCGCCCCCGCACTGGCCTGCGGCAACGCGATGGTGTTCAAACCGTCGGAAACCACACCGCTCTGTGCGCTGAAAGTGGCCGAGATCCTGCATGAGGCCGGCCTGCCTGCCGGGCTTTACAACGTGGTGCAGGGCATGGGCGAGGTTGGCAGCGCGCTGGTCACCGATCCGCGCGTCAACAAGGTCTCGCTCACCGGCTCGGTGCCGACCGGCCGTAAAGTCTATGCCGCCGCCGCCGAGGGCATGAAGCACGTGACGATGGAGCTGGGCGGCAAGTCGCCGCTGCTGGTCTTTGACGACGCCGACATCGACAATGCCGTCGGCGGTGCGATCAACGGCAACTTCTACTCCTCCGGGCAGGTCTGTTCCAACGGCACCCGCGTCTTCGTGCAAAAGGGCATCAAGGAAAAGTTCCTCGCCCGCCTTGCCGAGCGGGTGAAAGGCGCAGTGCTGGGCGACCCGCAGGATGAAGCCACCAATTTTGGCCCGATGGTCAGCGAGAACCAGATGAACATCGTGCTGGGCTACATCGAGAAGGGCAAGGCAGAAGGGGCGCGGCTGATCTGCGGCGGCAACCGTGCCGACATGCCGGGTTTTTTCATCGAGCCCACCGTCTTTGCCGATGTGACCGACGATATGACGATCGCGCGGGAGGAAATCTTCGGCCCGGTGATGTCGGTCCTCGACTTCGAGACCGAGGAAGAGGCGATCGCGCGCGCCAATGCCACCGAGTTCGGCCTGTCGGCGGGCGTCTTCACCCGCGACTTCACCCGCGCGCACCGGGTGATCGATCAGCTCGAAGCGGGAAGCTGTTTCATCAACTCCTACAACGACGCGCCGGTGGAAGCGCCCTTTGGCGGCGTGAAGGCCTCCGGCGTGGGCCGCGAGAACTCGAAAGAGGCGATCAACCACTTCAGCCAGGTGAAGTCGGTCTACGTGCGCATGGGCGACGTCGAAGCGGCGTTCTGATTGCCCTTTCGGGCAATGCCCACCCGCCCTCCCCGTTGCCCGAAAGGGCAATAGGGAAGGGATTTGCTGAGAAGCAGGCTGAGGGCGCGATACGTCCTCAGCAAACCAGACCAAGTATGAGGCGGTTCCACAGATCCTCAAGGACACGCCGCGCCGAGGCGCGGTCGCTGCGGCATCCTTGACCCTCTGCGGCCCCTCCCGACGGAGAGACGCGATGAACGCAGATTACGTGATTGTTGGGGCAGGCTCGGCGGGCTGTGCCATGGCTTACCGGCTGAGCGAGGCGGGCAAGTCGGTTCTGGTGATCGAACACGGCGGCACCGATGCGGGCCCCTTCATCCAGATGCCGGCAGCGCTGAGCTACCCGATGAACATGAGCCTCTATGACTGGGGCTACAAGACCGAGCCGGAGCCGCATCTGGACGGCCGCCGCCTGGTCTGCCCGCGCGGCAAGGTGGTGGGGGGCTCTTCTTCCATCAACGGCATGGTCTACGTGCGCGGCCATGCGGGCGACTACAACCACTGGGCCGAGGCCGGCGCGCAGGGCTGGTCCTACGCCGACGTTCTGCCTTACTTCAAACGCATGGAGACCTGGCACGACAGCGGCCAGGGCGGTGACCCCGACTGGCGCGGCAGCGACGGCCCGCTGCACATCTCGCGCGGCCCGCGCGACAACCCCCTGCACGACGCCTTTGTCGAGGCCGGGCGGCAGGCGGGCTATCCCGTCACCTCCGATTACAACGGCGAACAGCAGGAGGGCTTCGGCCCGATGGAGATGACGGTCCACAAGGGCCGCCGCTGGTCCGCCGCCAACGCCTATCTGAAACCCGCCCTGAAACGGGAGAACTGCGACCTGATCCGCGCCTTTGCCCGCAAGATCGTGATTGAGGACGGCCGCGCCGTGGGCGTTGAGGTCGAGCGCGGCGGCAAGGTCGAAGTGATCCGGGCGGGCGCCGAGGTGATCGTCTCGGCCTCCTCGCTGAACTCTCCGAAACTGCTGATGCTCTCCGGCATTGGCCCGGCCGCGCATCTTGCCGAACACGGCATCGAAGTGGTGGCCGACCGGCCCGGCGTGGGGCAGAACCTGCAGGACCACCTGGAGCTTTACCTGCAGATGGCCTGTTCGCAGCCGATCACGCTGTTCAAGTACTGGAACCTGTTCGGCAAGGGGCTGATCGGCGCGCAGTGGCTGTTCACCAAGACCGGGCTGGGCGCCTCCAACCAGTTCGAAAGCGCGGCCTTCATCCGTTCGAAGCCCGGGGTGGACTACCCGGACATCCAGTATCACTTCCTGCCCATCGCGGTGCGTTACGACGGCCAGGCCGCGGCCGAGGGCCATGGCTTCCAGGCCCATGTCGGCCCGATGCGCTCACCCTCGCGCGGGGAGGTCACGCTGCGCTCGGCCGATCCCAAGGCCGATCCGCGCATCCTGTTCAATTACATGAGCAGCGAAAAGGACTGGGAAGACTTCCGCACCTGCATCCGCCTCACGCGCGAGATTTTTGACCAGGACGCCTTCAAGCCCTTCGTCAAGCACGAGATCCAGCCGGGCATGAACATGCAGAGCGACGATGAGCTCGACAGTTTCATCAAGGAACACGTGGAAAGTGCCTATCACCCCTGCGGCACCTGCAAGATGGGCGCAGCCGAAGATCCTATGAGCGTGGTCGATTCCGAATGCCGGGTGATCGGAGTGGAGGGGCTGCGGGTGGCCGACAGCTCAATCTTCCCGCGCATCACCAATGGCAACCTGAACGGCCCCTCGATCATGACCGGCGAGAAGGCTGCCGACCACATCCTCGGCCGTCGCCTGCCGTCCTCGAATGCCGAACCGTGGTTCCACCCGGAATGGCGCGCCGCGCAGCGCTAAGTCCCTGGAACGCAACCGGAACTGCCCGCCGCATACTGTGTGCGGGCGGTTTTTTTACAGGCCGGGGCCAGGTTTGACCCCTGTCAAAGTGCGGCCCTGCAAGGCGGCGTTAGGGTGCCTCTGATCTCAACGAATAGGAGCAGACAGGTGTCCAACACGTCCCATGAACTGGCCGAGGAATTCCCGGAAAAGGCCGCGCTGATGAGCCGGCTGAAACAGGCAGATGCGCATTTCTCCAAGCTGGCGGATGAATACCACGAGGTGAACCGCGCCGTGCACCGGGCGGAAACCAACGTGGAGCCGGTCAGCGCCGAGGCCGAGACCGGCATGCGCAAGAAACGCGCGGCCCTGAAGGACGAGATCTGGGGGATCCTGTCCCAGGCGCAGCCGGAGAGCTAGTCGGCCGACTCGAACCCGAGGGCGCGTTCCAATTGCCGTTTCTCGAGTGGCAGTTGCACGGTCTCGTGGAATTTCTTCCATTCCTCGTACTTGCGTTCGAAATCACGTTCCGCCTCTACCGAGGCCATGCGGAGCGTTGCTCCGACATTCGTCGCCGCGACGGAGGCGGTGACAAGCGACATCACCGCGGCAATTACAAAGACACGAATGAAAGCGGGGTCCTGACTCTCGCTTTCACTCTTTGAAAACAGAGACAAAAAATGCTGCTGCTTGGGAATGGCGTAGATCACCAGCCCGCCGAGAAGGGTGATGATCGCGGGCAGATACGCGGCCACTGCCGGTTCCCGGCTATTGCCCAGGAGGAGGCCCAGGCTCGCGCCCACGAGGCCGAACAGGAAGGAAATCACCGCGACCTCTTTCTTGTTCCAGGCAAACGGCAGCGTGGCCAAACCGCAGAGCAGGGCGATGGCGGCAAGGGGCAGAACCCCGAATATCAAAGCGGCTCCGAAGGCGCGGACAAGAAGCTCTATACTATCCATCGACACCACGATGATCGAAGTAGTTGTCAATCAGCCTCTCGCGGCCTTGAAGGCCCAAGGGGTCATTATCGATGGTCGCGACCGGTGGAGCCGGGCCAAAGCCGGGGGAGAATTCAGGGGCCATTTCGCAGACAAATCCGCCATCGATGACGCAGCAATACCCGGCGCAAACGCGGCTCTTGGGCGGAGCCTCCGCGGCCGGGGGTTTGTCTGCGCCGTTTCCGGGGGTGGCTGCGCTTTGCCCCATTGCTCCAATCGGAAAGGCCGCACAGAAAAACGCCAGCAATAGTCGGCCAGTCATGGGATCCCTCCTTGCAGCCGAAGACGGGAATACATCCGATAATGGCATAAAATGGCGATTCGCGCTTCAGCTCACCTCGTAAGGCAGCACGCCGCGCTGGTCGGTGTTGATGGTAAGCCGCCGCTCGAGCGGCGGGACCGAGCGCTGGTGGCAATCCTTGCGCTCGCAGATGCGGCAGGAGATGCCGATCGGCTCGTAGGCGCTGTCGTTTTTCACGTCGAGCCCGTCGGCGTAGACCAGCGCGTCGGCGTGGCGCACCTCGCACCCCAGCGCAATGGCATAGCGGCGCACCGGCGAGCCGAAGGAGCCGCCGGATTTCGAGACATCTCGCGCGAGCGAGATGTAACGCACCCCGTCCGGCGTCTCGGCCAGCTGGCGCAGGAAGCGGCCAGGTGTTTCAAACGCGCGGTGCACGTTCCACAGCGGACAGGCGCCGCCAAAGCGGGCAAATTGCAACCGTGTGGCCGAGTGCCGCTTGGTGATCGTGCCGGCCTGATCGACCCGCACGAAAAAGAACGGCACCCCCTTGGCGCCGGGCCGCTGCAGGGTGGAGAGCCGGTGCGCCACCTGCTCGATCGAGGCGGTGAAGCGGGTTGCCAGCAGTTCGAGATCGTGGCGGCATTCCTGTGCGGCCTCCAGGAAGCGGCGGTAGGGCATCAGGGCGGCGCCCGCAAAATAGTTGGCAAGGCCGATCTTGGCGATGGCGCGGGCCTCATCGCTCTGGAAACGCGCAAAGTCGAGCGTTGCCTCCAAAAGCTTGTTCTGCCGCAAGAGCGCCACCTGCAGCAGCATTTGGAACAGCTGCGTCTGCGGCGCCGCGCGGTTGGAGAGGTGCAGCGTGCGGCTCTCCGCGTGATAGCGGCGCAGGCCGGTCATCTCGCTCTGCTGCAGGGTGACGCCGCTCTGCTCCAATGCGGCAATGGCGGCGGCGCGGATGTCGGGCGCATCGGCGAAATGCTCGGCCGCGCGGTCCACCGCGTCGATGTAGTTGTCGCAGTAGTGGAAGAAGTCGCGCACCTCCTCCCAGGGGCTGGCCTGGATGCGGGCATCCTCGCGCCCCAGCGCCTCGTCCAGCGAGGCGAGCCGTTCGTGCGTCTGCCGGTAGGCGCGGTGCAGGGTCAGGAAGGCGCGTGCGAGCGCAGGCGCATTAGACGCGGTGAGCCGCAGGTCCGCCAGCGGCGGGGCATCGTCGGCAAAGACCGGATCGGCCATCGCCTCGCGCATGTCGCTGACCAGCCGCTCGCTGTCGCCCGCGCTGAGCTCGGTCACGTCCATGCCGAACTCCTGCGCCAGCGCCAGCACCACCGTGGTCGAGACCGGGCGGTTGTTGTTCTCCATCTGGTTCAGATAGGGCAGGGAGACGCCGAGCTTGGCGGCGAAATCCTTCTGCGTCAGCGCCAGCCGGGTGCGCATCTCGCGCAGCTTGGCGCCGGCATAAAGTTTCTGGGTGGCCATGGGGCGCGCCTTTGCAAATATCTGTCGCGGGGAAGGTATAGTTGCAAACCCGCGCCCGCAAGGCTCATTGGCTAAGCTGCCGCTCGCGCCGGATCACCAGCATGATCGAGGCGAGCCCCAGAATGGCCGTGCCCAGCATGATCAGCAGGAGCGGCACCGCGGTCGAGCCCTCCACCAGGAGCCAGCCGGCAAAGGCGCTGAGCCCCGCGCCCGCGCCGATCATGATAGCGCCGCTGAGGCCGGAAGCGGTGCCCGCGAGATGCGGGCGGACCGAGATCGCCCCCGCGGTGGCATTGGGGATCGCCATGCCGTTGCCCAGCCCGACAAAGCACATCAGGCCAAAGAAGGTGAGCACGCTATCGGCGCCCGCCATCGCGATTCCCAGCGACAGCGCCACGCCCGCGCCGTTGATCACGCAGCCCCAGAGCACCATCCAGTTGACGCCCATGCGGGTGGAGTAGCGGCCGGAGATGAAGTTGCCTGCGAAATAGCCCACCGCAGGCGCCGAGAAATAGATGCCGAGCTCGGCCGTGCTGAGGCCATAGACTTCGCTGCCGACAAAGGGCGCGCCGCCCAGGTAGGCGAAGAAGGCGCCCGAGGCGAGGCCGGAGGCCAGCGAATAGCCCCAGAACCGCGGCGAGCGGAACAGTTCGGGGTATTCGCGGAACTGCGCGGCGAGCGTCTTGCCGCTCTTGTGCGCGGTCTCGCCGAAATCGGTGTAGGTGATCGCGAGCGTGGCCGCCCCCACCGCAAACAGCATCCAGAAGTTTGCGGTCCAGCCCAGCCACTGGTCGAGCACGCCGCCGATCGCCGGACCAATCATCGGCACCACCGCCATGCCCATGGTGACATAGCCGATCATGCTGGCGGCGCGGTCGGTGTCATACATGTCGCGCACCGCAGCGCGGCTGAGCACCATGGTGGCGGCCACCACCGCCTGGCCCATGCGGAACAGCAGGAATATCTCGGCGCTGGGGGCGTAGATGCAGCCGAGCGTCGCCAGCAGGAACAGCACCATGCTGGCCAGAAGCACCGGGCGGCGGCCCATCTGGTCGGAGACCGGCCCGACCAGGATCTGCACCACGGCGTTTACTGCGAGGTAAAGCGCGACCGAGAGCTGCATCAGCCTGTAGTCGGCCTGGAAATACTCCGCCATCCCCGGCAGCGAGGGCAGGAAGATGTTCATGCCTAGCGCCGACAGGCCCGCAAGCAGGATCAGCGTGAAGATGCGCGGCGGGCTGCGGTGGCCGGTCAGGCGGGCATTATATGTGGACATACCATCCGCTTAGAGCAGGCTCGCGCCCTTGTCCATCGCCGGTTGCATGGCGGCTGGGGAAGGCGGGTATAGTTTGCCGGTTTTCATGTTTGCACAGGTTATATGCATAGAATTTGCAAATTTGCGAATATTGCCTTTGGCTTTCTGCACCCGCAAGATATGGTCGCCCCGAAATCTACAGGGGACATGTGCCATGAAAGATATCCTTTCCGAGCTGGAAGACCGCCGCGAGGACGCGCGGCTGGGCGGCGGACAGCGCCGCATCGACGCGCAGCACGGGCGCGGCAAGCTGACAGCGCGCGAACGGATCGAGCTTCTGCTGGACGAGGACAGCTTCGAGGAGTTCGACATGTTCGTCTCCCACCGCTGCACCGATTTCTCGATGCAGGAGCAGCGCCCGGCGGGCGACGGTGTGGTCACCGGCTGGGGCACCATCAACGGCCGCATGGTCTATGTGTTCTCCCAGGACTTCACCGTGTTCGGCGGCTCGCTCTCTGAGACCCACGCCCAGAAGATCTGCAAGATCATGGATATGGCGGTGCAGAACGGCGCGCCGGTGATCGGGATCAACGATTCCGGCGGGGCGCGCATTCAGGAAGGCGTCGCCTCGCTTGCGGGCTATGCCGAAGTGTTCCAGCGCAACATTATGGCCTCGGGCGTGGTGCCGCAGATCTCAGTCATCATGGGTCCTTGTGCGGGCGGGGCGGTCTATTCGCCTGCGATGACCGATTTCATCTTCATGGTGAAAGACACCTCCTACATGTTCGTGACCGGCCCCGATGTGGTGAAGACGGTGACCAACGAGGTGGTGACGGCTGAGGAACTGGGCGGTGCCTCCACCCACACCCGGAAGTCCTCCGTTGCCGATGGCGCCTTCGAAAACGACGTCGAAGCGCTGGCCGAGGTGCGCCGGCTGGTCGACTTCCTGCCGCTCAACAACCGCGAGAAGCCGCCGGTGCGGCCCTTCTTCGACCAGCCCGGCCGCCTGGAGGACAGCCTCGACACGCTGATCCCGGAAAACCCGAACACGCCCTACGACATGAAGGAACTCATCACCAAAGTGGCGGATGAGGGCGATTTCTACGAGATCCAGGAGGATTTCGCGAAGAACATCATCACCGGCTTCATTCGTCTTGAAGGCCAGACCGTGGGCGTGGTCGCCAACCAGCCGATGGTGCTGGCGGGATGTCTCGACATCGACTCGTCGCGCAAGGCCGCGCGTTTCGTGCGTTTCTGCGACTGTTTCGAGATCCCGATCCTGACCTTCGTCGACGTGCCGGGATTCCTGCCGGGCACCTCCCAGGAGTACGGCGGCGTCATTAAGCATGGGGCGAAGCTGCTGTTTGCCTATGGCGAAGCCACCGTGCCCAAGGTCACCGTGATCACCCGCAAGGCTTATGGCGGCGCCTATGACGTGATGGCCTCCAAGCACCTGCGCGGCGACTTCAACTACGCCTGGCCGACAGCCGAAATCGCGGTGATGGGCGCCAAGGGGGCGACTGAAATCATCCACCGCGCCGATCTGAACGATGCCGACAAGATCGCCGCCAAGACCAAGGAATACGAGGACCGCTTCGCCAATCCCTTCGTCGCGGCCGAGCGCGGCTTCATCGACGAGGTGATCATGCCGCATTCCACCCGCAAGCGGGTCAGCCGGGCTTTTGCTTCCTTGCGCAACAAAAAGCTGAAGAACCCGTGGAAGAAACACGACAACATTCCGCTGTGACGGGCCGGTTGGGGAGGCTGGCAGCGATGGCAAACTCGGGAACCGCAGCAGGCCGCTTGGGGTTGTCCTCCAAAGGAGGACACCATGACCAAGAACCACGGCCCGTCCATCAAGGACGACGAGACCTACGAAAAGCTGCGCGAGCAGGGGGCTTCCAAGCAGAAGGCCGCCCGTATCGCCAATGCTCAGGCCAGCGGCAGCCAGTCTCCCTCCAAGAAGGGCGGCAAGCAGCCGCCCTACGAGGAATGGACCAAGGAGGACTTGTACGAGCGTGCCCGGGAACTGGAGATCGAGGGGCGCTCGTACATGAGCAAGGACGAGCTGATCGAGGCGCTCAGGAACAGTTGATTGCAGCCGGGCAGGGGGCTTCGGCCTGCCCGGAATTTGAGCGGGTGCAGGCGATTCTGCCCGCAACCGAATCAATGTTTGACTTGATGAGCGAATCGGCCCCATGATCCGCCGCAGCCGGATATGGACAGCGCGCGCCTTGAGCGCAGCGCCAGCAGCCCCGGCCGGAGGAGCCCGCCACGGCGGGGGCTGGGGCTGCGGATATCCGTCGATTTCCCGTGCCGTTCTGTCTGCCGTTGCCGGCTGTGTTGCCGCTATTCTTCCCCCACTGGCCGCCGCGCAGGAGGTGCAGCCCGCGCTTGCGGTGCCCTCGGGGCAGGCGGTGACCCTGTCCGAGGTGCTGCTGGACGATACGCCGGGCGAGGTCTGGGCCCGCTTCCGCTTTGTCGCCCCGGCGATCGCCCGGCATGGCGGCGGCTTGGGTCACGGGGACGCGGCGCCGGATATGGACCACCTCTGCCGCACCCTGGCCCTGCCCTACCTGCGGGAGCAGGGGCTCACCGCGGCGCGGGTGGTGATCTCGCTGGCGGACCGGGCGCTGCCCTTCGGCACCCGCGACAGCGCTGCCACCCAGTTCTTCGAGGCTTACCGCCCTGAAGGTGCCGATTGTGTCTGGGAGGGGCTGTGATGGCGCTGCCGGCTCACCCCGCTCCGAAATTGTTTGCCGCAGTGCGGCATGCGCGGTTTCTTGCGTCTTCGCAGCCACATCGCGGCCATTTGGCGCGATTAGCATGTGCAATACCCGTTTTCCCCAGTATTCTTGCAACGGACGGCGTTTGCGCCGTCTTTAACATGAGACTGAGGCACGTGAGGGGACACCCCCTTGCAGGTTTCACAATCAAATTCAGGAGACAGGAATGTCCAAAAGCATCAAGCTCATCGCCATGGCCGGCCTGCTGGCCGCCGTTGCCGCCTGCGCCCAGCAGGAAGAAGAATTCGTCGTTGTCGAGCCCGAGCCGGTTTCGCAAGAGCCCGTCTTCACCGGCAAGTACAAGTAAAAACTACAGGGGTCCGGCCCTGCGGCCGGCCCCCGCCGCCCCGCGGGGTGCCGGACCGGAGGCACCCAGATGCTGAAACACCGCGGGTTCCCCGGCCGTATGCCGGGGTCAGATTATCAATTCACTATCCGCCGCCCGAACCCCAAGGGGGTGACACCGCTGACCCGGCGCGAGCGTTTCCGCGACCGCAAACCGGTGGACCGGCGCGCCGACGCCCTGTTCATGCAGGCGCTGTGGGAGCAGTTCGGCCCCGAGCCCTTCGAGCGCGGCAACCTTGACGCCGGGCGGCTCAGCTGGCTGTTCGGCCGCGAAGTGCTGCCCGCGGAAGACCCCTTTGATCCGGAAAGCTATGAAGCGCTGCTGGTGATCGACGAAAGCGCCGCGCGCGCAGCCTTTCCGGAGGCCTTTGGCTGATGCAAGAGGCCCGGGCGCATATTCCGGCGGCGGCCGCGCAAGATGCCTTGCGCGGCGCGCCCCTGCGCCTGGAGGCCTGCGGGTTGCGCCCCGGCTCAGAAGTCGAGCTGAAGCGCCACCTGCACACGGTCGCCGTCGAAGCTGCGGCCGGTGGGGGCATCGTCGCGCTCGCCCCTGAAGTATTCCGCGCTCAGGGTCAGATTGTCGGTCAGCTTGTAGAAGGCGTTGACGTGCACTGTCTCCTGCTCGGTGAAGGAGAGCGTGCCAGTCGAGGTCGGCAGATCGTATTCCTCCTTGCCGTAGGCGATGCCCACATTCCAGCGCGGCCCGATGTCCTGGCGGTACTCGACGGTGTAGCCGTCGACGTCATTGGCGACCCCGCCGACGATCGCATCGCCGCCGCCGATCAGCAGCGGCCCGATCGCCTCGCCGGTGACATAGGTCACATTGAACAGCCCGCCCTCCCAGGGGCGCACCGCGCCGGAGAGGGTGATGCCGGTCTGGTCGACCTCCACCGTGCCGTCGTCGGTCGTGCCGTAAAGCCCGGCGATCCGCGCCGTGTACTGGTCGTTGCTGAACTGCGCGGCCGCGGTGACGATGGGATCGTCCGAGGCGACCGCGCTTTCCTCGATCGAGACACTGTATTGGAAGCCGTTGCCGAAGCTGTTGGTGAAGCGTACCTGCGGCTTGCGGGCAAAGGTGATGCCGACAGGGCCGTCGAACTCGACCGAGACCGGGTATTCGTTGATCGGCATGAAGTTGGTCCAGGTCTGGCCGATCAGCCAGTTCTCTCCGATCTCCACATTGGCGTGGCGCACCCGCAGTTCCGGCGTATCGCTGGAGCCGCCGAACAGGTCCAGTTCCAGCTGGCCGCGGATCTCGCCGATGGCGCTTGGCGTGACGGTGCGAATGCCGATCCGGGACTGGCGGATGGTGCCGTCGAACCGGCCGTTGGTGGCATTGGCCGGCTCGCCGATGTTCGGAACGAACGCGCTGTCGCCCTGTTCGAAGTCAAAGTCATAAAAGAAATCGGCCTTCACGTAGCCGTAGATATCCAGCGTCGTGCCCCCCAGTTGGAAATCGCCGGGCTGCGCGGCCGAGGCTGCGCCTGCCTCCAGCGCCTCGACCCGGGCGCGCAGCGCGTCCAGCTCGGAGCGCTGATCGCTTTGCGCCCCGGCAGCTCCGGCGGTCAGCGCCCCGGCGGTCATTGCGGCGGCGGCACAGATCGTCCGTCCCCTGTTCAGTGCTGTCATGGGAATTGCCCTCCTCGTTCTCTCCCCGGGAAAAAGGCTGCTACGCGCCGCGGGGGCGGGGAAGTCACATCAATGCGAGCCGCCGTGAGAATCCGGTCGCGCAGATGTGAAAATTTCTCACGCCCGGATCACGGCGGCGTGAATTGCTTCGCCAAGCCTTTGCAAGCCCTCACCGGTTTGCCGCGCCTGCGGCTTCCCAGATCACGCGGATTGTCCGCCGGGCGAACACGCCGTCACGAGGAAGTGACACAGGCTTCCCCTTCCCGCGGCCTGCAAAACACGGCGCATGTCGGCGTGATCCTGCACGGGGCTGTTCAGATTGAGCGGGAACCTGCCCAAAACAGGGGCTGTCCGATTCCGGTGCTTACAGGCGGGCTCCGCAAAGGCATCGTGAACGTGGCAGCGCAGCCTCGCTGCAGTGCCGAGCATCTGTTCCGGCCAAATCGCCTGAACGGGCAGGCCTGCGCCCCCAATCGCGGTCTGCCCGCCTTTTCCCCCCCTGATGCAGCGGCAAAGGCTTGCCACATTCCCCCCCGGATGTGGCAAGCCTCCGCCGATCCGGCTGCGGTCCTGCGCCGCGGCTTGCAAGCCCTTGCACCGCTTACCAAATCCCATGGGAACAATATTCCCCCCGAAGAAGGATTTCAGGCATGCGGGCAAAACCTCTCTATGCGGCAGCGGCGCTCTGCGCCTTCCTGGCCGCCTGTGGCGACACCACCGGCGAACGGCTCATCTACGGCGCAGGCGCCGGCGCGGCCGGCTCGGCGCTGCTCAACGGCAACCTGGTCACCGGCGCCGCGGTTGGCGCTGCTGCGAACCTCGTCTACTGCCAGGAAAACCCGCATCGCTGCTGAGGCGCCTGCCGCCAGCCCGCTGATCCGCCGGCCGCTGCCGGCCGCACCCGCATCACCGCAGACGCCGCGCCCGGAGAGCCTCCGGGGGCGGCGTTTTGCGTTTCGGAACATCAAGAAACAAGGGACTGCCTATGTTTGAAAAGATCCTGATCGCCAACCGGGGAGAGATCGCCTGCCGCGTCATTAAGACGGCGCGCAAGATGGGCATCAAGACCGTGGCCATCTATTCCGACGCCGACAAGCACGCGCTGCATGTGAAGATGGCCGATGAGGCCGTCCGCATCGGCCCGGCGCCCGCCAACCAATCCTATATCGTGATCGACAAGGTGATGGAGGCGATCCGCGCAACCGGCGCGCAGGCGGTGCATCCAGGCTATGGTTTCCTTTCGGAAAACAGCCGGTTCGCAGAGGCTCTTGAAGCCGAAGGGGTGGCCTTTGTCGGCCCGCCGAAGGGCGCGATTGAGGCGATGGGCGACAAGATCACCTCCAAGAAGATCGCCCAGGAGGCGGGTGTGAGCACCGTGCCCGGCTACATGGGGCTGATCGCGGACGCCGAAGAAGCGGTGAAGATTTCGAACGAGGTCGGCTACCCGGTGATGATCAAAGCCTCCGCCGGCGGCGGCGGCAAGGGCATGCGTATCGCCTGGAACGACGATGAGGCGCGCGAAGGCTTCCAGTCCTCCAAGAACGAGGCCGCGAATTCCTTTGGCGATGACCGGATCTTCATCGAGAAATTTGTGACCCAGCCGCGCCACATCGAAATCCAGGTGCTCTGCGACAAGCACGGCAACGGCATCTATCTGGGCGAGCGCGAATGCTCGATCCAGCGCCGCAACCAGAAAGTGGTGGAAGAGGCCCCGTCGCCGTTCCTCGATGAAGAAACCCGCCGCGCCATGGGCGAGCAGGCCGTCGCACTGGCCAAGGCCGTGGGCTATACAAGCGCAGGCACCGTAGAGTTCATCGTCGATGGCGAGAAGAACTTTTACTTCCTGGAAATGAACACCCGCTTGCAGGTGGAGCACCCGGTGACCGAACTGATCACTGGCGTTGATCTGGTGGAGCAGATGATCCGCGTAGCCGATGGCGGCGAGCTGCCGCTGCGCCAGGAGGACGTGAAGCTCACCGGCTGGGCGATCGAGAACCGCCTTTATGCCGAAGATCCTTACCGCAACTTCCTGCCCTCCATCGGCCGCCTGACCCGCTACCGCCCGCCGCAGGAAACCGCCGCTGGCCCAATGTTGGAAAACGGCAGGTGGCAGGGCGATGCGCCCGCGGGCGAGGCCGCCGTGCGCAACGACACCGGCGTTCTCGAGGGCGGCGAGATCTCGATGTACTATGACCCGATGATCGCCAAGCTCTGCACCTGGGCGCCGACCCGGGAGGAGGCGATCGAGGCGATGCGCATCGCGCTCGACAGTTTCGAGGTTGAGGGCATCGGCCACAACCTGCCATTCCTGTCGGCGGTGATGGATCATCCGAAATTTGTCTCTGGCGACATGACCACGGCCTTCATCGCCGAGGAGTTTCCGGACGGTTTCAATGGTGCGGCGCTGCCTGAGGAAGACCTGCGCAAGATCGCGGCAGCCTGCGCGGCGATGCACCGGGTGGCCGAAATCCGCCGCACGCGTGTTTCGGGCCGGATGGACAACCACGAGCGCAAGGTGGGCACCGATTGGGTCGTCTCGCTGCAGGACCAGTCCTTCAAAGTGGTGGTCGACGCCGACCGCGAGGGCGCTACCGTGCGCTTTGACGGCGGCGCGGCGCTGCGCGTCACTTCGGACTGGACCCCGGGCGACCAGCTGGCGACGCTGGATGTGGCGGGCGAGACGCTGGTGCTGAAGACCGGCAAGATCACCCAGGGCTTCCGCATCCGCTCCCGCGGGGCTGACATGAAGGTGCATGTGCGCACCCCGCGCCAGGCCGAACTGGCGGCGCTGATGCCGGAGAAACAGGCGCCCGACACCTCCAAGATGCTGCTCTGCCCGATGCCCGGCCTGATCGTGAAGGTCGATGTCGAAGTGGGGCAGGAGATCCAGGAAGGCCAGGCGCTTTGCACCGTCGAGGCGATGAAGATGGAGAACATCCTGCGGGCCGAACGGCAGGGGGTGGTGGCCAAGATCAATGCAGGCCCCGGCGACAGCCTGGCAGTCGACGACGTGATCATGGAATTCGAGTGATGTATCACGGGGCGGGCATAGGTGTGCGGCGGGCGGGGCCTTCGGTCCGGCCTGCCGGCACTTTCCTCCGGGGCGGCCCCGCCGCGCCGGGGCCTGCCCCGTGCACCGAATCTTCAGGATTTTCCGGCACCCTTGCGGCGTCCGACGTTGTGAAGGTGCCGAATGCTGCTCCGTGCCCTCTTTTGCCTGCTGGCTCCCCTGGCCGCCCTCTCCGGCTGCTCGCTGGACGAGGAGACGGCGCTGCGCGCCCGGCTGGCCGGCTGGGTGGAGCTGGGGGAGACCTATTTCTTCCAATCCTCGATGAGCTGCACCGCAGCCGTCTTCCACACCGGCGAAAGCCCGCGGGTCACCTCGCTGGTGGAGCGGGCGCGCTCGCTGGAGACCGGCATGAAGTTGCTGGGACAGGGGCAGCCGGTGGTCTTTGCCGTGGCCGGGAAATCCCCCAATGCGCTGACCGAGGCGATCATGTCGCGCGATCTGCCGCAGGGGCTCGGGGTGCTGAATTCCGGGCTGGCCGGCCTCAGCTGCATGAGCGACCTGGTCAAGGCGATCTACTACCAGGCCATCCGCAACCCGGAGTCCAAACTGGTCTTTGTGCCGGAAACCCGGGCAATGCTGGTGCTGGACCGGCAGGCAATGGCGCTGATCTACGTGCGCAGCAACGGTTAGGCCGGCTTTTCACGACAGGGCTGCAGCGGCGGGGAAGGCGTTTGCAAACGCCTTCACGCGGTTCTCCTGCCGCGTTCAAGCCGCTTGCAAGCGGCTTGGGCCGGGGGGCCGGTCAGCTGCCGCGCCGCTCTTCCACCTCGCGCAGGCGCTCGGGGAACTTGTCGATGGTGCGGGTGATCTCGCGCACGGTCCAGGGGTGCGGTTTCCTGAGCTTCACCCCGCCGTCCTTGCCCACCAGCACCAGCATGAAGCCGCGCGGGCGCAGCTTCTTGCGCAGGGCCGAGCGGGCCGAAGGGTCGGTATCGGTCAGCACGACCACATCGCGCTCCAAGAGCATCTGCGCACCCTGCGTCAGCCGCTCCATCTGTTCGTGGAAGCGCGGGTCTTCGGGGCTGTCGGCAAACACCACAACGGGGCGGTGCTTCCAGCGGAATTCCTCCAGCGCCACGTCCTGCCCAGGCTGCACCAGCGCCGGCGCGCCCTCGTCCTGGGCCCAGGCGGCGAATGGAAGAAAGCCTGCCAAAACAAAGGTTAGGATGGGTCTCATGATCTCTCCTGTCCCGTTGAATATATGCGCAGCGGCGGCGAATGCGACCGGGAAACCAAAGACCAGCGCAAAAAATATCATCGTTAACGGCTTCGAGAGGGCTTGCCTGCCATGATCCAGCAGTTCCCCTTGACCGGGCTGCGGTCCGCGGCCCCCCAGCAGAGGCCCCGTCGCACGATGAAGCTCATACTCCACACCGGCGCCCACCGCTGCGCCACCAGCTCCTTCCAGGAATACCTGCGCCAGAACACCCCGGTGCTGGCGCCGCAGGGGCTGGCTATCTGGGGGCCCCAGCGCACCCGAAACGGGCTGTTCCACGGCATCCAGCCGGGGCCCGCGGCCGCAACCGGGCGCGATTTCGCGCAGCGCGCGGGCGGGCGGCTGCGGCTGCATCTGGAGGCCTGCCGCGGCGAAGGTGTGCAGCAGCTCCTGATCAGCGACGAGAACATGCTCGGCACCCTGCGCGAGAACCTGCGGCTTGGTGCGCTTTACTGCGGTGCAGGGGAGCGGATGGCCCGGTTTGCCGAGGCCTTTGGCGGCGCAGTCACGGACTTGGCGCTGAACATCCGCAGCCTGGAGAGCTACTGGACCTCGGCGCTGGCCTATGCGGTGGCGCGCGGCCACCAGGCAGCGCCCGCGGCGCAGCTTGCGAGGCTGGCAGCGGCGCAGCGCAGCTGGCGCGATGTGATCACCGACATCGCCTGCGCCATGCCCGGCGTGCGCCTGCATGTGCTGCCGTTCGAGACCTTCGGCCCGCGGCCGGAGGCGCAGCTGGCGGCGCTCACCGGACTTGCCGCGCCGCGCACCCACGCGCGGGTGCGGCTCAACGCGGCGCTCTGCTTGCAGGACCTGCGTGCCAGCCTGCCACCCGCCGCCGCCGCCCGCCTGCCCGAGGGCAGCGGCCGCTGGCGCCCCTTCAGCGAAGCCCAGGCAGCAGCGCTGCGCGAGGCTTACGCGGATGACATCCTGTGGCTGGCAGGCGGCGCCGATGGCACCGCCACGCTGGTGCAGGATCCGGATAAACAGGCGGCGGGCATGAACCCGCCCCGCACAGACCTGACAAGAGGAAGACCTGATGACGAAGAAAGACGAATGGCAGGCTCTGGCTGAAAAAGAGCTGCGCGGACGGGCGGTTGACGACCTCAATTGGCAGACGCTGGAAGGCATCGAGGTCAAGCCGCTCTACACCGAGGAAGATACGCGGGAACTGCCGCACATGGGCTCGCTGCCGGGCATTGGCCCCTTCACCCGGGGCGTCAAGGCGACCATGTACGCAGGCCGCCCCTGGACCATCCGCCAGTATGCGGGCTTTTCCACCGCCGAAGAATCCAACGCCTTCTACCGCCGCAACCTGGCCGCAGGCCAGCAGGGGGTTTCGGTCGCCTTCGATCTGGCCACCCACCGCGGCTATGACAGCGACCACCCGCGCGTGGTCGGCGATGTCGGCAAGGCTGGTGTCGCAATCGACTCTGTCGAGGACATGAAAATCCTGTTCGACGGCATCCCGCTCGATCAGGTCTCTGTCTCGATGACGATGAACGGCGCGGTGATCCCGGTGCTGGCTTCTTTCATCGTCGCAGGGGAGGAGCAGGGCCACGACAAATCCCTGCTGGCGGGCACCATCCAGAACGACATCCTGAAGGAGTTCATGGTCCGCAACACCTATATCTATCCGCCCAAGCCCTCGATGCGGATCATCTCGGACATCATCGAGTACACCTCGAACGAGATGCCCAAGTTCAACTCGATCTCGATCTCCGGCTACCACATGCAGGAGGCCGGCGCGAACCTGGTGCAGGAGCTGGCCTACACGCTGGCGGACGGGCGCGAATATGTGCGCGCTGCGATTGACGCGGGCATGGATGTGGATAAATTCGCAGGCCGGCTCAGCTTCTTCTTCGCCATCGGCATGAATTTCTTCATGGAAATCGCCAAGCTGCGCGCCGCGCGCACTCTTTGGCACCGGGTGATGACCGATTTCGGGGCCAAGAACGAGCGCTCCAAGATGCTGCGCACCCATTGCCAGACCTCGGGCGTGAGCCTGCAGGAGCAGGACCCCTACAACAACGTGATCCGCACCGCTTATGAGGCGATGAGCGCGGTGCTCGGCGGCACCCAATCGCTGCACACCAACGCGCTGGACGAGGCCATCGCGCTGCCGACGGATTTCTCCGCCCGCATCGCCCGCAACACCCAGCTGGTGCTGCAGGAGGAGACCGGAGTGACCAATGTGGTCGATCCGCTGGCGGGCTCCTACTACGTCGAAAGCCTGACGAATGAGCTGGTCGAGAAGGCCTGGGCGCTGATGGAGGAGGTCGAGGAGATGGGCGGCATGACCAAGGCGGTCGAGTCCGGCATGCCCAAGCTCCGCATCGAGGAGTCGGCGGCGCGCCGCCAGGCGATGATCGACCGCGGCGAGGAAGTCGTGGTCGGCGTCAACAAGTACCGCAAGGACAAGGAAGACCCGATCGACATCCTCGATGTCGACAACGTCAAGGTGCGCGAAGCGCAGATCGCCCGTCTGCAGAAGATGCGCGGCACCCGCGACGAGGCTGCCTGCCAGGCGGCGCTCGATGATCTCACCCGCCGCGCCAGGGACGGCGGCAACCTTCTGGAGGCCGCCGTGGAGGCGGCCCGGGCCCGGGCCTCTGTCGGAGAAATCAGCATGGCAATGGAAAAGGAATTCGGCCGTCACCGCGCCGAAGTCAAAACCCTGGCCGGCGTCTATGGCGCCGCTTACGAGGGCGACGAGGGCTTTGCCGCGATCCAGAAGTCGATCGAGGATTTTGCCGCCGAGGAAGGCCGCCGCCCGCGTCTGCTGGTGGTCAAGATGGGCCAGGATGGCCACGACCGCGGCGCCAAGGTGATTGCCACCGCCTTTGCCGACATCGGCTTTGACGTCGACGTGGGTCCGCTGTTCCAGACGCCCGCGGAAGCCGCCCAGGACGCCATCGACAATGACGTGCATGTGGTCGGCATCTCCAGTCAGGCCGCGGGCCACAAGACGCTGGCGCCGCAGCTGGTGGAGGCGCTGAAGGCGGAAGGCGCAGGCGACATTATCGTGATCTGCGGCGGCGTGATCCCGCAGCAGGATTACGACTTCCTCCACAAGGCCGGCGTGAAGGCCATCTTCGGCCCCGGAACCAACATCCCGGAAGCGGCGCAGGACATCCTGAAACTGATCCGCGAAGCGCGCAGCTGAGCGCCTTGGCGGCCGGCGGGGCAGGGGCTCCCGCGGCCGCAGAAGCCTTGCCCTTCGGGCAAGATCCTTTGGCGGCCTTGGGCCGCGCAGCGGGCCCCACGGGGCCGCTGCCGCCGCGCGCGCCAGAGGCGCGCGCGGCCCCGCCCAACCGGAGCGGATGCGGCTTTGACGCATCGGGCGACGGGCGGGAGCGCGCGATCCCAGTTGGACACCTCCGGAAACCTCTGGCTGATCGGCGGATAACGTGATTCACTTCCCGCGTAACCGGGAGGCGGCCATGTCGAGGCAAGCAGGCTTCTGGAGCGTTGATGACCGGCTGGCGGAGATCTCGGCGGGTGGCGATCCGCTGGAGACATTGAATGCCACGGTGGATTTCGAGCGCTTTCGGCCAAT
>NZ_JBMERR010000022.1:0-79588 GCF_048820915.1 Cribrihabitans pelagius | reverse complement strand
TTCGCGAATGACATTCTGGCTGGTCAGCTCCCGGACGCCATCAGGAAGCGGAAACACCGACTTCGTAGAGAACCAGGACCCCGAACGGCAATAGAACCCGCACTTGACGATCCCGCAAACAGAGAACTGCTTGATGCACCCGCGCCGGCGTGCTTGCCGCTGGCACATGACCGGGCGCCTGCCTTCCTGCCAGGCGCCCGGCCGCCAGGGGCTGTTATACGTGCCGGACGATGGCCTGCAGCACGCGACCCGGGCTTTATGCCGCGGGCGCATCGCCCAGGACGCATACATCCGGACGCATCCCGGGGGCGCACCACCCCCGCTAGTGCAGGATCCGGAACCCTTCGACATCCGGGTCCGGTTCGGAGCGTTCCGAGAGCACCTGGGTCACGCAGGCGGCGCCCGGCCCCCGGCCCATGCAGCGCAGCATGTCGGCCACGCCCGGTGCAGGCCCCATCAGCAGCGCCCGCACCGATCCGTCCGGCTCGTTGCGCACCCAGCCGGTGAGCCCGTGGCGCAGCGCCTCGGCCCGGGTCCAGGCCCGGAAGGCCACACCCTGCACACGGCCAGTGACCCGCGCCCTTACAGCTACAGAAGTCATCAGCAATCCATCCTTCTCACCAGAGGCCCTGAGCATAGCACAAAACACCGCGCCGCGCAGCATGCACCGCCTGTGCCGGCGGGGCTCAGAACAACGCCAGCTGGTCGCCCGGCTGCGGCGGCACCGCAAAGAGATCGCAACGCAGGCCGGGCGATTTTTCCGCGAGCCCCAAGCGCCTGCAGGCGGCCCTGAAGCGCTGCGCGATGATCTCCGCATAGCGGCCCTCGCCCCGCATCCGGTGACCCCATCGCGGGTCATAGTCGCGCCCGCCGTGCATCTCCCGCAGCCTTGCCATTACCTTGGCCGCGCGGTCCGGGTAATGCGCGGCCAGCCATTCCTGCCACAGCTCCGACACCTCGCGCGGCAGCCGCAGCATGATCCAGCTGGCGGCATCGGCGCCCGCCTCCGCCCCGGCCGCCAGCAGCGCCTCCAGCTCGTGGTCGGTCAGCCCCGGCACCAGCGGCGAGGTCATGATCCGCACCGGCACGCCCGCCTCCGCCAGCCGCCGGATGGCGGCGAGCCGCCGCGCAGGTGACGGCGCCCGCGGCTCCATCCGCCGCGACAGATCCGCATCCAGCGTGGTCACCGAGATCCCCACCCGCACCAGCCCCCGCGCCGCCATCGGCGCCAGGATGTCGAGGTCGCGCTCCACCAGCGTGCCCTTGGTGACGATCGCCACCGGATGGCCGAAGTCCCGCAGCACTTCGAGGCAGGCCCGGGTGATGCCGCGCTCCCGCTCACAGGGCTGATAAGGATCGGTATTGGTGCCGATCGCAATCGGCGCCACCCGGTAGCGCTTTGCCGAGAGCTCCCGCGCCAGAACCTCCGGCGCGTTCGGGCGCGCAACGAGCCGGGTTTCGAAATCCATCCCCGGTGACAGCCCCAGATAGGCGTGGCTGGGCCGTGCGAAACAGTAGATGCAGCCATGCTCGCAGCCCCGGTAGGGGTTGATCGAGCGGTCGAAAGGCAGATCGGGGGAGCGGTTGTAGGAGATGACCGTGCGCGCCGCCTCCTCCCGCACCTCGGTGGGAATCACGTCCGGCTCCGGCTCCCGCGCCCAACCGTCATCCTCGGCGGGGCGGGCAAGATCGAAGCGGCCTGCCGCATTGCTGAGACTGGCACGCGCTTTGCGGCGTATCGCGGCTTGGGCGTCAAGGACTGTCATGGCGTCACTCTGGGGTAAATAATGGAACAAATAAAGAACATACGCAAGGAATCGAAAATTTCCATGCAGAATCTTCATTATCAATGCGCGTCAATTGCCCCTATAGGTCGGTTCGGAGAGCGGCTATGTCGCAAATAATGCAGTCCCGGGGCGGCATTCTGTCACAAAAGTCCCCAACTCAGGCCAACACCGGGGATTCCCCGCCAGCAAGGAATAGGCGCATGTCGGACGAAGAAGACATCATCCTCTCGGAACTCGACGACGAGGAACTTGTCCAGCAGATGTTTGATGACCTCTACGACGGTCTCAGGGAGGAGATCGAGGAAGGGGTCAATATCCTGCTCGAACGCGGCTGGCAGCCCTATGACATCCTGACCAAGGCGCTGGTCGGCGGCATGACCATCGTCGGCGCCGACTTCCGCGACGGCATCCTGTTCGTGCCGGAAGTGCTGCTGGCGGCCAACGCGATGAAGGGCGGCATGGCGATCCTGAAGCCGCTGCTCGCGGAAACCGGCGCGCCGCGCATGGGCTCGATGGTGATCGGCACGGTGAAGGGCGACATCCACGACATCGGCAAGAACCTGGTGTCGATGATGATGGAAGGCGCGGGCTTCGAGGTCGTCGACATCGGCATCAACAACCCGGTCGAAAACTACCTGGAGGCACTGGAGGAGCACAAACCCGACATCCTCGGCATGTCGGCGCTGCTGACCACCACCATGCCCTACATGAAGGTGGTGATCGACACGATGATCGAACAGGGCAAGCGCGACGACTACATCGTGCTGGTGGGCGGTGCGCCGCTGAACGAGGAATTCGGCAAGGCGATCGGCGCCGATGCCTACTGCCGCGATGCGGCGGTCGCGGTGGAAACCGCAAAATCCTTCGTCGCGCGCAAGCACAACGCCCTGAGCGCCTGACTTGGCCCGCAAGGGACGCGCAGCCCGCTTGAGCGAGCGGGCTGCGTTCCGCCCGCCCGGCGGGCAGAGCCTGGAAGAGCGCTCCCTCACCGAACGGGGCCTGGCCGCCCCGGAGAGGAAATCCGGCCGCATCCTGCTCATTGCCTGCGGCGCGCTGGCGCGCGAGATCCTGGCGATCAAGGAGCTGAACGGGCTCTCCCACCTCGATCTCACCTGCCTGCCTGCCAAGCTGCACCTCTACCCGGACCAGATCGTGACGGCGGTGGAACAGGCGGTGGCGCATCACTCCGCGTCCTATGAAAAGATCTGCGTGGTCTACGCCGACTGCGGCACCGGCGGCGCGCTGGAGCGCAAATGCGCCGAACTGGGCGTGGAAATGGTCGAAGGGCCGCACTGCTATTCCTTCTTCGAGGGCAACGAGACCTTCGCCGCCCGCACGGAAGCAGGCGAAATCACCGCCTTCTACCTCACCGATTTCCTGGTCAAGCAGTTCGACGCCTTTGTCTGGAAGCCGATGGGGCTGGACAGGCACCCGGAGCTGCGCGACATGGTGTTCGGCAATTACACAACGCTGGTCTACCAGTCGCAGACGAAAGACCCGGCGCTCGTGGAAAAGGCGCGCCACTGCGCCGCGCGCATGGGCCTCGCCTTCGAGCACCGCCACACCGGTTATGGCGGCCTGGAGACCGCGATGCAGAACTGGGCCCGTTAACCGCCTGCACTACCGCAGGCGCTTCAGCCCCTGCCCCTTTCTGACTGAAAATACCCCGGGGAGCGCGAGGGGCCGGCCCCTCGCCCGCAACCCCGGCCTCAGGCCTGTGCCATCGCGGTTTCGCGGATCCGCCCGATCATCGCGCGCAGCCCGTTTGAGCGCTGGGCCGAGAGATGATCATGCAGCCCGAGCCGGCCGAGTTCCGTCTTCGCATCCACCGCCACGACTTCCGGCAGGGGCAGCCCGTTGTAAAGCTTGCGCAGCACCGCAATCAGCCCGCGCACGATCAGCGCGTCGCTGTCGCCGTCGAAATGGAACCTGCCCTTCTCGACGGTCGCATGCAGCCAAACCTGGCTGGCGCAGCCGTCGACCTTGGTGGCGGGGACTTTCAGCGCGTCGTCCAGCGGCTGCATCGCCTTGCCCGCTTCGATGACATGGCGGTAGCGGTCTTCCCAGTCCTCCAGGAACTCGAAATCCTCGACAATCTCTTCAAAGGCTTCGGTGGCCATGTCTCGTGTCTTCCCGGGTCGTCTGCACTTCGCTTACTGATGCACCTAAGCCGCGGACAGGACCTTTTCAACAGCTTTTCAAGCGCGCCGCGATCGGGTAACCACTTGCGGGGGCATTTCAAACCGGCGGGGACATATGATTAGACCGATTTCCTTGACTTTGGCGGCCGCGCTGGTGGTCTCGGGCTGCGGCCTGCGCGAGTCGCGGGTGAACCCCGTCAATTGGTTCAGCGGCTCGGAACCGGCGCCGCAGCAGCATGCGGCAGACGGCAATCCGCTCATTCCGGCGGAGCGTGAGCGCTCCGGCCTGTTCAGCCGCCCTGATGCGGAAGACAACAGCCAGCTGGTGGCCGAGGTGACCGGGCTCAGCATCGAACGCACGCCGGGGGGTGCGATCATCCAGGCCACGGGGCTCGCCAGCCGCCAGGGCGCTTTTGACGTCGAACTGCGCCGGGCGGAAAGCGCGCCGGAGGGCGTGCTGGCCTATGAGTTGCGCGCCGTGCTGCCGGGCTGGCGGACCCGCGTCGGGCCGCCCGCGAGCCGCACCCTGCGCGCAGCCCGCACCGTGAGCGCCGAAACGCTTGCGGGCATCGGCACCATCCGGGTGACCGCCGCCGCGAACGCCCGCGAGAGCCGCCGCAACTGATCGCGCGGCAGCTCCCGGAACAGGGAAATGCCCGCCGGAGATCGGGTGTTTGCTGTTCGCGGGGCTGTCCCACCCGCGAATTCGTTGCCATTGAGGGGCGGGGTTGACCATTCTGGCACAGGGTTATTTTCCACCGGCCGATCATCGGCCGGTGGTTTTTTTGAAACAACGGCTTAGCTGAGCCCCGCCTGGAATGGTTCCTGAAAGAGCGCCGCGCGCTTGAACGCGGCATCGAGCCCCTAACCCGGACGATCCTGACGGTCGGCTCCGCTGGGAAAGCGATTTGATACGTGTTGGCCTTGGCCGCGAATCCCAGGACCGCATAGACCGCCGGGTGAGCCGACTGGCGAAACGGCGGGCTGCGGCCGCAGGTCCTTCCCGCCTCAAACCTGATGACCGGAGGGCGCTGGAGGTTCTGCGCAACGGTATGACCCTGATCCTGACCCTGATCCTGATCCGGACAGAGCACCAGGCGGATGAAATCGCCGCCGGGATCGATGATGCCATTGCAGCGCGCGGCGCGCATGCCGTCATACCCCCGCGCAAGAACGCCAAGCCATGGAAGCCCGCGAGCGCGGGGGCCCCTCTCGGCAGATTTCTTTCAGAAATCGCCTGCCGGCAATGATCGCCCGGAACGAGGCGATCAATGCTTCGCGATACCTCGGCCGAGCCATCTGGCGACGATGGAGCGGATGCCCCCGCCGGAGCCGCGCCGGAACCAAGATGCATTGTGTGAAGCTGTTGGGGCCAAGTCTCATGGCGAAGGGCTTCGGCCGCCAGGTCGCGGAAGCCCGAGCCGGCGCCGCCGTTCTCAACCGCTGCACCGCTAGCGGCATATCCGTCACAGAGGCCGCAGGTTAAATCCGTTCGGGAAAGCGAACTGCGCTCAAAGCCCGGTTTGCGCAACAAAACCCGTGAGCCGCCGCCGCCGCTGATCATAGATATGCCCGTCGCGTCACGCTGGATGCTGCCTGTACCACGACGCGACTGACCTGCGAATCCGTATCCGAATGCAAACTATGACAGCCTAAGGAGACTCAATCATGGAAAGATCGTTCGCCAGTGGGGTCGAACCAGTGGCGCCTCGCTGGCTCACTGGTAGACGCGTCACGCCGAAGGCGTGCCTCCGGCACAACCCGGCTGAAGTGCCGCGGCATGAAGGCCGCCTGCGATGAGACCATCGCCACAGCGGTAAATCATCAGCACGAACCGCAACAGATCATCCATTGCCCGGCAGGCGCATGCGCAGCATGCTGCCGGGAGGGGGCGATCTGCTGAACGCCGGGATCAGTGAGAGCGAGGCGTGAGCCGCCACCGGTTCAAGGCCACGCCGACCGGCACGCCCGTTCATATACCAAGTGACGATTGCCAAGCTGCCTGTGGCGAAAGGGGCCGGCGAGTCGAGTTACCAAGGCCGTTCGTCGTGACGGCCAGCCAAGACTCCGCCGAATGGCCCGCGGTTTTCGGCGGCGCCAAGATAACCACCGCACTGCTCGCCCCCCTTACCCGCCATTGCGGCATCGCCGAAACAGGCAACGGGAGGTGGCGCTTCAAAACCCGGGAGTAGCCGGGCCGGCGCTGGCCCGACACGGCTTCGCTGTATGGAGGCTTCGCCGCACCGGGCCAGCGAACCGCGCGTCAAACAGGGGGCAATTTTGGAGGCCTATAGAGGTAAAGTTCCGTGCCGATTGACACGCGGCCGACACCCGATTTGTGCAACAGAGTCTCAGGTGCGTGCGAAGCCTGAGTTGCAACCGGGCCCGAACAAGCAGTCGCTTCCAGGGCTTCAATCTGATATACTTCAGGTTGACTGCCCGTGGCCGTCCGCAAACGCCGCCAGACAGCGAAGTGCCGGTCTTTCTGCCTCCGCACACATGCATCCCAGGCAGGGATACAGAGCAGCTGGCCGCCGGCAGAAGCATGTTTTTACATCGTTTGGAGGGAGCCATGGAACGTTACACTCTCGATATTGGCGGGACAAAAGTCGAGCTGAAAAAAAGCCGGAACCAGATCGCCCTTCGCCCGCGCGCCGGTGCGGACCGTGCCCTGCAAATGGAACTTGAGGCTCTTGCCCGGCGGCAGGCAATTCAGCGCCGGGAGCCCTTGGGAACCTATGAAATCGTGGAAATAGATGCGGACGCAGCCACCATCCGCAAGGAGCGGGGCACTTTGCGAAGTGCGGCCAGCGTCGGGCAGGAAGTTGCTGTCTATTACACGTCGGACGACAACGTGCCGTTCGTTCCGGAAGGCACCATCTACCTTGAGTTTGCAGATGATGCGACCACTGAAGCCCGCCAGGCCGTGATCGACAAATACGCGCTTCAACTCGTCGAGGCGGAGCCAGATGGCGCGTTGACCGTGCGGGTCAGCAGCGAAGACGACGACGCTGTTGGTGTTTGCGCAAAGCTTCTCGATGAAGACGCAGTCGCGATCGCTGAACCGGATCTCGCGACACCGGGCAGCCTCAAAGCACTGGACTTGCCCATCGACAGGCTGCTCGACCGCCAATGGCACTTGCGAAACACCGGGCGTCATGGCGGTCACAGTGTCGGGTTTAAGGAGGGGGCTGACGCCCGTATCATCCAAGCGTGGGAAACACTCGGCAATCTCGGAAACCCCAATGCAGTCATTGGAGTAATCGACGACGGGTTCGATCTTACACACCCTGATCTTGCCTCAAAAGCCATTCATCCATGGGACTTCACGCGCCAGTCAATCGATGTAAGCCCGGTCCCCAACCTTCACAGCCACGACCAAGGGGCTTGGCACGGAACCGCATGCGCCGGAGTCGCAGCAGCAAGTGCGGGTCATGGCGATGTTATCGGGGCCGCACCGAACGCTCAGCTCATTCCCGTTCGCTGGGGGCCGAACCTTGAACCGCGGGGCGTTGCGAAGTGGTTTGATCACATGACTGAAAACGGCGCCTGGGTACTCAGCTGCAGCTGGGGCGCCCAGGCAGCGGTTTTTCCGCTGCACAGCCGTATCAGCAAAGCGATTTCGCGGTGCGCCCGGAACGGGCGGTCGGGCAAGGGGACTGTTATTTTGTTCGCGGCCGGGAATTCCAACCGTGACGTGAACGACCTCCCCAACAGTTTGGATGGCTTCGCCGTACATCGCGACGTAGTGGCGGTGGCGGCTTCCACCAGCCGGGACGAAAGGGCCAACTACTCTAACTTTGGCGATGAAATTTCAATTTGCGCGCCGTCAAGCGGCAGGGGCGGATGGGGGATCGTCACCTCTGATGTCCGGGGCACATACATTGATGCGCACGGAATCCTCAGGCCCATGGGGTATGCCGCGGGCGACTATGATTTCTCGTTCGGGGGAACATCCAGCGCCTGTCCGCTGGCAGCAGGGGCCGTTGCATTGGTTCTTAGCGCGAACCCTGACCTCACTGCTGCGGAAGTCCGGCAGATTATCGAGGAAACGGCGCGGAAGATCGGAGCTGCGGACGATTATGACGCTGATGGCCATTCCAGGTTGTTTGGCTATGGGTGCATTGACGCTGCCGCTGCGGTCACGCGCGCATTGAAGCTGCGTTGCGCAGGCTGAGCCTCAAGCGCCGTCAGCGCAGCCGCGGGCTCCCGGGCCAGGTTGGTGCCCTCGCGGAACATTGGACCGGCCTGATTGAGAGATCTCCGGCTCCTGGAGCTCACCCCATTTCTGGCCCGGGCGTCATGCGACTTCTCGGGCTTTCTTCAGTTGGGCGGCAAGTTCGCCCGGCGTCAAGTTTCCGAGCGAAGAATGCGGCCTGGTTTCGATGTAATCAGCCTTCCAATAGTTAATCCGTGTACGGGCATCATCCATTGACAAGAACCATGATGCGTTGAGGCTTTCCGGACGCAAACGGCTGTTGAAAGCTACGATGAAGCCGTTGTCCGCGGGTTTGCCGGACCGTGAGAGGTCCAGGGTGACACCGTTGGCATAGGCCCAGAAACCGAGGTCACGCGAGATGAATTCCCTGCCGTAGCACGTCGGGAAGATTAACCGCTGAGAGGTTATGGCCACGCGCGCAGCCCTCAAATCGCGCAGCGGGCGGCCATAACCGGGTCTCAGGTCTCAACAGTGGTTTTGCGTAAACCACACCGCTGAGGAGACCGGCTATGACCCGCCGGATTGCCTCCGCACGCGCCGCCGGCGCGCGGCTTATTTCTTTTTCCGAATGTCCGGAATAGGCGCCGATAGTGCCCCGAAGATATTTGCGGGGCCTTCACAGCAGCACGCCCGGTGGAGATCCGCCATCCCTTTGCATTTAAGTCTGCAGAGGGATGAGCCGGAGTACGGGCGTTTTCTTTAATTGCGGTGTCTTGAAAGGCGCAAAGCCCCAGGCTCAGAGTTCCAGGCTCAGAGCTCCACCACCTTCACCGCTTGGCCATTGGCGGCAAGGCCGATCCGGCCGTCGCAGAGCCGCAGCGCATCGGCGCCGAAGACCTCCCGGCGCCAGCCGGTGAGCGCGGGCACGTCGCGCTGGCCCGCGGCAATCGCGTCCAGGTCGGCGCTCGGGGCGATCAGCTTGGCAGCAACGCCCTCGGCCTCGGTCTTGGCTTTCAGGAGCACCCGCAGCAGATCGGCAAGCGCCGGGTTCACCTGCAGCTTCTCCTTGCTGCGGTCGGGCTGGGGCATCTTCTCCGGCGGGCAGTTCACGCCGCGCGCAACCGCCTCCAGGATGCCCTCGGCAATCGCGCCCTTGCGGGCCTCGCGCAACAGCAGGCGAGAGCCGCCCAGATCAGCCCCGGTGCGCGGCTTGGTCGAAGCCAGCTCCACCAGCGCGTCGTCCTTGAACACCCGGTTGCGCGGCACGTTGTTTGACTGGGCGTATTCCTCGCGGAAGGCGGCCAGTTCGCGCACCACGGCAAGGAACTTGGCCGAGTTGGTGCGGGTCTTGACCCGGCGCCAGGCCTCTTCGGGGCGGATGTCGTAGGTGGCGGGATCGGTCAGCACCTGCAGCTCTTCCGCAACCCAATGGGAACGTCCGCTTTTCTCCAGCTCGCCAGAGAGGAATTCGTAGATCTGCCGCAGGTGGGTGACGTCGGCCAGCGCGTAGGCTTTCTGTGCCTCGCTCAGCGGGCGGCGCGACCAGTCGGTGAAGCGCGAGCTCTTGTCCAGCCCCTGCCGCGCAATCTTGCGCACCAGCGTCTCATAACCCGCCTGCTCGCCGAAGCCGCAGACCATCGCCGCCACCTGGGTGTCGAACAGCGGCTGCGGGAACACGCCCGCCTCGACCCAGAAGATCTCAAGATCCTGCCGCGCGGCGTGGAAGACCTTCACCACGTTCTCGTTGCGGAACAGCGCATAAAGCGGCTCCAGCGAGATCCCGTCGGCCAGTGGATCGACCAGCACGGCGTCACTCTCGCCGTCGCCGGGATAGGCCAGCTGCACCAGGCAAAGTTTGGAGTAATATGTGCGCTCGCGCAGAAATTCGGTGTCCACCGTGACGTAGGCGTGCTGCGCCGCAGCCTCGCAGAAGGCTTCGAGGTCTTTGGTGGTTGTGAGGGTTTTCATCAATAGCGGCTTTATTCTGGTTAAGAAGTTGATCCCGAGGTTGATACGCGGAAGGCGGGGGCAATGCAAACAGGAGGAGCGGGGCGCTGCGGGTTTCCCGCGCGTATGGGGGACGGGAAACGCCCGGGGCGGGACGGATGCAAATGCCCGGCGCTGAACGTATTTCAGTTCGTGATGAAACCGTCGTCAAACATTCATTTTGAGAATGCGCAACCCGGGCGTAAGTTGACCCTGCACCGTTCCAACGCCCTTAGCGGAGACCAGAGCCATGACCGTATCCGACCTGCACAGCCCCTGCCCCGGCCGCCCCGCCTTCCCGGAGCTGAACGCCCGCCATGAGCGGGCCGCCGTCCGCGCCCTGTTGGCCGGGCTTGCCCTGCTGCTGCTCTTGGGGATTCCGGCCCTGATGGCGCCTGAGCCCGCGGACAGCACCGGTGCCCCTGCTGCCTCTGCGCTTGAGTGGCGCGGCAATTCGGCCGCCGCGCGCTGATCTCAGGGCAGTGTGACCAGCCGGCGGTCGCCCTGCGCATAGCGGCGCAGCACCGCGGGATAAAGCCGGTGTTCCTGCTCCAGCACCCGTGCGGCCAGGGTTTCGGGCGTATCGCCCGGCACCACCGGGACCCGCGCCTGACCGAGCACCGGGCCGTCGTCGAGCCGCGGCGTCACCTCATGCACGGTGCAGCCGTGCTCGGCATCGCCCGCCTCCAGCGCGCGGGCGTGAGTGTGCAAGCCCTTGTATTTCGGCAGCAGCGAGGGGTGGATGTTCAGCATCCGCCCCTCGAAGTGCGCCACGAACCCGGCCGTCAGCACCCGCATGAACCCGGCCAGGCAAACGATATCGGCATCCGCAGCGAGGATCGGCTTGACCAGCTCGGCTTCAAACGCGGCGCGGTCGCTGCCATAGGGCCGGTGATCCACAACCGCCACCGGCACCCCCGCAGCGGCGGCCTTGGCCAGCCCGCCGGCACCGGCGTTATTGGCCAGCACCAGACACGGCCGCGCCGGGTGATCGCCGGTCATGCTCTCCAGCAGCGACACCATATTAGAGCCGCCGCCGGAAATCAGGATCGCGACCCGCTTTTTGGTCACAGCAGGCTGCCCGCGTAGCGCATGCCGGCACCAGAGGTGACGGTGCCGAGGCGGCTGACCTGCTCGCCCTCACCCTCCAGCAGTTCGGTCAGCGCGTCGGCGCGTTCCGCCGCGACCGAGAGGATCATGCCGATGCCGCAGTTGAAGGTCTTGAGCATCTCGGCCTCTGAGATATTGCCGGTCTCCGCCATCCAGCGAAACACGCCGGGCAGCTCCCATGCATCGAGGTCGATGTCCGCGCCCAGCCCCTCGGGCAGCACCCGCGGCAGGTTCTCGGTCAGCCCGCCGCCGGTGATATGGGCGAGCGCATGCACGCCGCCTGCCCGCACCGCGGCGAGGCACTGCTTGACGTAGAGCCGGGTCGGCGTCAGCAGCGCCGCGCCCAGCGTGCCCTCGCCGAAGGGGCTGTCCGCCTCCCAGCCCAGGCCCGAGACTTCGACCAGCTTGCGCACCAGCGAGTAGCCGTTGGAATGCACCCCGTCCGAGGCCAGGCCCAAGAGCACGTCGCCCTCGCGCACGCCCTCGGGCAGCGCCGTGCCGCGCTCCATCGCGCCGACGGCAAAGCCTGCGAGGTCGAAGTCACCGGCCGGATACATGCCCGGCATCTCCGCGGTCTCGCCGCCGATCAGCGCACAGCCTGCGCGCACGCAGCCCTCGGCGATGCCCTCGATGATGCGGGCGGCAGTTTCGGTTTCCAGCTTGCCGGTGGCGAAATAATCCAGGAAGAACAGCGGCTCGGCGCCCTGGCAGACCAGGTCGTTCACGCACATGGCAACCAGGTCGATGCCGACGCCATCCACATGGCCGGTGTCGATGGCGATGCGCAGCTTAGTGCCGACGCCATCGGTCGCGCCGACCAGGATCGGGTCCGAGTAGCCTGCGTCCTTGAGGTCGAACAGCGCGCCGAAACCGCCCAGCCCGCTCATCACACCGGAGCGGTTGGTGCGCTTGGCGGCCGGCTTGATCCGGTCCACCAATGCGTTGCCCGCATCAATGTCCACACCTGCGTCCGCATAGGTCAGGCCGTTCTTGCCGCTGGTCATCCTCAGACTCCTTCCACAACGTTGCGGCAGGCTTTAGCGCAAGGCAGGCGCGAAGGGAACACGCGATTGCTGCCGCAGCGGCAGGCCTGTGGCGGCGGCAGCAAAGGGCGCATTCTTGGCTTGACCCCGGGGGCCGCTTTCTTCTAACCACTCGGCCATGGCGGGCCTGTAGCTCAACGGTTAGAGCAGAGCGCTCATAACGCTTTGGTTGCAGGTTCGAATCCTGCCGGGCCTACCAGCCGCCCCGTCTCCCGAACCACCTGCCGCAGCCGGGCCCGCGCCGGTCCGGAGCGCTTGCGCCCGCCGTTTTGCGCCTGCCGATTGCTGCGAAGGGGGATGGTGCGGGTGAAGGGACTTGAACCCCCACGCCTTGCGGCGCCAGAACCTAAATCTGGTGCGTCTACCAATTCCGCCACACCCGCACGGTCCCGCAGGCGCTTCAGCGCCCGCGTGCCGCGCTCAATAACAAAGCCCGGCCGCAGATGCGAGCGTAAAACGCAGCCGCGGAGCGGCTGTGCAATCCGGCAACAATCTTCTGGCAAAACCGGGGCTTTGCGCGGAATTTCGCCGAAAAAGCTGGGAGCATCCCCGGAATTTACCGTATTTTAGATAAAAACAAAGATATCCGAGGCATCAAGAGCGAGACCCAAGATGAAATCCTTTGCATCCGCGCCCCTGCGCACGCCTCCGGCCCTGCCCCATTCCCTGCGCCAGTTCCTTGGCGCCCAAAGCGTCAGCCTGCCCGCGGGCACCCTGGTAAAGGGCCTCGATGGCAGCTTTCCGGTGGAGGATCTGCGCCCCGGCAACCTGGTCGCCAGCCGCCGCGGCGAGGCCTGCGTCGCCGCAGTGCGCAGCCGCCAGGCGCTGGTGCAGGCCGTGGGTTTTGCACCGGCGGAGGGCAGCAGCGCTCCCGGGCTGATCCTGCCCTGGGACCAGAAGCTCTTGATCCGCGGCTGGCGCGCGCAGGCGATGTTCGGCCAGCCGCAGGCAGTGGTGCCCGCCTATGAGCTGGCCGATGGCGAGAGCGCCCGCGACCTCGGCCTGCGGATGCTGACGCTGCATATCCTCGAGTTCGACCGCCCGCATGTGATCTCCGCCGGCGGGATGGAGCTGGCCGCTGCCCAGGCTGCCGGCGGCCTCCGCCCCGCCGCCTGAGCCCCCTGAGCGGGCCTTAAACGCCCAGCCTGCGCAAAACTGCGGGGATCTGTTCTGGCAGGTCTTCGGCGATCAGGCCGGGGCCGAACTCCCGCGCGCAGTCCACATGGATGTATGCAGCGGTTTCTGCCGCCTGCATCGGGGCAAACCCGCGCGCCAGCAGCCCGGTGATAAAACCCGCCAGCACGTCCCCGGCCCCGGCGGTGGCAAGCCAAGGCGCAGACCGCTCGTAATGGGCGGAATTGACCGAGCAGCGCCCGTCCGGCGCGGCAATCACCGTGTCCGGCCCCTTGTACAGCACGACGCAGCCCGCCCGCCTAGCGGCCTCGCGGGTGGCGTCCACCTTGGAATAGGCAGGGCCTGTCGCAGCAGGCGCGTTCAGCTTCTCGGCGAGATCCGGGAACAGCTTGGCAAATTCACCGCCATGCGGAGTGAGGACGCAGTCTTCATGCAGGATCTCGAACAGCGCTTGCGGCTTCAGCTCGAACCGGGTGAGCGCATCCGCGTCCAGGACGGTGGCGCGGCCTTCCTTCAGCACCGCCATCACCAGCGCCTGGGTATCGGCACCGCGCCCGAGGCCGGGGCCAAGGCAGACCGCGTTGAAGCGCTTGTCCTCCAAGAGTTCGCTGACCCCATGCGCGCCGTCGATCTGCCGCAGCATGATCGCGGTGAGCTGCGCGGCGTTCTCAAACATCGCCGAGCGCGGCGAGCCGACGGTGACCAGCCCGGCCCCGATCCGCAGCGCCCCGCGCGCCGCCAGCCGCGCGGCGCCGGTCTTGCCCGCGCCGCCGGACAGCACCAACGCGTGGCCGTGGGAAAATTTGTGGCCAGAAGCCTTGGTAAGGTCGGGCAGGTTTTCTTCAGCAATAGGCTGCATCTCTGTTCCTTGCGGTCTCATAGTCTCTAAGACATTTAAAGCCCAATACTCTTTACGACCAATTTCCCGCAGGCTTTTACACCATCTCTCATAACCTGGCCTCTCTTCGGCAGATGAAATGTTACAGTGAGGTCGGCTTCGATAGGAACGAACTCGACTGCTTCCCACATTTCATTCAGTTCGCATGGCGCGAAATCGACGAAAACGCCTGTGTCCGAGTGCAGGCCGCTTGGCATGTCAATCGCCACACGCTTCTCTGCACCTGACTGGAGTTCAATGTCGCGGATCACTTCTCTGAGTTCTTCATCCATCGGACGGCTGACACCTGTACCGAACAATGCATCAATCAGCATTGCACCTTGCCATTGCTGCAATGGTTTTTCTGACCAGACGCGGGTCTTTTTGTTATGCCCGCCTAATAGCTTAATTTCCCGGCAGCTGAGTAGATCGCTCACGCCTCCCAGCTCCCGCCACCGCTCATAATTCACCTTCGCATCCGGCGGCAGCTTGTCCGCATCGCCGTATAGGAACACCTCCACCGCCCAGCCGCGCTCCTTCAGGAGCCGCGCCACCACGAACCCGTCGCCGCCGTTGTTGCCTGGCCCGCACAAAACCACTGCCCGCCGCGCGCCTTCTTCTGGCGTGAAATATCCCAGGGGTCGTTCTTGGTTGCGCCATTGGTCCGAGCGACCAATGGACGACGGGGCCGGCCCCCGCTGATCCGCCAGCTCCGGCCATTCCTCGAAGATGGCCTCGACCACCCCCTGCCCGGCGCGCTCCATCAGCTCCAGCCCCGTCACCTCGCCGGACTCGATGGCGGCCTGTTCGATGGCCCGCATCTGGGCTGCGGTCAGCAGTTCAGTCATGTCTTGCCCTTCCTCGATTCAATTCTGCGCAGTTTCTGGGCGCTTTGATTATTTTTTAGGCAGTCACGCTGAAAATATGGCCGCAATTGCGGCAACCCCGCCCCTGCGCATTGCTGGCTTCATTTAGAAGTGAAATGACACCTGCAACAAGGTCGTGAGGAGCCCCGCACCATGAAAAAGATCGAAGCCATCATCAAGCCATTCAAACTGGACGAGGTGAAGGAAGCGTTGCAGGACGTTGGCGTCCAGGGTCTCTCGGTGATCGAGGTCAAGGGCTTCGGCCGCCAGAAGGGCCACACCGAGCTCTACCGCGGCGCCGAATATGTCGTCGACTTCCTGCCCAAGGTGAAGGTCGAGGTGGTGCTGGACGACGATCAGGTCGAACCGGCCATCGAAGCGATCATCGACGCTGCCAAGACCGACAAGATCGGCGACGGCAAGATTTTCGTCTCGCCCGTCGAGCAGGCGATCCGCATCCGCACCGGCGAGACCGGCCCGGACGCGCTGTAAGCCGTCAAGGCCTGGCAAAAAACACGCAAGACAACTTATCAAGAAGGACAGAGGGAATGAGCGCAGACGCAGTTCTCAAGACACTCAAGGACGACGACATCGCCTATGTCGACATCCGCTTCACCGACGTGCGCGGCAAGCTGCAGCATGTGACCGTCGATGTCGATCTGGTTGACGAGGACTTCCTGGAAGAAGGCTTCATGTTCGACGGCTCGTCGATTGCCGGCTGGAAGTCGATCGAAAACTCCGACATGAAACTGATCCCCGACACCGAGTCCGCCTATGTCGATCCGTTCTACGCGGAAAAGACCCTGTGCATCCACTGCTCGATCGTCGAGCCCGACACCGGCGAAGCTTATGAGCGCGACCCGCGCGGCACTGCCCAGAAAGCCGAGGCCTATCTGAAATCCTCCGGCATCGGCGACGCTGCCTACATGGGCCCGGAAGCGGAGTTCTTCCTGTTCGACGACGTGCGCTTCTCGAACTCGATCAACAAGGTCTCCTACGAGGTCGACGCCACCGACGCCTCCTGGAACACCGACACCGAATATGAAATGGGCAACATGGGCCACCGCCCGGGCCTGAAGGGCGGCTATTTCCCGGTGAACCCCACCGACGAATCGCAGGACCTGCGTTCGGAAATGCTGTCGACCATGAAGCGGCTCGGCATGAAGGTGGACAAGCACCACCACGAGGTTGCCTCCTGCCAGCACGAGCTGGGGCTGATCTTCGACACGCTGACCAAGCAGGCCGACGAGCTGCAGAAGTACAAATACGTGATCCACAACGTGGCCCATGCCTACGGCAAGACCGCGACCTTCATGCCCAAGCCGATCTACGGCGACAACGGCACCGGCATGCACGTGAACATGTCGATCTGGAAGGACGGCAAGCCGCTGTTTGCAGGCGACAAATATGCGGACCTCTCGGACGAGGCGCTGTGGTTCATCGGCGGCGTCCTGAAGCACGCGAAGACGCTCAACGCCTTCACCAACCCCTCGACCAACTCCTACAAGCGCCTGATCCCGGGCTTCGAGGCGCCGGTGCTGCGGGCTTACTCCGCCCGCAACCGCTCCGGCTGCGTCCGCATCCCGTGGACCGAAAGCCCGAAAGCCAAGCGCGTCGAGGCCCGCTTCCCCGATCCGTCGGCAAACCCCTACCTGTGCTTTGCCGCACTGCTGATGGCCGGCCTGGACGGCATCCGCAACAAGATCGACCCGGGCGAAGCGATGGACAAGAACCTCTATGACCTGCCGGCCGAGGAGCTGGAAGGCATCCCCACCGTCTGCGGCTCCTTGCGCGAAGCGCTGGACGCACTGGCGGCGGACCACGACTTCCTGCTGCAGGGCGACGTCTTCACCAAGGACCAGATCGACGGCTACATCGCGCTGAAGATGGAAGAGGTGCAGCTGTTCGAGCACACCCCGCACCCGGTCGAGTTCGGCATGTACTACAGCTGCTGATCCGCACCGCAGCCGAATCACAGAGGGCGCCCTTCGGGGGCGCCCTTTTTCGTCCCGGTTCTTCAGTGCCTTTTTCCCTGCGCAGGCACCCAGCCGCGGCAGCCGGAGATTTCCCTTGCAATCCGCCGCGCATCCGGGCATACAACCGCAGTAATCTTAGTTTCGACTCCTGTTCCTTACGGCTCAGCATTCGACGTTGGGCTACCGGATCGCCGCATGTCGCGGGCGACACAAAACAAAAGGAACATCTCCATGGCAAATGGCAAAGTGAAATGGTTCAACGCAACCAAAGGCTTCGGCTTCATCGAGGCGGAAGGCCGCTCGAACGACGTGTTCGTGCACATCTCCGCGGTTGAGCGCGCAGGCCTGCGTGAACTGAAGGACGGCCAGGCCGTTACCTTCGAAATCGAAGCCGGCCGCGACGGCCGCGAATCTGCTACCAACCTGGAACTGGCCTAAGCCAGCTCCTGCCGGGGCGCCTTGGCGCTCCGGGCGGTATCCGGCACGGGGCGTTTGCGCGCCCCGTGTTTTTTTATGGGCTGGCCAGATTTTTTCCTGGTTAGCTTCCGCACATTGGAATACGGCGCGCCGCGCCATTTCCGGCGCAACCGCGCCAAACGCCCGCTTGCAGCTGACGCCGAGCGCGGAACAAGGCCGACGGGCCGACGCGCATCGCCGGCGCGCACCCGCGCGGCAGCGATTTGGCTGAGGCTTGGTGCGTCTTCGAGACGGGAGCACGGACCTGGCCGGGGCCAACTGCCAATCAATACCCTTCGGACCGCCCCCGCGTGCGCCATCGACGCGCGGCTTGCTGCACGGGGCTAAGGCCGTTTTCCTCTTGGCAGACCAGCCCGGCGCAAGGGCCGGGCTGGACGCCCCCTCTCCTTAGTCCAGCCGCCGCACCAAGAGCTGGTTGCCCTCGCCCTTGCGGGTTTCGAATATCTTCAACGAATTGATCAGGTCGCTCAGCTTGCGCTTGCCGTAGCTGCGGGTGTCGAAGTCGGGGGCCGCCTGGGTGATGTACTGGCCGATCTGGCCCAGCGGATACCATTCGTCCTCCTGGTTGATCGCATCCATCGCGCGGATCACCAGCTTGGCGGGGTCTTTCAGCACCGGTTCGGCCGCCGCGCCGGCCGCGTCGCCCCTCGGTGCCTTCGGCTTCGGCTTGCCCGCCTCCTCGACCAGGTTCTCCACGTAGATGAACCGCTTGCAGGCCTTCACGAAGGCGGCGGGCGTCTTGCGCATGCCCATGCCGTAGACGTCCAGCCCCTGCTCGCGGATGCGGCTGGCAAGCCGGGTGAAATCGCTGTCCGAGGAGATCAGCACGAAACCGTCGAAACGGCCCGAGTGCAGGATGTCCATCGCGTCGATCACCAGCGCGATGTCGGAGGCGTTCTTGCCCGTGGTATGGGCAAACTGCTGGTGCGGCACGATGGCCAAGTTGGCCAGCTTGTCCTTGTTCCAGCCCTGCGGGCCGCCGCCGGCAAAGTCGCCGTAGATGCGGCGGATGCTGGCCTCGCCGAAGGAAGCGATCTCCTCGAACATCGCCTCGGCAAACTTGGCGGAGATGTTGTCGGCGTCGATCAGCACCGCAAGAAGAGGGGATTTCGGGGCTTGGGCCATGGTGTCACCGGTCCGTTTTTCGCTGGAGGGGAGGCGCGCCGGAAGCCGCAAGCTGCCGGTGCCGGGGTTGACGCCCGCAGTATGCGAAGCGGGGCAGGCTTGGCAAGGCCAAGCTGCCCGGGTTCTCGGCGGGACTTGATCCGCGCCCGGCATCGCTGTACGCAGGCCAGCTTCCGCACTTCCCGACAGGAGCAGACCATGACCGCGCCCCGGACCCTCGGCATCGACTTCGGCACCTCCAACTCCGCCGCGGGCGTGGCAGTGGCGGGCCGGCCCTGGCTGGTGGAGATGGAGCCGGGCGAACGCACCCTACCGACCGCGGTGTTCTTCGCCGAAAGTCCGCGCGCCATGCGCATCGGCCACAGCGCCACCCGGGCCCTGATCGAGGGCGAGGAAGGCCGCTTCATGCGGGCGCTGAAAAGCCTGCTCGGCACGCCGCTGCTGCACGAGGAGCGCCGCATCAATGGCGAGCGGCTCAGTTTTGCCGCCATCGTCGCGCGCTTCCTGGCCGAGCTGAAATCCCGAACCGAGGCCGCGACGCATATGGAGTTCAGCCACGCGCTCTCCGGCCGGCCGGTGCATTTCCACTCTGCCGATGCCGCGCGCGACGCCCGCGCCGAGGCGGACCTGCGCGCCTGCTACCTGGAGGCGGGGTTTCAGGACGTGGCTTTCATGTATGAGCCCGAAGCGGCTCTGAAGGCAGCGGCCCCTGCCCCCGGCACCGGCGCAAGCCTGGGGCTGGTCGCCGATATCGGCGGCGGCACCTCGGATTTCACCGCGTTTGAGCAGGACGCCGAGGGCCGTTTCCGCATCCTCGCCTCGCACGGGCTGCGGCTGGGCGGAACCGATTTCGACCGCCAGCTCAGCATTTCCCACGTGATGCCGCTCCTGGGCCGCGGCAGCCGCATTGCCAATACCTTCGGCGGCGGCAGCCTGCCCGCGCCGAACCGGATCTTCAACGATCTCGCCACCTGGCAGATGATCCCCTTCCTCTACAGCCCCGACAGCCGCCGCGCCGCCCGCGACCTCGCCGCCCACGCAGAGGAGCCTTCGAGGCTCGCGCGTCTCGTCACCGTGCTGGAGCAGGAGCTGGGCCACGATCTCGCCTTTGCGGTGGAGCGGGGCAAGATCGCGGCCAACCGCCCGGACGGAAACGCGGGAGCCATTGCGCTGGGGCTGCTGGAGCGCGGGCTCGCGGTGCCGCTGCCTGGCGCAGCACTGCGGGAAAACCTGGCGGAGCAGACCGCCGCCATCCGCGCCTGCGCTGCCGAGACGTTGAAGTTGGCGGGGATTTCCGCCGATCAGGTCGGCCGGATCGTGATGGCCGGCGGCTCTTCGCTCCTGCTGCCACTCCAGGCGGAGATGCAGGAACTCTGCGCAAGCGCCCGGATTGAAACGGAAAACGCGATGACGGCGGTGGCAGATGGGTTGGCGCTCTCGGCCGGGGCCGCTTTTGCCTGAGCCCTGGGAACGAAGCTCGTCAATTCCCGGTCGACAGGGGCGCAGGCCGCGGTAGGGTCGGTGGCAGATGACGAGTCACTGCACATGAGGTTCCCAATGCGCCGCCTGCTGGCCCCTGCCCTGCTGTCCTGCCTGATCTCCACCGTTGCGGCCGCGCCCGCGCTGGCCGCCGCCTGCGGCAACTCCGCCGCCGGGTTCGATGCCTGGAAGCAGGGCTTCGCACAGGAGGCCAGACGCGCGGGCGTCGGCGCCCGCGGCTTGCAGGCGCTGGCGGAGGCGCGATACGCCAGCCGCACGATCTCGGCCGACCGCAACCAGAAGAGCTTCAAGTATTCGCTGGAAAAGTTCATGCAGATCCGCGGTTCCGCCACCATCGTGGCCCAAGGCCGCAAGCATCTGGCGCGCAACCGCGATTTCTTTGCCGCGCTGGAGCGCCGCTTCGGGGTGCCCGCGGGTGTGCTGATCGCCATTCACGGCATGGAGACCGCCTTTGGCAACTACATGGGCGACAGCCGCGTGGTCTCGGCCATCGTGACGCTGACCTATGACTGCCGCCGCTCGGATTTCTTCCGCCCGCATGCGCTTGGGGCGCTGCAGCTGGTGGACCGCGGCGCCATCACCGGCGCCACGCTGGGGGCGAAACATGGCGAGCTGGGCCACACCCAGTTCCTGCCGGGCAACGCGCTCAGCTATGGCGTCGATTGGGACGGCAACGGGCGGGTGGATTTCTACAACAAGGGCGATGCGCTGGCCTCCACCGCGAATTACCTGCGCCAGAAGGGCTGGCAGCCGGGCCAGGGCTACCAGCCGGGCGAGCCGAACTACCCGGTGCTGAAGGAGTGGAACGCCGCCAGCGTCTACCAGCGGTCGCTGGCGATCATGGGCGCGGAGATCGGCGGTTGAGGCGCGGTCCGCGCGATTCCCGGCAGGCGGCGCGGCTCACGCTTCAGGGCAGCAATATGACCCCGCGCCGCCATGCTTGCGCCGCATTTGCCCCATCCCTGCCGCAATACTTTCCAACACCCTATTGAAAAACATAAGTTTTTTCTAAAATCCATGTCACATGGAAAGATCTCTCCGCTGACCCGCGCCGACACCGCCGCCCGCCTCACTTTCAGCCATTTCCGCGCTTAAGCTTTCGTTAGGAAGACAGCTGAATGGAGGATCCGCACAGTGGCAACAGGTGCGGCAGTGGCCGAAGACATCAGGCAGCCGGGCAGCCAGAGCGGCCGCCAGGCGGCAAGCGGCGCGGGCAAGCCGGAGGGCAAGCTGACCGGAAAGCTCATCGGCCGGCTGGGGCTGGAGGACGGCAGCAGCTTCACCTTCATCAAGGCGGTGGATGCCGCCGCATCCGCCCTGGAAGGCGCAGGCATCGCCGTGGTGCCGGACCCCCATGGCGCGGCGCCGGGAATGCGGCTGCGCTGCCCGGGCTTCCAGGTTCAGATGCGCCTGCGCAGGCCCGCCCTGGCTCCCAGGCGCCGGCCGCGATTCGACCTGTTGCAGCCCGCAGCACTGCTCGACCTCTCGGTGCTGCCGGACGCCGGCACGCCGCAGGCCCGCGATGACGCCCAGACGGTACTGGCCGGGCTGCTGCGCCAGCTGGTGCCGGCACTGGAGGCAACCTCGGTCGAATGGCTCGACACCGGGGTGCTCCTGACCAGCGAACAGTTTCTCGATGCCAGCGGTCCACTGGCCGCCCGGCCCGCACAGCCCGCCGGCGCCGTGCAACAGCTGCCCCGCGTGCAGCCAGCGCGCGTCCTGCCCGTACCCGAAAGCACTGCCGCCCCGCGCGCCGCATCCCGCATGAGGCCACGCGGCCGCGCCTGCTTCGCGCCGGTTGAACTCGCCGCCCAGCGCATCGATGCGCAATGCGAGCAGGTGCTGCAGCAGGCCCGTGATGAAGCCGGCTCAAATACTTGGCAGGAAACCGCAGCAGAGCCCGCGCGCAGCCCGGCCCCCGGGAAAGCCCTGCCGTTTGCACGCTTTGCCGCCCTGCTGCCGCGCCTGCGCAGCCTGCTGCGCCTCCCTGCGCCCGGCTCTGCCCGCGCAGGCCAGATGCGGTTTGCAGGCCAGGTGCTGATGCTGGCGTTCCTGATCTTCTTTGCCGAGACCACCGGCGTGGTGCAGGCCGCGCGGCCGCTGCTCCCGTAAGGGACGGCCCGCCGCGCTCTCAGCCAGCCTCAGCCGGCCGCGGAAGCGGGCAGATCCTGCCGCGCCACCACGAAGGTATGGATCGAAAACACCACCGCGCCGGTCCGCGGCAGGCGCAGGATCACCTGTTTCTCGCTGCGCAGATACTGTGCCTGCCCCGCCGGCGGCTGTTGCCGCGGCGCAAGCGCGCTGCGCGGCTGGTGCAGGGCGGGGTCGTGATACCACAGCGCGTTGAAGCGCCACAGCGGCCGCCCCGGCTGCACCCCGTCGAACAGCCGCTGCACCCGCGCTGCCAGCGCCGCATCGTAGTTCTCCACCGGGATATGGATATCGGTAAGCGGGCGCATGAATTTCTCCGCCAGCGTCCAGCTGGCCGGAAAGCACAGCACCGCGCCGGTGAGAACATGCTCCGCCGCGCCATCGGGCTTCTGCAGGATGCAGAAGTCCTGCTGGGTGATCCGACCCAGGCTTCCCAGCGGATCCTCGCGGTCGAGCGCCACCTGCACACCGTCGGCCCGCGTCACCCGGCCCGCCGCGACGGACCCGGGATCGGCCGTCTCCGCGACCATCTCCAACAGCTCCTGCGCCGCCGCCATCGCGCCCGCATCGAGCCGCAGCACATCGCCGCGCGCCGCGGCCAGCAGCCGTTCCCGTTCCGCCATCTGGGCCGCAAAGGCATCATCCGGCACGAGCCAGCTTTCCGGCGCAAGCGGCTGGATTCCGGGCAGCTTACGCATCTGAAGAAGATCGTGAGGCAGGCGTTTCTGGAGAATCGGCGTCATTCCTCCGGCATAGCAGCCACCCCGGCAAAATCCAGTCCTGCGCTTGTCCCGCCCCGCGAAAGGCCCGGAAACGACCGCCCCGCGCGTCGCAACCAGCCGCGCAGGCGCCAGAACCACCGGCCAGTCTGGACAGGACTGTGCAGCGAGGGAGGCCAGTGATGAACGAACATTACCGCGACATCCGCAAGATCGACCCAGCCAAGGGCGCGCGGCTGGGCGACAACACCCCGAATGACAACAACCGGATCGAGATCGGCCCGACCCAGCTGGCCTTCCGCGAGTGGGAGGCCGCCGGCCTGCAGCTCCCTGACCTGCAGGCGCTCAGGCAGTACCGCTGGCAGCGGCTTACCCGGTTCATCAATGACCGCGGCTATGCGGGGCTTCTGCTGTTTGATCCGCTCAACATCCGCTACGCCACCGATTCCACCAACATGCAGCTCTGGAACACCCACAACCCGTTCCGGGCGCTGCTGCTCTGCGCCGACGGCTACATGGTGCTCTGGGATTACAAGCAGTCGCCCTTCCTCAGCACCTTCAACCCCCTCGTGTGCGAGCAGCGCGCGGGCGCCGACCTGTTCTACTTCGACCGTGGGGACAAGATCGGCGTGGCCGCCGATGTCTTCTCGAACGAGGTGCGTGTGCTGTTGGAGGAGCACAGCGGCACCAACAAACGCCTGGCGGTCGACAAGGTGATGCTGCACGGGCTGCGCGCGCTGGAGGCGCAGGGCCTTGAAATCCACCCGGGCGAGGAGCTGACCGAGAAATGCCGCGCCGTCAAAGGCCCGGACGAGGTCCTGGCCATGCGCTGCGCCCATCACGCCTGCGAAACCGCGGTGGCGGCGATGGAGCGGTTTGCCCGCGAAGAGATCCCCGGCGGCGGTATTTCCGAAGATGACGTCTGGGCTGTGCTGCACGCGGAAAACATCCGCCGCGGCGGCGAGTGGATCGAGACCCGCCTGCTCGCCTCCGGCCCGCGCACCAACCCCTGGTTCCAGGAATGCGGCCCCCGCATCATCCAGAACAACGAGATCATCAGCTTCGACACCGACCTGGTCGGCGCATACGGCATCTGCATCGACATCTCGCGCAGCTGGTGGATCGGAGACCGGGCCCCGCGCGCCGATATGGTCTATGCCATGCAGCACGGGATGGAGCACATCCGCCACAACATGGAAATGCTGCGCCCGGGGGTGAACATTGAGGATCTGTCGCGCCGCTGCCATGAGCTCGATGCGCAGTTCCAGGCGCAGAAATACGGCTGCATGATGCATGGCGTGGGGCTCTGCGACGAGTGGCCGCTGGTCGCCTATCCCGACCGCATGGTCGAGGGCGCCTTCAACTACGAGCTGGAGCCGGGCATGATGCTCTGCGTCGAGGCGCTGGTGAGCCCAGAGGGCGGCGATTTCTCGATCAAGCTGGAGGACCAGGTGCTGATTACCGAAGACGGCTGCGAGAACCTCACGCGCTACCCCTTCGATGCGGCGCTAACGGGCGCCGTGTAATGCCGGCCGGGGCCTCCGCACAGGAGGCCCCGGGACATCCCGCGGCGCCGCCAGGCGCCTCCGCCTGGGACGGGTGCGGCGGCGGAGCCGCGGCTCGCCCGCCTTCACAGTCCCGTGACGCTGCCGCCGCCCGCCTTGTTCGCGCCCGCCCGCGCGCTCACTCTGTCGGGGAGGACAGAACAAAGGCGACAGTCATGCCCGCAGAACGCATCACCTTCCCCGGCCACGGCGGCACCCCGCTTGCGGCCCGGCTGGACCTGCCCGAAGGGCCGGTGCTGGCCACAGCCCTTTTTGCCCATTGCTTCACCTGCTCCAAGGACATCCCCGCCGCGCGGCGCATTGCCGGGCGGCTGGCGGCAATGGGGATTGCGGTGCTGCGCTTCGATTTCACCGGGCTTGGCCATTCCGAAGGCGAGTTCGAGAACACTTCCTTTACCTCCAATGTCGCCGACCTGGTGGCGGCAGGGCAGTACCTCGCCGGGCGGGGCATGGCGCCGGATCTGCTGATCGGCCATTCGCTCGGCGGCGCGGCGGTGCTGCGCGCGCGGGCGGACATCCCCTCGGTCAAGGGCGTCGTGACGCTGGCAGCGCCTTTCGATCCCGGCCATGTGGCGCATCACTTCGAGACCGCCCTGCCCGAGATCCGCGAGCAGGGCAGCGCCGAAGTCCGCCTGGGAGGACGGCCCTTCACCGTGGGCCGGGAATTTGTCGAGGATATTGCCGCCGCCAATCTGGAGCCCGCGATCGCCGGGCTGAAGGCGGCGCTCCTGGTGCTGCACGCGCCGCGGGATGAGACCGTGAGCATTGACAATGCCGCCGCCATCTTTGCCGCCGCCAAACACCCCAAGAGCTTCGTCACCCTCGATGGCGCCGACCACCTGATCAGCCGCGCCGCGGACGCGGAATATGCCGCCGAAGTGATTGCCGCCTGGGCCGCGCGCTATGTGGAGATGGCACCGCCCGCGCCGCCACCGGGCGCGCCCGAAGGCATCCTGCGGGTGAGCGAGGCGGACCCGGACGGCTTCCTGCAGGACGTGCAGTGGGGCCCTGTGCATCACACCTATGCCGACGAGCCCCTGGCATATGGCGGCAGCAACCGCGGCATGACGCCTTACGGGTTCATCTCGGCCGGGCTGGGCGCCTGCACCTCAATGACGCTGAGGATGTATGCCCGCCGCAAGGGCTGGCCGCTGGAAGGCATCAGCGTCGATATCAGCCACGACAAGGTGCATGCGCAGGACGCCCAGCCCGCGGGGCCGGCCAAGATCGACCAGTTCACCCGGGTGATCCGCCTGCGCGGCCCCCTGAGCGCCGCCCAGCGCGAAAAGCTGTTGGAGATCGCCGGAAAATGTCCGGTGCACCGCACCCTGGAAAGCGGCGCCAAGGTGATCACCCAGCTGGAAGACACCCCGGACTGAGCCCCGCCGCTGCCGGGCTGGCACCGCCTCCCGCCGTTGCGCCAGGGCACGGGCGGGAGGCTCCCGCGCCCGGCCCCTGCATCGCAGGGGCAGCGGCCTTGGGCCGCGCGCCGCGCCAGCGCGGCGCGTCCCCCGCCCGTGGCGGCCGTGCGGGCAAGCACGGGCGCCGCCCCGGGCCGCCAACCGGCCGCCGCGCCAGCCCCGCTCTCCCGGGCAAACTGCCTCATATAGCCTCCCCAGCCTTGCTGTCGGCCCCCGCCTCCTCTAAGACCCGCGGCATCTGCAGCCCAACTTGCAAGAGGTTTCTTCGCCCATGATCCCCCGCTATGCCCGCCCCGAGATGGTCGCCATCTGGTCGCCCGAGACCAAGTTCAAGATCTGGTACGAGATCGAGGCCCATGCCTGCGAGGCGATGGCCAACCTCGGCGTGATCCCGCGTGAGAACGCCGACGCCGTGAGGAAAGCAAAGGACGTGGAATTCGATGTTGCCCGCATCGACGAGATCGAAGCAGTCACCAAGCATGACGTGATCGCCTTCCTCACCCACCTGGCCGAGCATGTGGGCGCCGAGGAAGCCCGCTTCGTGCATCAGGGCATGACCTCCTCCGACGTGCTCGACACCTGCCTCAGCGTGCAGCTGGTGCGTGCTGCCGACCTCCTGCTCGCGGGCATGGACAAGCTGCTCGACGCGCTGAAGACCCGCGCGCATGAACACAAGCACACCGTGCGCGTCGGCCGCAGCCACGGCATCCACGCCGAGCCCACCACCATGGGGCTCACCTTCGCCCGCTTCTATGCCGAGATGGACCGCAACAAGCAGCGCCTGACCGCCGCGCGCGAGGAAGTCGCCACCGGCGCAATCTCCGGCGCGGTCGGCACTTTTGCCAACATCGACCCGGCAATTGAAGAATACGTCTGCGAACAGCTGGGCCTGCGTCCCGAGCCGATCTCCACCCAGGTGATCCCGCGCGACCGCCACGCGATGTTCTTCGCCACCCTCGGCGTCATCGCCTCCTCGATCGAGAACATCGCCGTCGAGATCCGCCACATGCAGCGCACCGAAGTGCTGGAAGGCGCCGAGTTCTTCTCGATGGGCCAAAAAGGCTCCTCGGCGATGCCGCACAAGAAGAACCCGGTCTTGACCGAGAACCTCACCGGGCTCGCCCGCCTGGTGCGCATGGCAGTGATCCCGGCGATGGAGAACGTGGCCCTGTGGCACGAGCGCGACATCTCGCATTCCTCGGTCGAGCGCGGCATTGCGCCCGATGCCACGGTGACGCTGGACTTCGCTCTGCACCGGCTTGCGGGTGTTGTCTCCAAGATGCTGATCTTCCCGGAGAACATGCTGGACAACATGAACAAGTTCCCCGGCCTGGTGATGTCGCAGCGGGTGCTTCTGGCGCTGACCCAGGCCGGTGTCAGCCGCGAGGACGCCTATGCGATGGTGCAGCGCAACGCGCTCAAGGTCTGGGAGGAGCGCGTCGACTTCCGCGAGCTGCTGCTCGCCGACGCCGAGGTCGTGGCCGCGCTCGGCGAAGAAGCGATCAACGAGAAGTTCGACATGGGCTACCACACCAAACATGTCGACACGATCTTCACGCGGGTGTTCGGCGCGTAAGCCGGGCCTGACCCAAGGTATCGAACGCCCTGCCAAACTGGCGGGGCGTTTTTCGTTTCGGCCGAGCCGCCGCACTGTTAGGGAGGGGCATTGCCTGACCAATCACATTCCTTGCCCCTGACATGCTCCTGTTTGCCGAATTTGACGAACCGCTGATCCGCAGCCATGTGGCGGAGTTCCTTGCCGCCAGCGGCAGGGGCGGCAGCTTCAGCGTTCATTGCCTGCACCGCTCCTTTGATGGCGAGCGGGCGCAGAGGGTCTTTGCTGTGCGGCTGGAAGACGGCGCCACCGTGATCCTCAAGAAGAATTTCAACACTCCAAGCCGTTGGATCGCGCGCGAATACCACCTGTTTGAGCGATTGGTGCCGCATTTTGCCACGGCCGGGGCCTGCAGCATCGTGAAACCGCTTTACCTAGGCCGCGACGAAAGCTTCCATGTCACCGGTTTTCAGGCCGGGCGCACCGCCACAGACGTGCTGCGCTCCGCGCCGCCGCAGGCACAGGCCAATCAGGTCTTCCGCCGAGCCGGGCGCTGGCTCGACCATATGCACAGGCTGCAGCCTGCAGGCGAGGAAAGCCTGACCGTGGACCGGGTCTTCGAGCGGCTGCAGGAACAGGCGGCCGAAGGCGGGCGGGTGCTGCCGTGCGCGGATGCGCCGCTTTGGGCGGCGCTGCAGCGCGATGCCGGCCGGGTGCAGGGCCGCCCCTGCCCGGTGGTGTTCGCCCATGGAGATTACCACAGCGGCAACCTTATTCTGGCGCCGGGCACGGCTTGCGGGCTGGACCTTGCCTATGCTGCCGAACAGCCCGCCATCCATAATGTCACAAGTTTCCTGCTGGCCGATTTGAACCTCGCCTGCGATCCCGCCGAGATAGGTCCGGGCGCAGTTCGGCGGCAGAGCGTTGCCTTCTTCTTCAAGACGTACCGCCTGCCGCTGGACCGCGCCCTGCTGAACTTCCTCCTGCGCGCCGGGGTGCTGCGAGAGCTCGCCCGGGTGGAAAACCGCGCCTTGGCTTGCGCTCAGGACCACGGCCAGGACCAGGCCAAAGACCAGGCCCGCATTGGCTATCTGCGCCGGGCCGGAACCCTGCGCCGCCGGCTGACACACGCCTTTGCCCAGCCGCTCGACGGCTGACGGCCGGTCCTGTAACTACCCCGCCCTGCCCTGCCCCCGGCCCGCCTCCGCCCGCGCTTCCCGCAAACGTGATGCAATTTAACCGCGCCATCCGGGCGGGCCCGCGCTATCCTGCGCCGGACCCACGCCCTGCCCCCACGCGGAGACCCCCCCATGCGCATCGCCCCCGTTCTGCCCCTGCTCCTGTCGCTGGCTGTGGCCTCCCCCGCCGCTTTTGCCGCAAGCGGCAATGACTGGAGCCCGCCGAAGCCCACTGAAACCACCAGGGTCTGCAAGGGCAAGAAGGTCTGGGACGCAAAGAAGAAACGCTGCGTGCGGCCGCGCCAGTCCTCGCTGAACCAGCAGCAGCTGCTGGGTGCCGCGCGCGAGCTGGCCTACGCGGGGCGCATTGAGGATGCCCAGGCGGTGCTCTCTGCGATGGCGGATCAGCAGGATTCGCTGGTGCTCACCTATTGGGGCTTCACCCACCGCAAGCTTGGCAATTCCGCCGAGGCCAGGGCCGCTTACGATCAGGCTCTCCTGCGCGATCCGGATAATCTCCTTGCCCGTTCGTATATGGGCCAGGGCCTTGTGGAGCAGGGCAAATCCGGCGCTGCGCTGCTACAGTGGCAACAGATCCGGGCGCGGGGCGGCAGCGGCAGCTGGGCCGAGGTCTCGCTGCGCAAGGCTTTGGAGACAGGCGCGTCCTACGGCTACTGAGCTTCAGGCTTTCTTTACCGCTCCTGCCGTAACCTGAGCCCGGATGAAGAAGAATCTTTTTGGCTAAGGTGCGAGAATGCCTCAAGACAACATGCTGGCGCTGCCATCGGCTTCCCCGGGGATGGATCTCGGCAATTTCGGCGGCGGCGCGCCCTCCGGCGGCGGCGGTGCGGCCGGCCTCAGCGGCAAGGCCAAGGCCGCGATCATCGTGCGGCTCCTGCTGAATGAAGGCGCGGATGTGCCGCTGGAGGAGCTGCCGGACGATCTGCAGCTGGAACTCACCCAGCAGATGGGCAAGATGCGCATCGTCGACCGCGATACGCTGCATGCTGTGGCCAGCGAATTTGCCGAAATGCTGGACAATGTCGGCCTTTCTTTTCCCAATGGCCTGGCCGGCGCGCTCAACGCGATGGAGGGCAAGATCAGCCGCTACACCCACAGCCGCCTCAGGAAGGAGGCCGGGGTGCGCCAGTTCGGCGACCCGTGGGAGCGGCTCAAGCGGCTCACGCCCGAAGACCTGGCGGAGCTGGCCCAGGCCGAAAGCACCGAGGTCGCGGCAGTGCTGCTTTCCAAGCTCGACACCGCCAAGGCGGCGCAGATGCTGGTGCATCTGCCCGGGCCGGTGGCACGGCGCATCACCTATGCGGTGAGCCAGACCGCCAATGTGACACCGGAGACCGTGGACCGCATCGGCCTGTCGCTGGCCGCCCAGGTGGAGGCGCGCCCCGATCTCGCCTTCAACGACACCCCGGGCCAGCGCATGGGCGCGATCCTCACCGAAGCCGCCGCTGCCAAGCGCGAGGAGGTGCTGACGGCGCTGGACGAGGAAGACGAGGAATTTGCCACCAACGTGCGCAAGGCGATCTTCACCTATGCGCTGATCGGCGAACGCATGCAGGCGCTCGACGTGCCCAAGCTGATGCGGGTGGTCGCCCAGCCCGATCTGGTCAACGCCATGGCCTACGCCAGCGACGAGGACGACATCGCCACCAACGAGTTCCTGCTCAAGAACATGTCGACACGGATGGCCGCCAACATCCGCGAGGAAGTGGCCGAACGCGGCAAGGTCAAGCGCAGCGACGGCGAGACCGCGATCAGCCTGATCATCACCGCCATGCGCGACCTGGTCGCCACCGGCGAGATCGAGCTGAAGTCCGACGAGGAGGACTCCTAGCGCCGCGCCGCCCGCTGGCGCCGCAGCATACAGAGCCTCCCGCAACCAGGGCGCACCCGCCGCACCGGGCCAAGGGCATCCGCCGCCGGGCGCCGCCGCATTGCCATCGTTTGGCGCCGCCGGGAGGCCCCTTGCACGTTCGTCTGCGCCGGGTCTCCTCAGAACCCGGCCCCGGCCGCGGCCAGGGCGGCACCGGGTCGCGCCGGCGCAGACAAAGCCGGCGCAGCTGCTGGCCGGCGCCGGCGGCCGGACCTGTGCAGCCGCCCGCGCTCTCCCGCCGCCCGGCTTGTGCCTGCCGCAGGCCGCCGGCAACCGGAGCCTGCGGCCGGTGCCAATACCGGCGCCCGCGCTATCCCGCCGCCCGGCTTGTGCCCGCCGCGGACCGCCAGTAAGATGCGCATCTTGAACCGCATTCATGCGCCGCAGCAGTCCAGACGCCATGCCCGTAGACCCCTCCGAACTCTCCACCTGGAGCCACATCAAGTATTTCGGCAGCAACCTGTTCCTGCGCGGGCTGCTGCTGGCGACCCGCGTGTTGCCCTACCGCTGGCGGGTGCCGCTGATGGGCCGGCTGGTCACGGCGATGGGGCGGCTGGCGCGGTTCGACAAGCGGGTGCGCGACAATCTCGCGCTGATCCGCCCCGAGCTTGCGGACACCGATGCCGATACGCTTTACCGCCAGGTGAGCGACAACGCAGGCCGGATGATCACCGAGCTTTACGGAGGGGAGGCCTTCCGCCGCCGCGCCCGCACCGCGCCGGTGACCGGGCCGGGGCTGGCGGCGCTGGAACGCGCCCGCGCCGAAGGCCGGCCGGTGGTCTTTGCCACCGCGCATTTCGGCAATTACGACGCCGCCCGCGCCGCGCTGATGGCGCGCGGCCACGAGATCGGCGCGCTCTACCGGCGCATGGCGAACCCCTATTTCAACGAGCATTACGTCGCCGCGATGAAGACCACGGGCGATCTGATGTTCGAACAGGGCAAGCGCGGCATGGTCGAGATGGTGCGCCATCTCAAGAAAGGCGGAATCATCGCCATCGTCACCGACCTGCACGCCCAGGGCGGCGAGCCGATCGAATTCTTCGGCAAGCCTGCCGTCACCTCCACCGTGCCGGCCGAAATGGCGCTGAAGTTCAATGCCGCGCTGATCCCGGTCTATGCGGTGCGCCAGGACAATGGTCTCGATTTTGAGATCCTGATGCATGAGGAGATCGCCCACAGCGACGCCTCAACCATGACCCGTGCACTGACCGCCGATCTGGAAACGGTGGTGCGCCGCTATCCCGGCCAGTGGTTCTGGATCCACCGGCGCTGGAAACCCTTCGTGGCTGCCGCAAAGCAGCGCAAGGCGGCAGCGGCGGCGGATTGACCGGCCCTGTTCAGTCCGGCCCCGTTCAGTCCGGCCTGTTCAATCAGCCCCTCTAGTCAGCCCTGGCAGCCGCCAGAACCGGCCCGTGAGCGCCTTGCTGCACCACCACGGCGGCACGGTTGGGGCCGGGCAGCGGCACCGTCAGATCCAGCGGCGCGCGGCCGTCCCATTCGGCCACCGCCTGCCAGCCCTCCACCACATTGGCATAGCTCAGCGTGCGCCCGGCCAGCTCGCCGCGGGTGATGCGCACCGTCTTCAGCGGCGCATAACGCACCAGATGCACCACCAGCCGGTCAGCCCCCGCTATGCCCTGGGCAAAGCCCTCCGCCGCGCTGCCGCGCGGCGCAAGGTGGATATTCAGGCTCCCGCCCGCGCGCGTGAGCCCGACCGAGACCGCGCGCGGCGCGCTGCTGTGGCGGGCGATCGCCTCCGCCACTTGCACCGCATCGGCGCCCATCACGTCATCGGTGCCCATCACGATCATCTGCGGGGTGTAGATCATCCGCCGCCCGGCAATCTGGGCATAGCCCTTCTGCCGCTTGGTATGCGCAGGATCGGCAAAGCGGTCCTTCCAGCCGATGTAGTCCCAGTAATCCACGTGCAGCGCCAGCGGCAGCACGCCCTCGCGCCCGGCCAGCCGATGCAGCAGCGCATCGGCCGGCGGGCAGGCGGCGCAGCCCTGGGAGGTGAACAGCTCGACAAGCACGGGTGCCTCCGGCGCATCCGGCCCCCGCGGGACCGCCTCCTGCGCCTGCGCGCGGACCGGCAGAGCCATCGCCAAAACCGCCGCCATCGCCGCAAGCCGTCTCATCGGTCCATCCACGCTGCTACCTCTCCTGCTGGCTTAGCCGGATGCCGCCGCCAAGGCCAATCAAAGTAATTTGACAGCGCCCGCGCCGCGCAGCCTCCGGTGATCTTTCGGCTTTTTCTGTGTACCATCGCATACAAAAAAACCGCCTGTTTGCGCTGCTGGCTATTGAAAGCGCGGCCGCACTGCTCCAAGTTCGCATTAGCGAATTCCCTGCACACATATTCCTGAGGGAGGCCAAGTATGCCTATCAACGTCGGAACGGACACCGCCAGCACGCGCAAGCAGTTGAGCGCAGGCGGAAAAACCATCGCCTACTACTCGATCCCCGCCGCCACCGAGGCCGGGCTTGGCGATTTCTCCAGACTGCCGGCCGCGCTGAGGGTGGTTCTGGAAAACATGCTGCGTTTCGAGGACGGCGGCTTCTCGGTCTCCACCGACGACATCAGGGCCTTTGGCGAATGGGCCGAGAAGGGCGGCAGGAACCCGCGCGAGATCGCCTACCGCCCGGCCCGTGTGCTGATGCAGGACTTCACCGGCGTTCCGGCCGTGGTCGACCTCGCGGCGATGCGCGACGGCATCAAGGCGCTTGGCGGCGACGCCCAGAAGATCAACCCGCTGAACCCGGTCGATCTGGTCATCGACCACTCGGTGATGATCGACGAATTCGGCAACCCGCGCGCCTTCCAGATGAACGTCGACCGCGAGTACGAGCGCAACATGGAGCGCTACCAGTTCCTGAAATGGGGCCAGGGCGCCTTCAATAACTTCCGCGTGGTGCCGCCGGGCACCGGCATCTGCCACCAGGTGAACCTGGAATACCTGGCGCAGACTGTCTGGACGGACGTGGACCAGAACGGCGAGGAAGTCGCCTACCCCGATACCCTCGTGGGCACCGACAGCCACACCACCATGGTGAACGGCGCCGCGGTGCTGGGATGGGGCGTCGGCGGCATCGAGGCGGAGGCCGCGATGCTGGGCCAGCCGATTTCCATGCTGATCCCCGAAGTGGTCGGCTTCGAGCTCACCGGCGAGATGACCGAGGGCACCACTGGCACCGACCTGGTGCTTAAGGTCGTGGAAATGCTTCGAGAGCTGGGCGTGGTCGGGAAATTCGTGGAGTTCTATGGCTCCGGCCTCGACAAGCTGCCGCTGGCCGACCGTGCGACCATCGCCAACATGGCGCCCGAATACGGCGCCACTTGCGGCTTCTTCCCGATCGACGCCGAAACCATCCGCTACCTGAAGAACACCGGCCGCGACAAGGACCGCATCGCGCTGGTTGAAGCCTATGCCAAGGAAAACGGCTTCTGGCGCGGCGCGGATTACAACCCGGTCTACACCGACACGCTGCACCTGGACATGGGCACCATCGTGCCCGCGATCTCCGGCCCCAAGCGGCCGCAGGACTATATCGCGCTGGATGAGGCGGCCACCACCTTCCACAAATATGTCGAGGGCCAGCGCTCCGCCAAGGATGCCAGCGAGCAGGCGGAAGGCCGCTGGGAGGGCGAGGGCGGCCAGCCCGAGCCGCAGGATATTCCCGGCAACGAAGGCCACCACAAGCTGGGCTTCGTCTCCACGGACGAGCACAATTACCAGCTTCACGACGGCTCCATCGTGATCGCCTCGATCACCTCCTGCACCAATACCTCGAACCCCTATGTGATGATCGGCGCCGGGCTGGTTGCGAAAAAGGCGCATGAGCGCGGCCTCACCCGCAAGCCCTGGGTCAAGACCTCGCTGGCGCCGGGCTCGCAGGTGGTGTCGGAGTATCTGGAGGCCGCTGGCCTGCAGAAGCACCTGGACGCCATCGGCTTCAACCTCGTCGGCTATGGCTGCACCACCTGCATCGGCAACTCCGGTCCGCTGGAAGAGGAAATCTCCAAGTGCATCAACGACAACGACCTGATCGGCGTCTCGGTGCTCTCGGGCAACCGCAACTTCGAGGGCCGCATCTCGCCTGATGTGCGCGCCAACTACCTGGCCTCGCCGCCCCTGGTGGTGGCCTATGCGCTGGCCGGTGACATGAATATCGACATCACTACGGCATCGCTTGGCCAGGACAAGGACGGCAAGGACGTCTACCTGAAGGATCTCTGGCCGACCCAGAAGGAAATCGCCGACCTAGTCGAGCAGACCGTGACGCGGGAAGCCTTCCAGTCGAAATACGCCGATGTCTTCAAGGGCGACGAGAAGTGGCAATCGGTGGAGACCACCGACGCGGAGACCTACGACTGGCCCGCAACCTCCACCTACATCCAGAACCCGCCCTACTTCCAGGACATGGGCACCGAGCCGGGCACGATCTCCAATATCGAGGGCGCCAAGGTGCTCCTGATGCTGGGCGACATGGTCACCACCGACCATATCTCGCCTGCGGGCTCCTTTGCCAGCACCACACCCGCCGGCGAGTACCTCTTGGAGCGCCAGGTGCAGCCGCGCGAGTTCAACTCCTACGGCTCGCGGCGCGGCAACCACGAGATCATGATGCGCGGAACCTTCGCCAACATCCGCATCCGCAACGAAATGCTGGACGGCGTCGAAGGCGGCTACACCAAGGGCCCGGACGGCAAGCAGACCTCGGTCTACGAGGCCTCGATGGCCTACCAGGAGCAGGGCACCCCGCTGGTGGTGTTCGGCGGCGAACAGTATGGCGCCGGCTCCTCGCGCGACTGGGCGGCCAAGGGCACCGCGCTTCTGGGCGTGAAGGCCGTGATCGCGGAAAGCTTCGAGCGCATCCACCGCTCCAACCTGGTCGGCATGGGGGTGATTCCGTTCGAGTTCACCGGCGGCGACACCCGCAAATCGCTGGGCCTCACCGGCGAGGAAACCGTCTCGATCCACGGACTCGACGCCATCGAGCCGCAGCAGGAAGTGCCTTGCAGCATCACCTTCGCGGATGGCAGCACCAAGACCATCACGCTGAAGTGCCGGATCGATACCGCGCCGGAGAAGGAATACATCGAACACGGCGGCGTGCTGCACTACGTGCTGCGCAACCTGGCGAAATCGTAAGGCCTGTGCTTTGCCTTCAACCTTGACGGGCACCCTTCGGGGTGCCCTTCTTTTTCCGGTACTCCCGTCAATAGCCGGAAAGCGAATCCGATGACCAAAACCGTTCTGATAACCGGCGGCGCCTACGGCATCGGCCGCGCAATTGCCGCGCGGTTCGCCGGCAGCCACGCCCTGGCCCTGACCTGGTGCACCACCCGCCCGGACCCGGCGCGTGAGGGACAGCCGGACGTGCTGGCGCTGAGGGCCGACCTCACCCAGCCCGGCGCAGCTCAGGCGGTCGTGGAAGATACCATTGCGCGCTTCGGGCGGCTCGATGTGATCGTGAACAATGCAGGATCCGTGGCGCAAAGCCCGGCTGATGCCTTTGACGCCGGTGCACAACGCGCCATCCTCGACCTCAACCTCCTGGCCCCGCAAGCGCTGCTCAGCGCCGCGCTGCCCCACCTGCAGCCGGGCGCGGCCGTTGTCAGCATCTCCTCGGTCAACGCGGTGCTGCCACCGCGGGGCGCGGCCACCTATGGTGCCAGCAAGGCCGCCCTCAACCTCTGGACCCGCGCCATGGCAAAGGAACTGGGCCCCAGGGGCATTCGCGTGAATGCGGTTGCCCCGGGTGCCGTCAATGTGCCCGAATCGCCCCGGGATGCGGCGTTGACCAAATTGTTCACGGACGAGTCCGCGCTTGGCCGCCTCGCCAGCGCCGATGATATCGCCGAGGCGGTGTTCTTCCTCGCCTCAGACGCAGCGCGTTCGGTCACCGGTGAAATTCTGACCGTCTCGGCGGGCTATCGCCTGTAGCCGCCCCTGCCGCGCCGCGCAGGGCATCTGTTCCCAGAATGCGATTGCCGCACCGCCGGCGAATCCGGATACTGGCGGCATGAAACAGTTAGACAGCATCACCGGCTACCACGCTCATATCTACTTCGACGAAGCCACGGTGGCAGGCGCGCGGGCGCTCTGCGAAACCGCCGCCGCGACCTTCGGCCTGCAGATGGGGCGCGTGCACGAGAAATGCGTCGGGCCGCACCCGATGTGGTCCTGCCAGCTCACCGCCAGCCCAGAGCAATTCGCCCGCCTCCTGCCCTGGCTCGCGCTGAACCGGAACGGGCTCACCGTCTTTGCCCACCCGGAGACCGGCGACGATCTCGCCGACCACCGCGACCACGGCATCTGGCTTGGCACCGGCCTCGACCTAGACTTCTCGGTTTTCGCCTGAGCCGCTGCTTCGGAGCCGTCCTCGCCTGAGCCTCGGCGGCCGGGCGCAGGCGCGCCGGGCCAGCGCAATCGCCGAGGGGCCCCGCCACTGGCGGGGAGACGGCTATTGGGCTTGCCCGGGGTGCGGGCGTCTGGCAGGCAGGGATCCGGCGTGGAGGGCTCCGAAGCTGCTGCTTGGGTGAGCTCCGAGCCCCTTTTCCTGCCATCACAGGTGCCTGCCATCACAGAAAATTCCCGCCAAAGGCGGGCCCTTTCTCCCGTGCCCCAAGGACCCATCCGCGCATCGACGGCGCGCGGGGGGCGATCCGAACACTCGTGTCTGGCAGTCTATCCCCGCAACATCTTATCCCCGCAACATCGTGCGCCCTCCCGGGGGACACCCGGCCTCACCCTATCGCCGCCGCGAGGGGGCGCGACGGGGATGCGCCGCGCGGAAGCGGGCGCGCGCCCGCTTAACCGCCGCGCGCCTTCTCCAGCGCCGGGCGCAAGGTCTTCTCAATCGCCCGCTGCGTCAGCGGCCCGGCAAAGCGCAGGACGATCTTGCCCTCGCCATCGATCACATAGGTCTCCGGCACGCCGTAAAGCCCCCAGTCGATCGCCATCCGGCCCTTTTCGTCGCGGCCGATCCCGGTGTAAGGGTCGCCCAGCTCCTCCAGGAAGCCTTCGGCCTGGTCCAGCCGGTCCTTGTAGTTCACCCCGTAGATCGGGATGCCTTCGGCCGCCAGCGCCTCCAGGTTGGGGTGCTCCACCCGGCAGGGCGCGCACCAGCTGGCCCAGTAGTTCACCAGCTTCACCCCGCCCTCGCGCAGGTCGGCATCGGTGAAGCTCTCCTTGCCGGGGAAGTCTTCCAGCACCACCGGCGGCGCGGGCTGGCCTTCGCGGGCCGAGGGCAGGCTGTCCGGGTCCTCGCGGAACATCCCCACCAGCGCAAGGCCGACGAAGCCGGCAAAAACCAGCCCCGGAATGGCCATCAGGGGAGAGATCTTAGCCATTGCGCTTCACCCGGCCTTCCAGCTCTTCCATGTCGCGGCGCACCCGGCGGCCGCGCCAGATGGTCAGCACCACCAGCGCCGCGAGCAGCAGCAGCGACGCGGCATAAGCGGTCAGCACCGTATCGGCGTATTTTCCCAGATCGGGCATCAGATCAGCCATCAGGCCTCCAGGCGTTCGCGCGCCAAAAGCGTCTTGATGCGGCGGGCGCGGATTTCGGTTCCGGTGCGGTAGAACACCAGCGCAATGAACAGGATCCCAAAGCCCGCCATGCAGACATAAAGCGGGGTCGAGAAGACATCGGCGACGTTCTCCTCCTTGTCGAGCGACAGCGACGCGCCCTGATGCAGCCCCTGGTTCCAGAAGTTGACCGCATAGCGGCTGAGCACGGCAAAGACTGACCCCACCAGACACAGGATCGCGGTCAGATCGGCGGCGGTGTCGGGATTGTCAATCGCCTCCCACAAGGCGATATAGCCAAGGTAGAACAGGAACAGCACCAGAAATGACGTGAGCCGCGGATCCCAGGCCCACCAGGTGCCCCACATCGGCTCGCCCCAGATCGCACCGGTCACCAGCGCGATCAGCGTCATCACCACCCCCACCGGCGCGGCGGCACGCGCCGCAAGCGCGCTCACATGGTGGCGGCGGATCACCCAGATCAGCGAGGCGACCAGCATCATGAACCAGGCGTTGATCGCCATCAGCGCGGCGGGCACATGCAGGAAGATGATCTTCACGGTGGCGCCCTGCCGGTAGTCATCCGGCGTGAAGAAGAAGCCCCAGATCAGCCCCGCCCCGACCAGCACGGCAGAGAGCGTCCACAGCGCCGGCATCACCTTCTCGGTGGTGGCGAGGAACTTCTTCGGATTGGCGTATTCCCAGATCGACATGGTGGCTATTTAGCTCTTGCTTCAGGATATCTCAATTCACGGTGACGGCATGGAGACTAGCGCAAATTGACGCGCAGCACGGCGGCGCTGGCAAAGGGCAGCAACCCGATGCAGGCGGCAGAGATCCCCGCGAGCAGCAGGAGCGGTGTCTGCACCGCGAGCCCTTCCGCCCCGCGCCGCGCCACTTCGGCGCCAAAGATCAGGGTCGGCACATAAAGCGGCATCACCAGAAGCGACAGCAGCAGCCCGCCGCGCTTCAGCCCTACCGTCAGCGCCGCGCCGAAGGTGCCGATCACGCTCAGCGCGGGTGTTCCGAGCAGCAGCGAGATCAGCAGCCAGCGGAACCCCGCCGCGGGCAGGTTCAGGAGCACGCCCAGGAGCGGCGCCGCCAGCACCAGCGGCAGCCCGGTGGTCAGCCAGTGCGCCAGCGCCTTGATGCTCACCGTCGCCTCCAGCGGCAAGGGCGCGGTGGCCAGAAGGTCGAGCGAGCCGTCCTCCCAGTCCAAGGCCAGCAGCCGGTCGAGCGACAGGAGGCAGGCCAGCAGCGCCCCCAGCCAGAGGACACCCGGCGCAATCCGCGCCAGCAGTTCGGACTGCGGACCAACCGAAAACGGCACCATCACGGTCACGATCAGGAAAAACGCAAGCCCCAAGCCAAAGCCGCCGCCCGCCCGGAACGCCAGCTTCAGGTCCCTGAGCAGCAGCGCGGTCACAGGAAGCCTCCGTCCAAATCGCCGAGCGCGGGCGGCACCGCCTTGAAGGGGGTCACGTCCAGCACCTCGCCCTCCAGGCCGAGGTCGATATGCGTGGCGATCAGCGCCGCCCCGCCCTGCGCCAAATGCGCCCGCACGGCGTCCGCGAACAAAGCAACCGAAGTCCGATCAAGGCTCACCGTGGGTTCATCCATCACCCAGATTGGCCGCCCGGTGACCAGCATCCGGCTCAAGCCGAGCCGCCGCTTCTGCCCCGCCGAGAGCATCCCCGCCTGCCGGCTCCGCAAGGCTTGCAGGTCAAATGCCTCCAGCGCATGTTCGATCCCGTTCCTGCCAAAGACGCTGGCCCAGAAGGAGAGGTTCTCCGCCACCGTCAGCGCCGGTTTCAGCCCATCGGAATGAGCGGCATAGGCGATACGGTCCTCGGCGCCTTCGATCCGGCCCCTAAGCGGCGGCTGCAACCCGGCAATGGTGCGCAGCAGCGTGGTCTTGCCGCTGCCATTGGGCCCGCGAAGGATCAGCGCCCGGCCGGAATCCAGCGTAAAGCTCACGCCTTCCAGCACCGGAAGGCCGCCGCGTGCCACGCTCAGATCACTCACATTCAATGTCATGAATTTCGCATATCCCATTGCCCCGGCGCATGAAAAGCCTCAATCGGCGGCTGCGCGCCTTGCGCCAGGTCAAACCGGGGGCCGATTGTCGGGGGGGGCTTGCTCAGACCGGCAGCGCGGCCAGTGCAATGCGGCGGCCTTCGGACAGAAGCACGTTGTAGGTGCGGCAGGCGGCGGGAGAGTTCATCACTTCCACCCCGATCCCCTCGCCTTCCAGCCGCTGGCGCAGCTCCGCCGGGATATGGGCGATCTCGGCGCCTGTGCCGACAAACAGCACGTCGACGGAGCCCGCGAGCGCCAGCAGCGGTGCAGCGTCGTCATAGCCGCCCCAGGCCGCGGTGCCCGCGCCCGAGGTCAGCACCGCGCCCTGATGCACCTTGCCGCCGATGCGGAAGAAGCCCGGGCCGTAGCCGTCCACCGGTTCGGCGTCGCTGTAGCTCACTTCGTTGAGGCGCATCGGCAAGGTCCTTCTCAAGCTCCGGGTCGCACCCGGGATAACACGCGCGGGCGGCGCGGGAAATAGGCGCCGCCGCGAAGTGCAAAGCAGCGCAGCGCCGGGTGCCAAGCAAGAAAAAAGCCGCGAGGATCCCCCGCGGCTTTTCACTGTCAAAGCTGCTTCAGCTCTCAGGCGTCGATATTGGCAAACTGGTTGCCTGTCGGAGCGCTCGGCTTGTTCCAGTCGCGCTTCACGCCCAGCTTCAACAGGATCGTTGAGGCCACGAAGACAGAGGAGTAAGTCCCCACCACAACACCCCAGATCATCGCAAAGACAAAGCCGCGGATCACGTCGCCGCCCAGCACATAAAGCGAGATCAGCGCCAAGAGCGTGGTGACCGAGGTCATCATGGTCCGGCTCAGCGTCTCGTTGATCGAGATGTTCAGCACTTCGTCCAGCGGCTTCTGCTTGTAGCGCCGCAGGTTCTCGCGCACCCGGTCAAAGACCACCACGGTGTCATTCAGCGAGTAGCCGACGATGGTCAGCAGCGCCGCGATGATGGCGAGGTCGAACTTGATCTGCAGCTCCGAGAAGACGCCGATGGTCAGGATCACGTCATGCACCAGCGCCGCCACGGCCCCCAGCGCAAACTGCCATTCGAACCGCAGCCAGATGTAGACCAGCACCGCCGCAATGGCGAGCGCCACCGCGATCACCGCGGTCTGCACCAGCTCGCCCGATACCTTCGGGCCCACCGATTCGACCGAGACGAACTTGATGCCGGGCGCCACCTCATCGAGCGCCGCCTGCAGATCGGCGACGATCGCGGCCGAAACCGCCTCGCCGTCCTCCTGCGCCTCGATGCGGATCATCGCCACGTTCTGATCAGGGCCGAAGGTCGGATCGAACACCTCGGTGATCGAGATATCGCCCAGCTCCAGCGTCTGTACCGCATCGCGGTAGGCACCCACGTCAACGGGCTGGGTGGCTTCGGTGCGGATCGTGGTGCCGCCGCGGAAGTCGATGCCGAAGTTCAGCCCCTGAAACAGGAAGGAGGCAAAGCCCACCACCATCATCAGGGCCGAAATCCCCAGCCATAGCCGGGCGCGCTTGAAGAAATCGAAAGAGGTTTCCTTGGGAACAAGTCTAAGCCGCATCTTACACCTCGATCGTTTTCGGACGGCGCCGTTCGAACCACATCACGATCATCAGCCGGGTCACGAAGATCGCGGTGAACACCGAAGTCAGGATGCCCAGGCCCAGGGTGATCGCAAAGCCGCGCACCGGGCCGGAGCCCATGGCGAAGAGGATCACCGCGGTGATGAAAGTGGTGATATTGGCGTCGAGAATGGCGCTCAGCGCCTTGGAATAGCCTTCGTCGATGGCCCGCGCAGGGCCGCGGCCGGATTTCAGCTCCTCGCGGATACGCTCGAAGATCAGCACGTTGGCGTCCACCGCCATGCCGACGGTCAGCACGATACCGGCAATGCCCGGCAGCGTCAGCGTGCCGCCGATGAGGCTCAGCGCGCCAAAGATCATCGCAATGTTCAGCACCAGCGCCACGTTGGCAAAGAGACCGAACAGACCATAGCTCAGCGCCATGAAAATCAGCACGCCGCCGAAGGCGACGGCGGTCGCCACCTTGCCCGCGTCGATGCTGTCCTGGCCCAGCTCGGGGCCGATGGTGCGCTCCTCGAGGAACTCCAGGCCGGCAGGCAGCGCGCCCGCCCGCAGCAGGATCGCCAGATTGGTGCTGTCTTCGATGGTGAAATTGCCGGTGATGATGCCCGACCCGCCCGGAATATGCGACTGGATCACCGGGGCCGAGACCACCTCGTCATCCAGCACGATGGCGAAGGGCGAGCCGATGTTTTCCGCCGTGTAGTCGCCGAACTTGCGCGCACCGGAGGTGTTGAAGCGGAAGGTGACAGCAGGCTGGCCGTTCTGGTCAAAGGAGGGCTGCGCGTCGACCAGCTGCTCGCCGGTCACGACGGCGGCGGCCTCGACGGTATAATAGACCCCCTCTTCGTCCAGCGACGGGATTACCTTGTTGCCGACGCCCGGAGCAGCATCTTTGTCGCTGCCGCGGCCCACCACCGGGTTGAAGGTCAGCTGCGCGGTGGTGCCGATGATTTCCTTCAGCTCCGAAGCGGAGCCGATGCCCGGCACCTGGATCAGGATGCGGTCGGCGCCCTGGCGCTGGATCGTCGGCTCGCGGGTGCCGACCTCGTCGATCCGGCGGCGCACGATTTCCAGCGACTGGCGCACGGTGCGGTCGTCGGAGGCCAGCTTCTCGGCGTCGCTCAGGCGCACCACCAGGATGTCGCCCTCGGCCGAGACGTCGATGTCATTTGCCCCCGCACCGGTCAGCGTGGCGATCGGGTTGGCGAGCCCCCGCACCACTTCCAGCGCGCGCGCCATGCCTTCGGGTTTCGAGATCTTCAGGCGAATCTGGTCTTCCGGCCCCGGCTGGCGGCGGAAGGTGCCGATGGCGGCGCGTTCGGGGCGGAGCGCATCGCGCACTTCCGGCCACAGCGCATCCATCCGCGCTTCATAGACGTCCTCGACCTGCACCTCGGCCAGAAGATGCGCGCCGCCGCGCAGATCGAGCCCGAGGTTCACCAGCCCCGAGGGCAGGAAACCGGGCCACTGCGCAGCCGTCTCCAGCCGCTCCGGGGTTTCGCCGCGGGCGATAACTTCGGCCGCGGCATCGTTGGCCTGTTCGACGCGGGTATAGAATGCATTGGGCAGGGCAAGCAAAAGGCCGGCCACGCAGGCCAGCCAGATGAGAACCCTTTTCCAGCGATCAATTTGCAGCATTGCCCTGCCTTATCAATGGGTTGGATTGGGCGGTTTACGCTGCCGGCTCGGTCTTGCTCAGCACCTGGGCAATGGTCGCCTTGACCACGCGCACCTTCACACCGTCGGCGATTTCCACTTCGACTTCGCCGTCTTCCTTGACCTTGGCGACCTTGCCGATGACGCCACCCTGGGTCACCACCTGGTCACCGCGGCGCAGCCCGTCGACCATCGCCTGATGCTGTTTCATCTTTTTCTGCTGCGGGCGGATCAGCAGGAAGTACATGATCACGAAGATCAGGATGAGCGGGAGAAACTGGCCGATTGCGCCAACGTCCATGGGGTATTCCTTCTTTCAAAGCGGCACGATCCGCGCCGGAATTTTGCAGCGGAACCTATGCGCTGGGGGGAAGGGTTGCAAGGCTCACCGGCCGCTTCGGGACGGCAAATGCAAAAGCCCGTCCGCTCGCGTGCGCCGCACCGCCGCCGCGCGGGCGCGCGGCGGCGGTGCGCGGCGGCCTGCGGCCTTGTCCTGCGCGACGGCACGCCTCCCACTCACCCCCTTCCCCCTTCCCCTTTGGCCCTTGCTGCGGCATAGGATGGGGCAGTGATTCAGAGCCCCCATTGCAAGCCAGGAGTGACCCTCATGCATGACATCCGCGCCATCCGCGAAAACCCTGCCGCATTCGACGCCGCTGTGGCGCGGCGCGGGGATGCGGGCGTGTCGTCTGAGATCCTGGCCCTGGACGAGGCGCGCCGCGCCAAGATCCTCGCCGCCGAGACCGCCCAGGCCGAGCAGAACAAGGCCTCCAAGGAGGCCGGCGCCGCCAAGGGCCGCGGCGACGAGGCCGGGTTCGAGCGCCTGCGCGCCCTGGTGGCCGAGAAGAAGGCCGAGGTCGCGGCGATGAACGCCGAAGCCAAGGAACTCGACCGGCAGCTCACCGACATGCTGATGGCCATTCCCAACCTGCCGTTCGACGACGTGCCGCAGGGCGAAGACGAAAACGACAACGTCGAAATCCACCGCTGGGGCGAGCCCAAGGCGCTCGACTTCGAACCCAAGGAGCATTTCGAAATCGAAGGCGTCAAGGACGGCATGGATTTCGAGACCGCGGCCAAGCTCTCCGGCAGCCGCTTCGTGGTCCTCTCCGGTGCCATTGCCCGCATCCACCGGGCGCTGGCGCAGTTCATGGTCAACACCCATGTCGATGAAAACGGCCTCACCGAGACCTGGACGCCGGTTCTGGTCCGCGAAGAGATGCTGTACGGCACCGGCCAGCTCCCCAAGTTCGGCGAGGACAGCTACCAGACCACCAACGGCTGGTGGCTGGTGCCCACCGCCGAGGTGACGCTGACCAATATCGTGAACGGCATGGTGGTGGAGGAAGGCTACCTGCCGCGCCGCTATGTCGCTCACACCCAGTGTTTCCGCTCCGAAGCGGGTTCCGCGGGCAAGGACACTTCGGGCATGCTGCGCCAGCACCAGTTCGAAAAGGTGGAGATGGTCTCCGTCACCCGCCCGGACAAGAGCGGCGAGGAGCACGAGCGCATGACCGCCTGCGCCCAGGGCATCCTGGAGCGCCTGGGCCTGCCCTACCGCACCGTCGTGCTGTGCACCGGCGACATCGGCTTCGGCGCGCGTAAGACCCACGACATCGAAGTCTGGCTGCCCGGTCAGAACACCTACCGCGAGATCTCCTCGATCTCCAACTGCGGCGACTTCCAGGCCCGCCGGATGAACGCCCGCTTCAAGCCCGAAGGCGGCGGCAAGCCGCAGTTCCTGCACACGCTGAACGGCTCCGGCCTTGCGGTGGGCCGCTGCCTGATCGCGGTGCTGGAAAACGGCCAGCAGGCGGACGGCTCGGTGCAGCTGCCCGAAGTACTGGCGCCCTACCTTGGCGGCAAGCTGACGCTCACGGCAGAGGGCCGGCTGGTCTGATCCGGCGAACTTTCCGGACAGCGGAACCGGCGCCCTCGCGGTGCCGGTTTTTCTTTTAAGAAAAAGGGATTACGGCGCACGCTTCACGCTCTCGCGCCGATTATGGACACTTCAAAGCGCGGAACAAGGCCGTAAGGCCGCCGCGCATCGGCGCCGCGCCCCCACGCGGCGGCGATTTGGCTGCGGCTGAGTGCTGCCTCGAAAGGCCGCACGGGCTTCGCCGGGTTAAACTGCCCGCCATTCCCGCTGGGATCGCCCCCGCGCGCTCCGCCGATGCACGGCTCTCTGCCTCAAGCACGGGCGATTGCTCCCCGGTGTTGAAACAGAAAAACGCTCCTGGTGTCCCAAGCCCCGGCTGGGCAGGCGCCTAGGTCTTCTTCTTCGCCTGCTTCCCTGCCTTGGCGCGCTCTTTCTCCTCCAGGATCCCGCGGGCCTTGGCCTTTTCCTTGGCGATCTCCTTCTTGGCCTTGGCCTTCAGTTTCCGCGCCTTCTTCCTGGCCTTGAGGCGGGCGTCGGCAATCTCCTCGGCCAGCAGCGCCGCCTTGCGCTTGGCCTTGCGGGCCTTGGCCTTGGCGCGGGCCGCCTTTTCCTCGGCCGCCACCCGCGCCGCCTGCGCCTCCGCCAGCGCCGCGTCATAGTCCGCCCGGCTGGCCTCCGCGCTTCCCGCTGCCACGTCCTTCGCTTTCCTTTTCGCGGTTGCCGGCCCCCTGTTCCCTGGCTCCGCCCCGTTTGTATGTGTCATGCAATATCCCTGTGCCTGCCCGTGCCCGCGGCCCCCTTCTGTCCTGTCCCGCCCCCGGATCAGGCCGGGAAGGGCACCAGCCGCTCCTGCTCCTCATCCCAGAGCTTCAGCGACAGCGCGCGCAGGGCCTCGATAAAGCCGATCCGGCGCAGCCCGGCCTGCGGCGGCAGGCTGTAGTGGCATTGCCGCAGGCGGTAGGAAGGGATGCGGGCATTGTAATGGTGAATGTCATGCAGGGTGATATTGGCAACCGCAAAGTCGAAGAACCAGCCGAAATCGAGGCAGGAAGAGCCCTGCAAGGCCGCCACCTGCGGATTCAGCTCCGGGCGCCGGTCCCAATAGGTGTCTTCGAAATTGTGCTGCAGGTAGACCAGGAACACCCCGATCATGCCGCCGAGGAAGGAAAACACCAGCCAGACCAGAACCCCGGTCCAGTCCGCCGCCCAATAAAGCAACGACAGCATCGCGATGATCACCAGATTGTGCAGCACCACCCCCAGCACACCGAAGCGCAGGGTATTCTTGGGCCAGCGGTAGCGGAGGAAATAGGTGAATGCCGCGCCCACTGGCACCAGCACCAGCGGATTGCGGTAAAGCCGGTAGGCCAGCCGCTTCCAGAACCCCGCCTCCCGCCATTCCCTTACCGTCATCGTGTGAATCTCACCGGTCTCCCGGTGTTCGAGGTTGCCGATGTTGGCGTGATGCAGGTTATGGTTCTGCTTCATCACCTCAAACGGCGCAAAGGTGAAGGGCGACAGCACATGGCCCGCGATCTCGTTCTGGAGGCGCGTTTCGAACAGCGAATGGTGCCCGGTGTCATGCTGCAAGACGTAAAGCCGCACCGCCGCAAAGGCAAAGACAATGCCCGCGGGCAGCAGCACGTACCAGCGCTCGACATGGATGATAGCAAGATAGAGCGCCGCGAAGTAAACCGCAAAGGTTCCGAAATAGCTGAGCGCCGCCAGCCGGTTGTCCTTGTCGCAGTACTTGCGCGTATGTGCCCTCAGATCCATGGCGCCATCCGTAAATTCACTCTGTGAAAGCCGCATGAAATGCTGCGGCCCGTCCAAGGCTTTTCCAGAGGTAATCTGTCCCGGCGCCAAGACAAGACCCTGCGCGGATGGAATATTCAATCTTTAGAGCAATTTGACGGTGGCCTGCGCTCCCAGAACGCTAGCGCGCGGCGCGGCGCGTCCAGCCCCAAACGCCACAACGCCGCCCGGAAGGGGCGGCGCGCGGCTTGGGCGGGGCCAGCTCTTCCATTGGAAGGCCGCAGCCCGGGCGGGAGCGCTGCGCTCTTCGCCCGGAGCGGCCTGCCAGGGCTCAGCGCTGGCGGTCCTTCAGGTGTTTGGTGAGCGCGCCTGCGTTCTTCTTGCGGCGGCCCTTGTAGGGGTTCTTATCGCTCTGCCCGCGCATGTACAGGCGGATCGGCGTGCCCGGCATGTCGAAATCTTCACGCAACCCGTTCACCAGATAGCGCGAATAGCTTTCGGGTAGCTTGTCGGGATGCGAGCACATCACCACAAAGGCCGGCGGCCGGGTGCGGGCCTGGGTCATGTAGCGCAGCTTGATGCGCTTGCCCTGCGGGGCCGGCGGCGGGTGCTGCTCCAGCATCCCCGTGAGCCAGCGGTTCAGCGCCGCGGTCGGGACCCGGCGGTTCCAGACCCGATAGGCGCGCAGGATGGCGCCGTGCAGCCGGTCGAGCCCCTTGCCGGTCTTGGCCGAGACGGTGACCAGCGGCGCGCCCCTCAGCTGCGGCAGCAACCGGGCAAAGGCTTCCTTCAGGTCGCGCAGCTTCTCCTGCTTCTCGTCCTCGGCGTCCCACTTGTTGACCGCAACCACCACGGCGCGGCCCTCGCGCTCGGCCAGGTCGGCGATGCGCAGGTCCTGCTGCTCGAAGGGGATGCTGGCGTCCAGAAGCACCACCACCACCTCGGCAAACTTCACCGCGCGCAGCCCGTCGGAGACCGAAAGCTTCTCCAGCTTCTCCTGCACCTTCGCCTTCTTGCGCATGCCCGCGGTGTCGAACACCCGCATCGGCGTGCCCTGCCAGTCCATCCGCAGCGAGATCGCATCGCGGGTGATGCCGGCCTCGGGCCCGGTGAGCAGGCGCTCCTCGCCCAGGATCTTGTTGATCAGCGTCGACTTGCCCGCGTTCGGCCGGCCCACCACGGCGACCTGCAGCGGCTTGGCGGCGGTCGGCTCCGGCACGGCTGCGTCGGCGTCGAACTCGCCGTCCTCGTCGATCTCGACGTCGATCACCGGGGCGTTGTCCTCGGCCACCTGCTCGAACTTCTCGGCCAGCGGCTGCAGGATGCCATAGAGATCCGGCATCCCCTCGCCATGCTCGCCCGACAGCCGCAGCGGCTCGCCCAGGCCCAGCCCGTAGGCTTCCAGCACCCCCGCCTCGGCGGCGTTGCCCTCGGCCTTGTTGGCGGCGAGGATCACATGGGCCGAGCGCTTGCGCAGGATCTCGGCAAACAGCTCGTCCACCGGCGTCACGCCGGCGCGCGCGTCGATCATGAACAGGCAGATGTCGGCCATCTCCACAGCGCGCTCGGTCAGGCGCCGCATCCGGCCCTCCAGCGAGTTGTCGGTGGCATCCTCCAGCCCTGCGGTGTCGATCACGGTAAAGCGCAGATCGCCCAGCCGCGCCTCGCCCTCGCGCAGGTCGCGGGTGACGCCGGGCTGGTCGTCCACCAGCGCCAGCTTCTTGCCGACAAGACGGTTGAACAGGGTGGACTTGCCCACATTCGGACGGCCCACGATTGCGAGGGTAAAGGACATCGGACCAACTTTCTGCGTTTCAGACGCGCCCCATAACGCATCTGCCCGGAAACCGCCAGTCCGCAAATATCGCTAGCGGTAGGCGTGCAATTCGCCGTCCGAGGAAACCACGTAAAGGGTGCGCCCCGCAACCACCGGCGCGGTGCCGGCCCCGCCCGGCAGCTCCGCAGTGCGCATAAGCCGGCCGCTGACCGGGTCGAAGAAGCGCAACAGACCGTCGCCCGAGGCCAGCACCAGCTGCCCGCCCGCCAGAACCGGGCCGTAATGGGTGTAGATCTTGCCGCGCTTGCCGGGCTTGTCCTTGACGAAGCCGGGCAGGTCCACGGCCCAGATCACTTCGCCCGTGGCGGCATCCAGCCGCAGCAGCTGGCTCTGGTCGCTGACCTGGAACAGGCTGCCGCCCGCAGGCCAGGCAGTGCCCGCGGCACCTTCGCGCGCGGTCCACAGCCGCTCGCCATTCTCAAGGTCAAAGGCCACGGTGCGGCCCGCGTGGTTGCCCGCGTAAAGCCTGCCGCCATCTACCACCGGCGCGCCGGTCACGTCGCTGATCCGCGCGAGCGTAAAGCCGGTGCGCTTGCCCGCCACCGAGGCGCTCCAGCGCCTGAGGCCGCCCTGGCGGAAGGTGGCGATCAGATCGCCCGAGCCGAAGGCAAAGATCGCAAGGTCGCGCGTTACCACGGGCGCGGGCGCGCCGAGGATGTTGGCGTCCGACGGCACGGCATCGACCTGCCAGGCGATGCGGCCGGTCTTGGTGTTGACCGCCCAGCCGGTATCGTCGCCCGCCACCAGGTAGACCAGATCACCGCTGACCCGCGGCTGGCCGGAGCCGGTGGCGTCCAGCTCCTGGCGCCAGATCACCTGGCCGGATTCCGCGTTGAGCGCGGTAAGCACGCCATAGCCCGAGGAGACATAGACCACGCCGCCATCATAGGCGAGCCCGCCCCCGGTGGCCTGGCCTTCCTCGTCCGCCGGGGGAATCAGCTCGCGCTGCCAAAGGAGCGCGCCCTGCGGCGACACTGCCGAGACGCGGGCGCCGCTGTCCAGGGTGAAGATGCGCCCGCCGCCCGCGACGGGGGTTGCGGTGATGCGCTGGCGGCGGCTGTCGCCGGCGCCGATGGAAGTGGTCCAGATCCGCTGCACCGCCGCCGCCAAAGCGGGATGCGCGGTGCGGCTGGCCTCGGCGCCGTGGCCCTGGGGCCAGGCGGCATTGGCCGTCTGCTGCGGCAGGGATATCGGGCGGGCTTCGTTCACCACCTCCCGGACGGCGTCGGGCCGGATATCCTCGCGCTCGCCCTGCAGGATGATCTCTTCTTCCGCGCAGGCGGCCAGCAACACGGCCACGGCCGAGCCGCACAGGAAGGCCCTGGCCTTCGGAAAACGTTTCGCTGCTGTCATTGCCTTGCCCTGTTTGCCTTTTTTTCGTTGCGAAGCCGAAAATGCCGCTGCGCTGCCAGTTATCCCCCGGGCGCCGCGTCCGCATCGGCCGCGCCGCCGAGCGCCACGATTACCTGAGTTGCGCGCTCTTTCAAGTCCGCACCGGCGGCGGCGTCCTCCGCGATGGCGCGCAGGCGCGCGATTGCGGCGTCAGTGTCGCCCGCCTGGATGTCCAGCAGCGCAAGCTGTTCCGAGGCCAGCGGCGCCAGCGGCGCGCCGGGCTGGGCCAGCGCCTCATATTGCAGGCGCAGGTCCTCGGCACCCAGGGTCACTGCCTGGAGGTTCAGCGCCTTGAAGCTTGCGACATGGCGGTAGATCAGCGGCAGATCGCCGTTGCTTGCAACCGCCTCCAGCGCCGCCACCGCATCCGCAGTCTGGCCGGCCTCGACCAGGGCGCCGGCCTCCAGCATGGCGACAATCGCCGCCCCGCCCGCGCCCTCGGCGCTGACAGCCGCCAGCGCTTCGGCCCGGGCGGCGCTGTCTTCGTTTTCCAGCGCAGCATTCACCGCATCGCCAAGCTCTTGCGCCGCGGCAGTATCCTGCGCCTTGGAATACTCGCGGTAGGCCGCGCCGCCGACGATCAGCGCCACCGCCACGCCGCCGATCCAGCCATAGCGCTTCAGCATCAGGAAGAGACGGTCGCGGCGGACCTCCTCGGTCACCTCATCGATAAAGCTGTCGGTGTCGCTCATGCGGGGCCTCTGCGTCTGCGCGGCAAGTGCCGGGTATTGAATAGGTTGCGCCCCTCATACCCTGCCCGCCCGGACAAGCCAAGTGGCCCGTTTCAGGCGGCGCCAAGTGGCCCGTTTCAGGCGGCGCCAAGTGGCCGTTCCGGGCGGGGCAAAGCAGTCCGGTCCGCAGCCGCCGGGTGGTAAATCAAGCGTTCGCGCGCATAAAAGCGAGAAATGTGATCTAAACTACTTAGTTTAGTCTGGACATCGCCTATATCACTCCTATCACATTCGCGCGACGCCCGCAGCCGCAGGCAGACGGGCCGCGAATGACCCCAGGCTGCCCCGCCGGGATGCGGGCAAGACGTAAGGAAAGGCCCGACATGCGTATCGTACCGTTGCTGACCGCCGCCGTGGTGACCGGAGCGCTTTATCTCGTGGTCATCGAGCGCGACAGCCTGCTGGCCTTTGCCCGCGGCGAAGCTTCGGCGGCGGAGCCCGCGCCTGAGGCGGTTCAGGCCGCCCCGGAAGAGACGGCGGATGACACCCGCCGCGTCGGCGTCGTCGCCATCGAAAGCAAGGCCCGCACCATCGGCAGCGCGGTGATCCTGCGGGGTGAAACCCAGGCCCTGCGCCAGGTCGAGGTGCGGGCCGAAACCACCTCCACCGTGATCTCCGAGCCGTTGCGCAAGGGCGCCGAGGTGGCAGCGGGCGATGTGCTGTGCAAGCTGGATCCCGGCACCCGGCAGGCCGCCCTGATTGAAGCCGAGGCGCGGCTGAAGGAGGCCGAAATCAACTTCACCGCCGCCACCAAACTGTCCAAGGGCGGCTATGCCTCCGAAACCCGTCTGGCCGAGGCCGAGGCGGCAGAGCGCGCCGCCCAGGCCGCCGTCGCCGCCGCCACGCGCGAGATCGGGCGGCTCACCCTCACCGCACCCTTCGCCGGGCATCTGGAAACCGACGCCGCCGAGCTTGGCAGCCTCATGCAGCCTGGCAGTCTTTGCGCCACGGTAATCCAGCTGGATCCTATCAAGGTGGTGGGTTTCGTGCCCGAAGCCGAGGTCAACAAGATCGCCCTCGGTGCTGCTGCCGGGGCCGAATTGTTCAGCGGCGAGCAGATCCAGGGTCAGGTCACCTTCATCAGCCGCGCCGCCGATCCCGCCACCCGCACCTTCGAGGTGGAGATCACCGTGCCGAACCCGGATATCCGCATCCGCGACGGCCAGACCGCCGATATCGCGATTTCCTCGGACGGCACGCTGGCGCATAGGCTGCCGCAATCCGCCCTTACCCTCAACAACGAGGGCCGCCTGGGCGTGCGCACCGTGCGCGAGGACGACACCGTGGGCTTTGTCCCCGTCACCATCCTGCGCGACGAGGCCGAGGGCGTCTGGCTCGGCGGGCTGCCGGAGCGCGCCCGGGTGATCGTGGTGGGCCAGGACTTCGTGACCGAGGGCGTCGCTGTCGCCGCCACCTACCGGGCGCTTGATCCGGAACTTGCAGGGGAGATCGAACAGTGACCGGCATCGTCAGCTGGGCCGCCAACCGGGCCCGTATGGTCATCGCCTTTATCGTGATCTCGCTTCTGGTCGGCGGCTTTGCCTATTCCAGCCTGCCCAAGGAGGGCGAGCCGGACATCGAAATCCCCGCACTGTTCATCTCCGTCCCTTTCCCCGGCATCTCGGCCGAGGACTCCGAGACCCTGATGGTCAAGGTGATGGAGACCGAGCTTGCCGATCTCGACGGGCTTGACAAGATGACCTCCACCGCCGCCGAGGGCTATGCCGGGGTGGCGCTGGAGTTCGAGTTCGGCTGGGACAAGACCGCGGTGATGGCGGATGTGCGCGACGCGATGGACAAGGCCGAGGCCGAGTTCCCCGAGGGCGCCGAGAAATACACCATCAACGAGATCAACTTCTCCGAATTTCCGATTGTCATCGTGAACCTCACCGGCGCCGTTCCGGAACGCACGATGGCCCGTATTGCCAAGGACTTGCAGGACGATCTTGAAGCTCTCGACGCGGTGCTGGAGGCGGGTGTCGCGGGCAACCGGGACGAGATGGTCGAGGTGCTGATCGACCCCTTGCGGCTGGAGGCCTACAACGTCACCGCCCTTGAACTCATCAATGTGGTGCAGAACAACAACCAGCTGATCGCCGCGGGCGAAGTGGAAACCGCGCAAGGCACCTTTGCGGTCAAGATCCCCTCTTCCTTCGACGATGTGCAGGACATCTACGCGCTGCCGGTCAAAACCAACGGCAGCCGCGTCGTGACGCTCGGAGAGCTGGCCCAGATCAACTTCACCTTCGAGGACCGCAAGGGCACCGCCCGTTTCAACGGCGAGGACACGGTGGCGCTGCAAGTGGTGAAACGCAAGGGCTACAACCTCATCGACACGGTGGAGCTGGTCAAGCAGACCCTGGAGGAATCCAAGTCGAAATGGCCGCGCGAATTGCAGGCCGCCGTCACCGTCGGCACCTCCAACGATCAGAGCCGCGTCGTCGGCTCGATGGTGAGCCAGCTCGAAGGTTCGGTGCTGACCGCGATCGCACTTGTGATGATCGTTGTGCTGTCGGCGCTTGGCAGCCGGGCGGCGCTGCTTGTCGGCTTTGCCATCCCGACTTCTTTCCTTTTGTGTTTCGCCTTCCTCGCCGTGATGGGCATCTCGATCTCCAACATCGTGATGTTCGGCCTGATCCTCGCGGTCGGCATGCTGGTCGATGGCGCCATCGTGGTGGTGGAATACGCCGACAAGCGTATCAAGGAGGGCACCGGCCCGATGCACGCCTACGTCGAGGCGGCGCAGCGCATGTTCTGGCCCATCGTCTCCTCCACCGCGACCACGCTCTGCGCCTTCCTGCCGATGCTGTTCTGGCCGGGCGTGCCGGGCGAGTTCATGGGCATGCTGCCGGTCACGCTGATCTTCGTGCTGTCGGCCTCGCTGGTGGTGGCGCTGATCTACCTGCCCGTCATGGGCGGCGTCACCGGCCGCATCAGCCGCCTGTTTGACGGCGCCTCCCACACCCTGCGCATGATTGCCCCCTGGTGGCTGCGCGCGGCCCTGGTGCCGGTGGCGATGTGGGGGATGTTTGCCGGCGCGATGCAGATGCTGAACCCGGCCTACCTGCTGCCCGCGGGCACCCCGCCCATGGCGGGCGTGCTGTTCGGCGGGCTGGTCTTCATCTTCTCGGCCTTTGCCGCCTCCATCACCCTGGGCGCGGCCAAGATCACCCGCACCCAGAAGGAGGTCGCGCCCGGCTACCACCACACCCCCTTCGGCCATGTGATCAAGTTCATCGCCGGCAACCCGGTGATGCCGGTGGTCACCCTCGCGGTGGTGGCGTTTGCCATCCTGACGGTGTTCAAGACCTTCGGCGAGAACAACTACGGCGTCGAATTCTTCGTCGAATCCGAGCCCGAGCAGGCGACGGCCTATGTCCGTGCCCGCGGCAACCTCTCGCTCACCGAGAAGGACCAGATGGTGCAGCAGGCCGAAGAGGTGATCCTCTCCCACCCTGCCGTCATCAACGTCTTTGCCTTTGCCGGAGATGGCGGGCTCAACACCGATGCCTCCGGCGCCCAGATTCCGCCCGACACCATCGGCCAGGTCCAGTTCGAGATCATCCCCTGGGAGGACCGCCCGACCCAGGACGAGGACTGGCTCGGCGGGCTGGTCACGCGCCAGGTCACCGCAACCGATTTCGACGGCGACTTCGTGATCGACCAGCTGAACGCCGCGCTCGGCCAGCTGCCCGGCTTCGCGGTCGAGGTGCGCTCGCTCGCCCAGGGCCCTGCCACCGGCAAGCCGGTGCACCTGCGCCTGCGGGGCGACAGCTGGGACGACCTCACCGCCGCCACCAACGCCGCCCGTGCGCAGTTCGAGGCCACCCCCGGCCTCACCCTGATCGAAGATAGCCTGCCGCTGCCCGGCATCGACTGGCAGATCGACGTCGACGTGGAGGAAGCCGGGCGCTACGGCGCCGATGTCGCCACCGTGGGCGCGATGGTGCAGCTGGTGACCCGCGGTATTCTCCTCGACACCATGCGCGTCGACAGCTCGGACGAGGAGATCGACATCCGCGTCCGCCTGCCGGAGGAAGACCGGGTGCTGTCCACCCTCGACAGCCTCAAGGTGCGCACATCTGACGGGCTGGTGCCGCTCTCCAACTTCATCTCCCGCAAGCCGGTGCCGAAGCTCGCCCAGATCAACCGCATCGGGCAGGAGCGTTTCTATGACGTGAAGGCGGATGTGGAGCCGGGGTTGAGCAAGGTGGTCAATGGCGAGGGCGGCGAGACGCTGGCCGTTGTCAAGGAACGCGCTGAGGACAGCGCCGCGGCGGACGGCACCCTCACCGCTGCCAATGGCAAGACTTACACCTTGGTCCAGCTCACCGAAGCCGAGGATGCTGCCGCTGTGCAGCAAGCCCTCGACGAAGGCGCCCGCGTCAGCCCGGTCAACCCCAACGAGCGCATTGCCCTCCTCACCGAATGGCTGGAAACCGACCCGCTGCCCAAGAGCATTTCCTGGGAATGGACCGGCGACCAGGAGGAGCAGGAGGAATCCGGTGCCTTCCTGTCCAAGGCTTTTGCCGGCGCGCTGGGGCTGATGTTCGTGATCCTGCTGGCGCAATTCAACAGCTTCTACAACGCGGTGCTGGTGCTGCTGGCGGTGGTGCTCTCCACCACTGGCGTTCTGATCGGCATGATGGTGATGCAGCAGCCGTTCTCGATCATCATGACCGGCACCGGCATCGTCGCTCTGGCGGGGATCGTGGTGAACAACAACATCGTGCTGATCGACACCTATCAGGAGTTCAGCCAGAAGATGCCGCGGCTGGAGGCAATCATCCGCACCGCCGAGGCGCGTATCCGCCCGGTGCTCCTGACCACCATCACCACGATGGCGGGCCTCGCGCCAATGATGTTCGGCATCAGCCTCGATTTCATCAACGGCGGCTACTCCATCGACAGCCCCACCGCGCTGTGGTGGAAGCAGCTGGCAACGGCGGTGGTCTTCGGTCTTGGCATCGCCACGGTGCTGACCCTGGTGGTGACGCCGTCGCTGCTGGCAATCCGGGTCTGGTTCTCCACCTACATGCGGGCGCTGGGGCGGATGCTCTCGCGCATCACCCGCGGCCGCAGCAGCCGCATCGCGCAGGATTCGCGCCTGCTCAAGAAGGCCCGCCGCCTGCCCACCACCGAGATCCTCTGGCCCGTCCCCGGCAGTCCTGAGGAGGCCGGGGACACCGCGCTCGATCCCGACCGCCTGCGCGCGGCCGAGTAAGCAGAAGCTCCGCCGGACTGGCGGGGCTTCTTGCCGCGCGGGGCGCAGCCGGACGAACCACGCGCGCAGGGTCCGGTGGCACTCCTCCCCAGCGCGGAACAAGGCCGCCGCCCCCAAGCATCTTGCCGGCAAACCGGACATGAGAATGAGAATAGCCGCGCTGGAAAGGGTCGTCATCCGGCTGGACTCCGAACCGCACAGGGCCGGGCTCCGGCGGAGCTATTGGGGTTGAGGTGCCGCGGCTCCCCCCGCATCTCAGGCCACGACAATAACCGTCGTCCCCGCCACCGCCAGCAGCGCCCCGGCGATGGCCGGGACGGGCGGCACCAGCCCCTCCTTCAGCCACAGGATCGGCAGCACCAGCACCGGCGACAGCGAGCCCAGCACGGCAGCGATGCCCGCGTCGAAATGGGCAAAGGCATAGAGCAGCAGCGACGAGGAGACGCCATACCCGATGACCCCCGGCAGCACCGTCCGCCCCAACAGCCAGGGCGACAGCTCGCTCTGGCCGCGCAACAGGCGCGCGGGCCAAAGCGCCGCGACCGAGATCACAAACGCCGCCCCGAGCAGCCGGATCGCCGAAGCCGCGAGTGGCTCGGTGCCTGCCAGCATCGCGGGCTTCATCACCAGGAAGCCAAAACCCTGAAACCCGGTCGCTGCCACCCCCAGCAGCACGATCACGGCCATACTGCCGGTCGCGGCATCGCTTTCGGACCGCTCGTCAGCCCCGAATCGGATCGCCAGCCCGACCCCGCACAGCGCCAGCGCCGCGCCCGAGACGTCCGTGGCCGAGGGCACCTCCCCCAGCCACAGAAACGCCATGCCCGCAACCAGCGGCGCCTTCAGCGACAGCAACAGCTCGGTCCGCCGCGGCCCGGCCCGCCGCAGGCATTCGATCATCGCCAGATTGCCCAGAACGATGCCGATACAGATACTTGCGGCGTAAGACGGCCAGAAGCTCCAGACAATTGACTGCCAGTAGCCAAGCGCGCTGCACAGCGCGGCCAGCAGCGCCGAACAGGCAATCAGCTGGATCCGCGTGAACTCGAAAGCGCCCAGCATCCGCGCCGGGCGCTGCGCCAGCACAATGCCCGTGGCCCAGCCGAAAGAGGCCGCCACAGCGGCCAGAGGAGGAAGAAAGAGCATGGCAACTCCCTGCAAATATGCTACACAATCCGTAGCACTAAACCGCTACATAAAATGTAGCAAGGAGGAAAACCCATGCCCCTGAACGTCCCTGCCCCCGGCCGGCCGGTGCGCGGCTCGAAGTCGGGCAAGCCGATCATGGCGCTCTTCGATCTTCTGGGCCGCAGCTGGGCGCTGGGGGTGGTCTGGCAGCTCTCCCAGCGCCCGATGACATTCCGCCAGCTTCAGGAGAGCTGCGAGGGCGTCTCGCCCACGGTGCTGAACAAACGCCTGAAGGAGCTGACGGCCCGCGGCCTGGTGACGCGGTGCGAGGCGGGCTACCAGCTGACCGCCACCGGCACCGAGCTGTTTCACCTGCTGAAACCCCTGGGCGCCTGGTCGCAGACATGGGCCGCTACCTTGGAAGACCCCGGAATGCCGGACTAGCCGCCCCCGTGCCGGACCGGCCCCGACCGCATCCGACGGCGCGCAATCCAGGGAGGAGAGCAAGCCCCCGCAGGCTCACCGCCGCCGGGCGGCAAGAACGGCGCTGACCCATTGCCCGCGCCCGGGACATGGAGAATCCTATTCTTCGGACCGCAGAATGCCGAAGCTGCCCGAGGCCTCCCCGCCATCCGCCTGAGCGAAATAGCCCTCTGCGGAGAGACCGCGGCGGAGCAGTTCACGGACCGCCGAAGCCCGGCTTGGCATACGCGCCGCAAAACGGAAATCGTCCAGCGCGCGGAGTTCCTCCTCCGAGACCATGATCTGAAGCCGCTCCATCCTCTTCGCAGTCGCCATGAATCAACTCCACGTGGTCGCACACTTACTCAGTTTACGCCGCCTGAGCCACGTGATCAAGCGACGCAAAGAAGCCAGGTTCAGCCGGCACAGCCGGTTGCGCAAGTCGCGCAATCTGTTCAGGCGCCTAAAGGGCATCAACATAAGCAATTGAAAAAAATAAATTTTCTTGAAAATTGTACTATAGTGGATTAAGGAGGCTGATATGACCAAGACCGCGCCTCACGACCGCAAAATGATTGTTCTTCTAACCGGGAACGCAGTGCTTGCAATCGATATCGAGGAAGCCTTGAGTTCGATCGGGTATGCTGCGTTCTACCAGTACGGCTATGATCTGCACGAACTGAAGACAACGGATTCCCGCAGTTTTGACGCGGCTATTGTTGACCTGCGGTCCTGGGATGATCAGTCCCGTCAGGCTTTAGACTGGCTGATGGGGAAGAATATCCCGACGATTGTCCTTTCGGCAGCAGAGAAATCGGAGGCTGCCCGCACGCCGGGTGTCGTCGCCAGCTTCGCCATGCCGCTGTGCGTGGACAGCATGCTGCCGACTGTTGTCGCGGCGGCCGAAAAACGATGAATTCGTCCTGACCTCTGCTTCCGGCCTGGTCCAACTTGCAACGGCGCAGGCCACCGGCTCCGCCGGCGGGAAGGGTCAGGGGCTCTTCGCAGGCCACCGGCCGGACGTTGTCCGCGTTTGGCGGATATGCGCCCTGCCGCGTGATGCACGGGCGTTGCCCGAGCCGCGCAGCTCCTCCCCTCTAGCCAAACGCCCCTGCCTCCCCCATCCTGTTCCCAAGGTGCCGCGCCCAGCCGGGCCTCAGGCGCCGCTTGGCTCAGTGCATGGAGGCGGAGATGCCCGAGTTCAACGAGATGTTTGCCCTGTCGGTCGATGACATGGATCTGATTGAAACTGCGCTCAGGCGCAGACGGGATGAGCTGGCCGACGCGCCCGCGGGCGGGGAGGGTCCCGCCCAGGACACCGAAGCACAGCTGCGCCGTATCCATGAGCTTCTCGGCCGGCTGCACAATCAGAAGGTTTTCTACTACCCCAGGGATGGCGTTTACGTCGGCGGATAGGAGGCCCGCTCATGCGGCCTGTTCGCTGGCCTGCTGGCGCCGCCAGAGCGCGGCGTAGCGGCCGTCCCGGGCCAGAAGCTCCCCGTGGGTGCCGGTCTCGGCGATCTCGCCCTGTTCCAGCACGACGATGCGGTCGGCTTCGGCGATGGTCGACAGCCGGTGCGCGATGGTGATCACCGTGCGCCCCTGCCCGGCCCGCGCCAGCGCCTCCTGGATGTCCTGCTCAGTCGCGGTATCCAATGCCGAGGTGGCCTCGTCCAAGAGCAGGATCGGCGGGTTCTTCAGCAGCGTCCGGGCAATCCCCACCCGCTGCTTCTCCCCGCCCGACAGCTTCAGGCCGCGCTCGCCGACCTGGGTCTCGTAACCCTCGGGCAGCGCATTGATGAAATCGTGGATCTGGGCATCGCGGGCGGCCTGTTCGACCTCCTCGCGGGTCGCGCCCTCGCGGCCATAGGCGATGTTGTAGCGGATGGTGTCGTTGAACAGCACGGTGTCCTGCGGCACCACGCCGATCGCGGCGTGCAGACTCTTCTGGGTGACATCGCGCACGTCCTGCCCGTCGATCTTCAAGGCACCGCCGGTCACGTCATAAAACCGGAACAACAGCCGCCCGATGGTGGACTTGCCCGACCCGGTGGAGCCGACGATGGCAACGGTCTGCCCCGGCTGCGCTTCCAGGCTGACGCCCTTCAGGATCTCCCGGCCGCTGTCATAGGAAAACCGCAGATCCTCCAGCGTGATGCGGCCGCCGTTCACCTGCAAGGGCTTCGCGCCTTTGCGGTCGGTCACATCGGCGGGCTGCTCCAGAAGGTCGAACATCTCGCCCATGTCCACCAGGCTCTGGCGGATCTCGCGGTAGACGGTGCCGAGGAAGTTCAGCGGCACGGTGATCTGGATCATGTAGGCGTTCACCATGACGAAATCGCCCACCGTCATGCCGCCCTGCTGCACGCCCGCCGCCGCCATCACCATCACGCCGACCAGCCCTGCGGTGATGATCACGCTCTGGCCGAAGTTCAGCGCCGCCAGCGAATAGGCGGTCTTCAGCGCCGCCGCCGCATAGCCGCGCATGGCGCCGTCATAGCGCGCCGCCTCGCGCTCCTCGGCGACGAAATATTTCACCGTCTCGAAGTTCAGAAGGCTGTCGATCGCCTTCTGGTTGGCGTCGGTGTCCTGCCGGTTCATCTCCCGCCGGAGCTTCACCCGCCATTCGGTCACCGCAAAGGTGAAGGCGACATAAAGCGCGATGGTGACGGCCACGACCAGCAGGTAGCGCGCATCGAACATCACGGTGAGGATCACCGCCACCAGAGAAAGCTCCAGGATAAGCGGGCCGATGGAGAACAGCATGAAGCGCAACAGGAACTCCACCCCCTTCACGCCGCGTTCGATGATGCGGCTGAGGCCGCCGGTCTTGCGGGTGATGTGATAGCGCATCGACAGGCGGTGGATGTGGGTGAAGGTCTCCAGCGCCAGACGCCGCAGGGCGCGCTGGCCGACGGGGGCAAAGACCGCATCGCGCAGCTGCTGGAACCCGGTGGTGAGGATACGCGACATGCCGTAGGCAACGGTGAGCCCGATCGCCCCCAGCGCCAGGGGCGGCACGCCCTCGCCCGCCAGACCGTCAACCGCCCCCTTGTACAGGATCGGCGTGTAGACCGCGATCAGCTTGGCCAGCACCAGCACCACCAGCGCGATCACCACCCGGATCTTGATGGCGCGGTTGCCCTCGGGCCAGAGGTAGGGGCCAACCTTGCGCATCGTGCGCAGTCCGGAGCGGCGTTCCTCCCGCGCGGAGGGGGTCTCGGTCTGGGTCATCGGTCTTCCTTGCTGGACCTTGCGAGATAGGCAGCAAAGGCCGGGCTTACGAGGGGGGAGAGGTGAAAAACGCGCCCCCGAGGGCCGCGTTTTCATCAGATATCAGTCTGGAATAGCGAAAACCTGCCCCGGGTAGATCAGGTCCGGGTTGCGGATCGCGTCCCGGTTGGCCTCAAACAAGCGCACATAAAGAATTCCGCTGCCGTAGTTCTGCTGCGAGATCGCCCAGAGCGTATCGCCTTTCTGCACCGTCACCGCCTGCACCAGCGGGGTGTGGCCGGCCGGGACCTCCTCGGGGGCGGGGAGCGCCAGGTCCTCCGGCGCTTCGCGTTTGAACGGGGTTTCGATGCGGCTCAGCACCGTGCCGGTCTCCGCCTCCACCTCATCGACGCGCAGGGTGTAGATCCCCGGCGCCACATCGGCGAAGCTGCGGGTCCAGCGGCCGGAGCCTCCGGCCGCGGTCTCGGCCACCGGGGCGTTGTCGATGTAGATGCGCACCAGCGACTGCGGCCGCGCCCGCCCGGCCAGCTCGACGCTGCCCGCCTCGGAATAGCTGATCGCGTCCAGCGCCACCTCACCGGTGAGCGCCGGGTCCGGCAGCGGCGCGGGCTGCACCACCTCGATGCCATCGGCATCCGCGCGCAGCACGGCAATGGCGGTTCCGGTTCCCGCGGCAGGATCCGGAGCCGCGGCGGGGGTCTGAGACGGACCGGTCCCGGGCGCGGCGCCTGCAGCTTCAGCCACGGCCTCTGCCCCTGCCCCTGCCGGCACGGCGGCGCCTTCAGGCGCGGGTTTGGCAGGGTCTTCCGCCGGGACGGCCGCCGCATGGTCCTGCGCTTCCACCGGTTCTGCCGGAGCGGCCCCTTCCGGGGCTGCGGCGCCGGCCATCTCCGCCTCCGGGGCTGCCCCTGCTTCGGCATCCGGCACTGTCACCGGCGCGAGGATGAAAGAGCTGTCCGAGACGCTCTTCTGCCCTTCATGCTCGGCCAGCAGCGAGATCACCCGGGCGGTGCCAGAAAATGCGATCGACGCCAGCGAGACAAACTGCCCGTCCTGCGGCACCTGGATCTCCTCCAGCACCTGCCCGTCCAGCAGCACCGAGACTCGCACCCCGGCCTGCGCCCGCCCGGCAATGACCACATCGCCGTCGCGGTCGACCCGCACGAGACCCAGCTCCGGCGCTTGCAGCACGAAGAGACCATCGTTGCCCGCGTCCAGCTCCGGTGCGGCGGGGGCTGAGGCGCTTTCGGCCGCGCTTTCTGCCGCGGGGGCCGCGCCTTCATCCATTGCTTCCGGCGCACCGGCGGGCGCCGCAGCCTGCTCCGCCGCCGGGCTGGGGTCTGCCTCCGCGTCAGGGGCGAGCGCCGCCGTATCCTCGGGCGGCTGGTCCGGCACGGACGTGTCCGCCGCCTCTGCCGCTTCGGTATTTTGGGGGTCTGCCTGCGTGGCTGTCTCCGCGTCCTCCTGCGCCTGGCGCAGCAGGATATCGGTCAGGGGCTGGTTGGATTCACGCCCGGCCGGGGCCACTTCCGACGCGGTGCTGTCTGCGGTCCCGCTGCCCTTCCCGGCACCGGTCCCGGTGCCGCCCGTCCCGCTGCCGAAGCCGCCGAACTGAACCAGCGCGTAGCCGCCCAGCACCACGGCCACAGCGGCGGCGCCGCCCAACATCAGGGCCGCAGGGCCCCCGCGTCCAGTTCTCTCAGCCATCTTAGTCCTTCATGTCCGTCCCGTACCGCGGGATGTGCTCCCCCGCTTGATGCGCAAACCTAGCAACCCCGCCAGCAGCGGTCAAAACACGAAAGCCCTTTAGCCTTGAAAAACCTCACAGAAAGGCAGGAGGGACACGGGGGTCAGAGCCGCGCCGCCCGGCGCTCCTGCATCAGCGCCGCGGCGCAGAACAGAAACACCCCCGCCCAGATCAGCACAAAGGCAATGCCATGCCACAGGGTGAACAGCTCGCCGAAGATCAGCACCGCAACCAGGAATTGCAGCGTCGGGTTCAGGTACTGCAGCACCCCCACCGTGCCCAGCCGCACCCGCCGCGCGGCATAGCTGAACAGGATCAGCGGCAGCCCGGTCAGCGGCCCCGCCAGCATCAGCAGAGCCGCATCGCGCCCGCCCGCCTGAAACCCGCCGCCGCCGCTGGCCCAGATCACCGCCAGCGCCACCGGCAGCAGCAGCAGAACCTCGGTGGTGACGGAAACCACGGGGCCGAGGTCCAGCCCCTTCTTCAGCGCGCCATAGGCCGCAAAACTGGCCGCCAGCATCAGCGAGACCCATGGCGTTACCCCCAGCCCCAGCGTCAGCACCAGCACGGCGGCGCCGGCCAGCAGCGCCGCCAGTTTCTGCGCGGGAAAGAGCGGTTCGGAAAACAGGAAGCGGCCGATCAGCACGCTCAGCAGCGGGAAGATGTAATAGCCGAGCGAAGCCTCGGCCGCCTTGCCCGTCTGCACCGAGGAAATGAACAGGAACCAGTTGAAGGAAATCATCGCGGTCGCTGCCAAGAGCCGGAGCGCCCGGCTGCGGTCCTTTAGCGCCGCGCCGGTCAGGCCAAAGCGGCCCTGCACCAGCAGAACCGCGGCAAAAAAGGCAAAGGACCACAGCACCCGGTGCGCCAGCACCTCGATCGGGGCGACACGGGACAGCGCCTTGTAAAGCAGGCCCGAGAGCCCCCAGATGGTGCAGGCCGCAAGGATCGCGGCCACGCCCTTTTGTGCATCGCTCATTGCGGACCCCGCCCCGTGTCTGTCAGCCAATCGTTGCCACTGGCGTCCAGACACCGGAGCGGGGCCCGCGTCAACCCCCGATCCCGGCCGCCGGGGGCTTACTTCTCACGGGCCGCCGGTCAGCCCGCTTCCAGCTCATCGCGCACCATCTGCTCGATCTTGTCGAGCGGATGGTTGGTGAGGTTCTTGGCGATCTCGCCCGCGACGCGGTTTTCGACCTCTTTGTGCAGGTTCTGGCGCAGCTCACCCAGAACATCCGGTGCCGCCACCAGCACCAGCTTCTCGAACTTGCCCTTGTGCGCCATCTTGTAGAGCTTGTCCGCGAGGTCGGAGGCAAATCGCTCCTTTGCGAGCTCGTGCCAGTCGGTGTCATCCACCGCCGAACGGTGCACGCTGGGCCCGTCGTTGAAGCGGCCCGGGCGGTTCGCCGACTGCGCCTGATCCGAGGGGTTTTCCTGCTCGTCCTTGCTGCGCACCTCCAGATAGGGGTCCTGGGCGTCGGTCACATTCTCCAGAAACAGGGCCTTCTCGCTGTCGGCGACCAGCACCCAGGTGCCTTTCGATAGTTTAGTCATCGTTATGTTCCTGCTCTTTGGATTTGGTCACGCGGGTGGCGCCTGCGGGGCGCGACTTGGCCCGCTTCTCCTCGTCTTCCGAGGCAATGTCGCGCTGCAGGTTGCCGCCGCTGCGGCCCTGATGCGACACGGTGCCCTCGGCGCCGAGAAGATCATCCGTCTCGCGGTGTCCGTCCTTGGATCTCTTGCGCTCAGCCATGGCATCCTCCGTTGCTTCGTGTTGTTCAGACTCAACGCGTGGGCGCGGGCCAAGGTTCCTGCGGCACGACGCAAAAACCCCCGCGCAGCAAGGCTGCACGGGGGCTCAATCCGGCCACCCCGGCGGGGCGGCGCGTCACGCTTTGCGAGGGGCTCAGCCCATGCGCGAGGCGACGTTTTCCCAGTTCACCAGGTTGTCGAGGAAGTTCGACAGGTAAGCCGGGCGCTTGTTGCGGAAATCGATGTAGTAGGAATGCTCCCACACGTCGCAGCCCAACAGCGCGGTCTGGTTGAAGCACACGGGGTTCACGCCGTTTTCGGTCTTGGTGACCTTCAGGCTGCCGTCCTGCTCCTGCACCAGCCAGGCCCAGCCCGAGCCGAACTGGCCGGCGCCCGCGGCGGAGAACTCTTCCTTGAACTTGTCGACCGAGCCGAAGCTTTCGGTCAGCGCCTTTTCCAGCTCACCCGGCATCTTGCTCTCGCCCGGGCCCATCATTTCCCAGAACTGGTTGTGGTTCCACAGCTGCGAGATATTGTTGAAGATGCCGTTCTGGGCCACCGCATTGGCGTCATAGGTGCCCTTGATGATCTCTTCCAGCGACTTGCCTTCCCACTCGGTGCCGGCGATCAGCTTGTTGCCGTTGTCGACATAGGCCTTGTGGTGCAGGTCGTGGTGGTATTCCAGGGTTTCCGCGGACATGCCCTTGGATGCCAGCGCGTCGTGGGCGTAAGGAAGATCGGGAAGTTCAAAAGCCATTTTGGGCCCCCTGTCAAAATATGTTGCGTTCCTGAGCAGATACATGCTGTGCGGCATAAGGCAGGTCAAGGGCGCAAGCGGATTATCGCAATGAAAGATTTCGGGGCGGGGGCATATACCGCGATGCTGCGCGCGCCCCTCAGAAACGGCCCGGCCGACCTGCGTCAAGCATCCGCCGCCTCCCGCTCGCGTCCGTTTGCCAGCGCGGAGGAAGGCCGCAAGGCCGCCGCGCATCGCCGCCGCGCGCCCGCGCGGCGGCGGTTTGTCAAAAGCTGGGCGCTTGCGGCCAGGGCAGCAGAAACCCTATTGGAAAAGGGTGAATTTCGCGGGCTGGCATTTACCGGTGCCCGAGGGAGTGTTGTCTGCCCCGTGCACGATCGCGCGCAGGCGCAGCTTGCCATTCGACGGCTCGAAGGAGCCGGAAAAGGTCACCGGAATGGAGCCGCGCAGCGCGGGCGCATCCTTGACCTTCCAGCGCAGCTTGACCTTGCCCTTGCTGTTGGCCTCGTACGGCAGCACCAGCGGCGCGCCCTGGACTTCCTTGATGAGCCCGTCGAAGACACCAACCTTGCCCGCGGCCTCGTCGACCTGCAGCAGGACCCGCGGCGGGATCCAGCCGTTCCGGGTATGGCTTTTCACTTCACAATCGTAGGAGACGCCACCGGCAAATGCCGCGGGTGCCAGCAGCGACAAAAGCACCGGCAGAAAAAGAGCTTTTATATCAATATTCTCTTGCGTGAATTTGGTGAGCCGGGCTTTAGCAGCCCCCGCGCGCGTCCGCAACCTCGGCGCGAGGGCAGCTGGCCGTCCCGCCCGGAGCGCTCAGTTTCCGGCCTGCTGCGCCAATAGGCTCTGCGCCACTGCCGGCACACAGCGCCCGGCGCCGCGCGACAGGCGGATCATGTCGTGCTCGTGCATCGCCTTTATGGTCATCTTCATGTTGGCCATGTTCAAGAGCGCCCGGAACTGGGGAGCGGTGTCCTTTGCGCTGCCCACCGGCTCGTGCATGGCGCTCCAGGCGACTTCCAGCGAGGATTCGCTGCGCCGGGTCACCTGGCCCGGCACAGTTGCGGAAAATGCCGTATCCGAGACCCGCGCCGCGTTGCGCTGGTCCAAAAACTCGATCACGAACTCGGCCGGAATCCAGCCATTGCCGGACAGCGGATGGGCGCTGCAAAAGTACGCCTCCCCCGCAGTGGCCGCAGTGGTGCCGGCAGCGACCAGCGCCGCCGCGATACCGTTTTTCAAAAGGTGCATAAAATACTCCCCACAGCCGCCCTGCCAGCAATGACAGGCGGGGCGGTACCTTTAATAACATTTCCAGTTTTGCAAACTGCTCGCCCCGGGAGAGCTGAATGGAACGAATTAACCCTTACAAAAGAAAAAGGTGCTCCCGGGAAACCCTAAGAGCACCGTAAATGACGCCCTTTCGCGTCACAACTGAAAAAACTGGGAAATTTTTAGTAAACACCCACCTTTGACTGCGGGTGCGCGGCACTGCTCAGCAGCTTGAAGACATACTCGCCCACCGAGCGGAAGCAGATCACCTTGAAGCTGCCGTCTTCCTCCATCCAGAAGGCGCCCGCCACCTGTGCCAGCCGCGAGCGGCGGAACTGGCCGGGCTTGAACTGGCCGGCGTCGAAGTCCACCGGGCTCACCTTGCCCAGCACCTCCCGCGCGCCCTCGCCGGAGACGCTGATGAAGGCGCGCGCGTCGGAGACGTTGACCGCCAGCGCATGTTCCCCCGCCAGCGCCCCGGCCAGCTCCGCGGCCTTGGCGCCGGCGTCGGCGTAGGGCACCAGCAGCAGCAGCTCATCCGGCGACATCCAGGCGGCCGCGCCGGTGCCGGATTTCGCGATCCGGCCCCGCTCGGGCACGCCCGCGCCGGTGGCAGCCTGGACCGCCGCATGCAGCGCCGGTGAGCCGAGATCGCCGCGCAGGGTGATCATGCCCTGCAGGCCCGCATCCGCAACCTTCGCCAGGCCGGAGAACCGGGCGCCGTTCAATTCGGAAACAGCCTTAGACATTCTGCTTCTCCCCTTCCTTGTCGTAAAACACCGCATCGACGATCTTGGCCTTGAAGACGGTGCCATCGGTGCCCGGGAATTCGATCACTTCGCCCATCCGCTTGGGACCATGCTTGACCAGGCCCATGGCGATGCCGCGGTCCAGGTTGGCCGAGTAGTAGGTCGAGGTCACCCGGCCGATCATGTTGCGCTGGCCATTGGCATTGACGCCCTCGCCAAGGGCATAGGCGCCATCGGGCAGCACCGACCCGTCCACGGTCTCCAGCCCGACCAGCTGCCAGCGCTCCGGGTCCGCCATGTGGGAGCGCGTGTGCGCGCGCTTGCCGAGGAAGTCTTCCTTCTTCTTCGACAGCGCCCAATGCAGGCCGAGATCCTGGGGAATCACGGTGCCATCGGTCTCGTCGCCGATCATGATGAACCCCTTTTCGGCGCGCAGAATGTGCAGCGTTTCGGTGCCATAAGGCATCACCCCGAACTCCTTGCCCGCCTCCATCAGCGCATCCCAGAACGCCTGCCCTTCGGAGGCCGCAACCGCGATCTCGTAAGACAACTCGCCCGAGAAGGAGATCCGGTAGGCCCGCGCCTTGAAGCCGCCGATCTCGCCGTCTCGCCACTCCATGAAGGGCAGCGCCTCGCGGCTCACGTCCATGCCGCCCAGTTTCTCCAGCACCTTGCGGGCGTTGGGGCCAACCACGGCGATCTGGGCGTATTGCTCGGTCACGTTGGCGACATAGACCTTCCAGTCCCACCACTCGGTCTGCAGCCACTCTTCCATATGGCCATGGATGCGCTCGGCGCCGCCGGTGGTGGTGTGGCAGAGCCAGGTGTCCTCGTCGATGCGCGCAACCACGCCATCGTCGATCAGGAACCCGTTCTCCGAGCACATCAGCCCGTAGCGGCATTTGCCGGGCTTCAGCGTCGACATCATATTGGTGTACATCATGTCGAGGAACTTGCCCGCATCCGGACCCTTCACCACCAGCTTGCCCAGCGTCGACGCATCCAGCACGCCCAGATTCTCGCGGGTGTTCTTCACCTCGCGGTTCACCGCCTTGTGGCGGTCTTCACCGCTGCGCAGGTAGGCGAAGGGGCGGCGCCACTGGCCCACCGGCTCCCAATCGGCGCCGTTCTTCTGGTTCCAGTCGTAGATCGGCGTCTTGCGCACCGGCTGGAACACCTCGCCCCGCGCCTCGCCGCCGATCGCGCCCATCGAGATCGGATGATAGGGCGGGCGGAAGGTGGTGGTGCCGACTTTGGGGATCTCCGCGTTCAGGCTGTCGGCGAGGATCGCGAGGCCGTTGATATTGGACAGCTTGCCCTGATCGGTCGCCATCCCCAGCGTGGTGTAGCGCTTGGTGTGCTCGACGCTCTCGTAGCCCTCGCGCGCCGCCAGCTGCACGTCGGAGACCTTCACGTCGTTCTGGTAGTCGAGCCAGGATTTCATGCGCAGCTTGATGTCGGCCTTGGCGGGCATCAGCCAGACCGGCTGCATCGGCGCCTCGCCTTCGCTCTCGCCTTTCGCAGCCTGCACGGACTTGGCCGGGAAGCCCGCAGCCTCGGCCGCGCGCGCACCGGCGGCGGCGGCATCTTCCAGCACCGCGCCGAGGCGCAGCTCGCCGTTGGCCGAACCGGCCGCGACCACGAAGCCCTCGCCATCGGCGCCCAGCGGCGGGCGCGCGGGGTCGGGGCGGAAGTTGGCGTTGGCCTCATCCCAGATCAGCTTGCCGCCGCAGTGCGACCACATGTGCACGACAGGGGACCAGCCGCCGGACATCGCCACCGCATCGGCCTCGACCTCCTCACGCGCGCCGCCCTCGCCGTTCTGCGCACAGATCGACACTTTGGTGACGCATTTGCCGTCCTTCACCTTGGCAATCGCGCGGCCGCATTCGACCCGGATGCCCTTCTCGCGCACCGCATCCATCAGCGCCCCCCCGCCGCTGTCGCGGGTATCGAGCAGGCGCACCACTTCCACGCCCGCCTCGTGCAGCACCAGCGCGGTGCGGTAGGCGTCGTCGTTGTTGGTGGCGATCACCACCTTCTTGCCCGGGGCCACGCCCCAGTTCACCACGTAGTCCCGCATCGAGGCCGCCAGCATCACCCCCGGCACATCGTTGCCGGCAAAGGAGAGCGGGCGCTCGATCGCGCCGGTGGCGGAGACGATCTGCTTCGCGCGGATGCGCCACAGACGGTGGCGCGGGCCGCCCTGCCCCGGCGCATGGTCGGTCAGCCGCTCGTAGCCTAGCGCATAGCCGTGGTCGTAGACGCCGGCACCCATGCAGCGGTCGCGCAGGGTGACGTTGTCCATGGCGCGCAGCTCAGCCAGGGTCTTCTCGATCCAGGCCTCCGGCGCCGCACCGTCGATGGTGCCGCCATCAACCGGCGCGCGGCCGCCCCAATGGGCGTTCTGCTCCAGCACCAGCACCTTGGCGCCCGTCGCCGCCGCGGCCTTCGCCGCCTGCAGGCCGGCCACACCGCCGCCCATCACCAGCACATCGGCAAAGAAGTAGAAGTGCTCGTAGGTGTCGGCGTCCTTCAGCTCCTTGTCGGGCGCCTTGCCCAGACCGGCCGAGCGGCGGATGATCGGCTCATAGACGTGTTTCCACAGCGGACGCGGGTGGATGAACATCTTGTAGTAAAAGCCCGCGGTCAGGAACCGGCCCAGCTTGTTGTTGATCGACAGGACGTCGAACTCCAGGTTCGGCCAGTGGTTCTGGCTCTGCGCGCTGAGGCCCGAAAACAGCTCGGTGGTGGTCGCGCGCTGGTTCGGCTCATAGCGGTCGCCGGTGCCCAGCTGCATCAGCGCATTGGGCTCTTCCGGGCCGGAGGCCACGACGCCGCGCGGACGGTGATACTTGAAGGACCGCCCCATCATCACCTGGCCGTTTGCCAAAAGGGCAGACGCCAGAGTGTCCCCGGCAAAGCCTTTCATGCGCTTGCCGTTGAAGGAAAAGTCGATCTGTTTGGAGCGGTCGATCAGCCGGCCGTGCTTGGCAAGACGCGTGCTCATGGGTGCAGACCTTTCGAAAAGAATGCAGGTGTTTCAGTCAGGCGGCGGTCAGGCGGCGGAGGATTTGCGCGCATCCGCAAACTCGCGCCAGCTCCAGCCCGGACGCTTGGCGGAGATCTTGTCGAGGATCTCCTGCGGCGGCTCGGTGGTCTGGGCCGAATAGGTGCCGAAGACCTCCAGCGTCTGGGTGCAGCGGGCGGCATGGAACCACTTGCCGCAGCCATTGGCATGGCGCCAGCGTTCGAAATGCACGCCCTTGGGGTTTTCGCGCATGAACAGGTAGTCGTGGAACTCGTCGTCCGAGGAGCCGGGGCCAAAGCGCTTCAGATGCGCCTCGCCGCCGGCGTGCAGTTCGGTTTCCTCGGCTTTGACGCCGCAGCAGGGGCATTCCAGGATCAGCATCTCATCATCCTTTCGGCGGCAGGCTGGCAGCATTGGCCAGCGACAGTTGAACCAGGGCGGAGCGCAGCTCCGCATCAGCGAATTGTCCGGGATCGATTTCGACCATGCCGCCCATCTTGCGGCCGGTGAAGGCAAGCGGCGCGGCGCCGAGCTCCAGGGCCCGGGCTTCGCGGTCCTTGCCGGGTCGGTACATGGCGCCATCCTTGTGCACGCCGCAGATCATGTTCCCGTGCAACAGGAAACACAGGCCGCCAAACATGGTTTTCTCGGAAAGCCCCGGTTCCACGCCAAGATCCGCTCGCATGATCTCGGCCATCGCTTCATCATAGGCCATCGCGGATACCTCCGCGGGCCGCGGCGGCGGAACGGACCCGGGACAGATCCGCTCCGCGCGATGCCTGGGGACAGGCGCGCACGGCGGCGCGCCGCCCGTGGTCAGTTGCTGCCGGAAGTGTCCACTTCACCTTCGATCGCGGTGCCGTCCGGCAGCTCGATGCTGACGTCAGGCTGATCAGCACTTGGCGCCGAGCCGCCGAAGACGATCCACGCCAGCACGCCGAGGGCGACGACAACGGCGCCGAGAATGAAGGCAAGCCCGGTGTTTCCGCCGCCGCCGCCGGAAGGATTGGGGTTCTGGTCAGCCATGATCTGCTCCTGCAGTTGTTCGCATACCGGGGGGAAATGCCCAGAGCGCTGCAAAAGTTCCCCCGCCCGGCGGCGGCCGGCCGGATTGTGCTTTTATGGGCACGCACCCGCATCATCAGTGCGCCACCCCCGCGGCGACGCTCTCGTCGATGAACTTGCCTTCGCGGAAGCGGTTCATCGAGAACTCCTCGGTCAGCGGCGAGTGGCCGGTCGCCATCAGCTCCGCCATCGCCCAGCCCGAGCCGGGGATCGCCTTGAAGCCGCCGGTGCCCCAGCCTGCGTTCACAAAACAGTTCTGCACCGGGGTCTTCGACAGGATCGGCGAGCGGTCGCCGGTCACATCGACGATACCGCCCCACTGGCGCAGCATCTTGAGGCGGCTGACCATCGGGAAGGTCTCGTTCAGGGCGCGCACGGTTTCCTCGATGTGGTGGAACGAACCGCGCTGGGTGTAGTTGTTAAACCCGTCAGTACCGCCGCCGATCACCATTTCACCCTTGTCGGACTGGCTCATGTAGCCATGCACCGTGTTGGCCATCACCACCACATCCATGCAGGGCTTGATCGGCTCGGAAACCAGCGCCTGCAGCGCCACGCTCTCCACCGGCAGACGGAAGCCCGCCTTCTCCGACAGCACCGAGCAGTTGCCCGCCACCACCATGCCCAGCTTGTCGCAGTCGATCGCGCCCCTGGAGGTGTCGACGCCCGCAATGCGGCCGTTCTCCACCCGCACGCCGGTGACTTCGCACTGCTGGATGATGTCCATGCCCATCGCCGAGCAGGCCCGCGCATAGCCCCAGGCCACCGCGTCGTGGCGCGCGGTGCCGCCGCGCTCCTGCCACAAGCCCCCCAGCACCGGGTAACGCGGGCCTTCCAGGTTGATGATCGGCACCAGCTCTTTCACCCGCGCAGGCTCGATCCATTCGGTCGAAACCCCCTGCAGCGCGTTGGCATGCGCGGTGCGCTTGTAGCCGCGCACCTCGTGCTCGGTCTGGGCCAGCATGATGACGCCGCGGGGGCTGAACATCACGTTGTAGTTCAGGTCCTGGCTCATCGTCTCGTAGAGGCTGCGCGCCTTCTCGTAGATCGCGGCCGAGGGGTCCTGCAGGTAGTTCGAGCGGATGATGGTGGTGTTGCGCCCGGTGTTGCCGCCGCCCAGCCAGCCCTTCTCCAGCACCGCCACATTGGTGATGCCGAAGTTCTTGCCCAGATAGTAGGCAGTGGCGAGCCCGTGGCCGCCGGCGCCCACGATGACGACGTCGTAATGGCGTTTCGGTTCGGGCGAGCGCCAGGCGCGTTCCCATCCGGTGTGATAGCGCAGGGCTTCCCGCACGACGGCAAAGGCTGAATAGCGTTTCATGAGCGAATCCGATGGTTCGTGTCTGCGGTTTGGTATGCCCGAGGACGCCGCAAGACCCGCGCCGTTTATCGTCCCCTTTGCGCGTATTTGCGACACCGTTCTGCGGCCGTGGCGCGCGAAGGACAGGAAGGGTTTCAAACAACAGGGAAAAGCCGCGCATCGGCGGCGATCCGAACGGGCGTGGCTGGCAGTTTATCCCGGCAATGTCCGCACACACTCTCTAGAGACTGCCCAGCCGCAGCCAAATCGCCGCCGCGTTGGGACCTGCCTGCGATGCGCGGCGGCCTTGCGGCCTTGACCCGCGCCGGGGGATACAGGAGCGCCCGCGGCAGATTGGCCCTTTTTTTCACGCCCCCCCGCCTATAGATGAGCAGCAAAGATCGGAGACGGAATGGCCTTCTGGATAGTATCTGCCCTCATCGCCGCCTCGGCGGCGCTGCTGGTTGCCCTGGCGCTGCTGCGCGGCCGCCACCTGGGCGAGCCGGCCGCGGCTTATGACCTGCGCCTCTACCGGCAGCAGCTGCGCGACGTGGACAAGGACCTCGCGCGCGGCGTGATCGGAGAAGCCGACGCCGAGCGCACCCGCACCGAGATCTCCCGCCGCATCCTCGCCGCCGACGCCCAGTTGCAGAAGCACCGCAGCGGCAGCCCCCAGCCAAAGACGCTCACCCGCGCTGCCGCGCTGCTGGCCGCGCTTTTGATGATCGGCGGCACCCTGGGCCTTTACTGGCACCTCGGCGCGCCCGGCTACGGCGACCTGGGCCTGAAGCACCGCATCAGCCTGGCGCAGGAGCGCGCCGCCAGCCGCCCCGGCCAAGCCGAGGCCGAGGCCCGCCTGCCCGCGCTGCCCGGCCCGGAGGTGGAGGAAAGCTACGCAAGCCTGGTCGCACAGCTGCGCAAAACCGCGGCCAAGCGCACGGACGATCCCCAGGGCCAGGCGCTCTTGGCCCAGCATGAGGCCAACCTCGGCAACTTCCGCGCCGCCTATGCCGCCAAGCAGAACGTGATCCGCCTGAAAGGCGATGCCGCCACCGCCCGGGACTACGGCGAGCTCGCCGAGCTGATGATCCTCGCCGCCGGCGGCTACGTCTCGCCCGAGGCAGAAGAGGCGCTGAAAGCCGCCCTCGCGCGCGATCCCCGCTCCGGTCCCGCGCGCTATTACATGGGCGTGATGCTGGGCCAGGCCGGCCGGCCCGACGCCGCCTTCCGGATCTGGGAGGAGACCCTGCGCGACGGCCCGGCCGGGGCGCCGTGGGTCCAAGGCATCGAAGCCCGGATCGGGGAGATGGCCGCCCGCGCCGGCGTCGACTACCGCCCGGTCACACCGCCCTCCGGCGGCGCCCCCGCCCTGCCCGGCCCCAGCGCCGAGGACATCGCCAATGCCAGCGAAATGGACCCCGAAGCGCAGCAGGAGATGATCCGCGGCATGGTCTCGCGCCTGTCGGAACGGCTCGCCTCCGAAGGCGGCGCGGCCGAGGAATGGGCCCGCCTCATCGCCGCGCTTGGCGTTCTGGGCGAGACGGACCGCGCACGGGCAATCTACGGCGAAGCGCAGGCCGCCTTTACCGGCAATGACGCGGCCCAGGAACAGCTTACTGCCGCCGCCCAATCCGCAGGAGTGGCACAATGATCCACGACGCCTTCGAAGATTTCGCCGCCGCCCTGCCGCCGATGAGCGCGCTGATGGGGCTCGACCTCGGCACCAAGACCATCGGCGTTGCCGTCTCCGACGGCTTGGGCACCGTGGCGACACCGCTGGAGACGGTGAAGCGCAAGAAATTCACCCTCGACAGCGCCCGCCTGCTGGAGATCGCCGCGGCGCGCGGCCTCGGCGGCATCCTTCTTGGCCTGCCGCGCAACATGGACGGCTCCGAGGGCCCGCGCTGCCAATCGACCCGCGCCTTTGCCCGCAACCTCTCAAAGCTGGCCGAGCTGCCGATCGGCTTCTGGGACGAGCGCCTCAGCACCGTGGCCGCCGAACGCGCGCTTTTGGAGGCGGATACGACACGAAAACGCCGCGCCGAGGTTATCGACCATGTCGCCGCGTCCTATATTCTCCAAGGCGCATTGGACCGGATGCGGCATATCAGGAACGGATGAGCAATGAGCGGCGAAGTTTGGAAACGCGACGAAATTCAGTCACCCTGCGTGAAGATCTGCGTCGTCCACCCGGAGGCGCGCATTTGCACTGGCTGCTACCGCTCGCTGGACGAGATCCGGGACTGGTCCCGGATGAGCAATGACGAACGCGCTGCGGTGATGGAAGCCCTGCCCGACCGCGCAGGCCAGCTCACCAAGCGCCGCGGCGGCCGCGCCGCCCGCCTCAACCGCGGTTAACGCGGCGCGCCGCACCCTTACCGCCTGGAAACCACGCGGAACACGTGCTGACGTGATGTTTCGCGCGCGAAACAACCGGGCAGCAAGGCTGACCTATCGGCCAAAGCCGCGCGCCTGCCCGCGCGATGCCCCCTAATAGGCTGGAAACAGACGCTTTATCCAAGCAAGACACCTGCCAGGCCGCGCTGTTGCACTGCGCTGTCAGAAGCGCCCACCCGCCGGGACAGGCAAGCGCGCGCCCGGCGCCTGCGGCTTGTTCCGGGCGCAAGGGGCATTACGCTTCCGCCAGCCACCCTGCTGTCCAATCCGCAATCTCCGGCCTGAAATAAGCGATCATCCGGCCCTCCTTCGGCGCCTCGGCCGCCTCGCCCCAGGGTGCGACCCCGTGCAGGCAGAGCCGGTGCATCAGGCAGGATTGGCCGGGCTTGGCCGCGACCTCGATGCGCGGGCAGGTCGCGAAGACTTCGGCGCGGGCGGCGGTGTAAGCGTCGGTCACATCCACCTCCGCCCAGTCCTGCGGCGGCACGCCCTCAAAGGCCGCGAGGAAGGCGCGGCGCATGATGCGGTGGCTCCCCTCCCAGATCACCAGAGGCGCGGCGTCGGGGCTGCTTTCGTTGAGCGGCAGGCCCAGCACCCAGGCGTGCGGCTCCTCAACTCGGCGGCGGCGCTGCGCGCCGAACATCTTCACCCCGTCCACATGCGCCGCATCGCGCTTCAGCCGGTAGCGGAACGCACCCTCCCCTTCGCCGGGACGCGGGCGCGGATAGCCGGGAAAAACAGAAGACACCTGCGCCCGGTGCAGATCGGGAAGCCGGCCGATGCGGCGGGTGATGAAATCGATGGGCGCGCCGGCCAGCGCGGGGCCGTCCGGCAGCCGGCCCGCCGCGTCATTGGGCAGTGCATCGACACCGATGAACCAGGTGCCTTCGCATTGCAGCCACTCGGCATTGGCCGGATTGTGCAGTGCAGATATGCCCTGCGGCAGCGCCGCCCGCGCCCAGGCCGCGATCTGCGCGTCCCAGGGGAAGCGCACCCAGCCTTTGTTCTGGTAATCCTCCAGCAGCCCCATGCCTTCAGTACCCCGCCGCCTTGCGGAGCATGTTGAGCGCCACCAGAACGAGGAAGGCGCCGAACACACGCTTCAACGGTTTCGGGTCCATCGCATGCGCCAGCTTCACGCCCCAGGGCGCGGTGATCAGGGTCATCGCGATGACGATGAAGAACGCGGCCAGGTTGACAGCCCCGATGGTGAACGGCGGGCGGCGGGCGGGATCGATCTCCAACAGCAGGAATCCGGCCACCGAGGGCACCGCGATGATCACCCCGAACCCCGCCGCGGTGGCGACCGCGCGATGCACCGTGACGCCGTGCAGCGTCATCAGCGGCACCCCGAAGCTGCCGCCGCCAATCCCCATCAGCACCGACAGGAAGCCGACCGCGGGCGACAGCGCCAGCCGCTTGCCGCCCTTGGGCATCGCCGCACCGAGGCGCCAGCCGGAGCGGCCAAGCCCCATATAGCAGCCGACCACCAACGCCAGTGCTCCGAACACCCCCTGCAGCACCGCCGAGCGCAGCGCCGAGGCGGCAATCACCCCCAGAACCGCGCCCGCGGCGATACCAATCCCCCAGCCGCGCAAGATCTCCCAATCCACCGCGCCCTTCTTGTTGTGGCTCAGCACAGAGCGCAGCGAAGTCACGATGATGGTGGCCAGAGAGGTCGCGAGGCAGATCTGCATGAGCTGGCTGCTGCCATAGCCAAGCGCCTGGAAAATATAAAAGAACGCAGGAACTAAGACGATGCCGCCGCCGACCCCAAGAAGCCCGGCCAGAACGCCCGCGAAGGCGCCCGTCACCGCCAGCAGCACCGCCATCTGGGCAAGCAGCGCAGGCGCAGGCAGGAGAGCGGCAGTCAGGGCGGGATCAGGCATGGGCGCACCTCGGGTTTTTCGTCACCCGCAAAGGCTTAGCCGCGTTGTGCCCGGTTTCACAAGGGACTAGCGCCCGCGCCGCTGCGTTTCGTCACAGGGCCTGCGATGGCTGGGCGCCGGAGTTTGCGGCCCGGGTTGCGGCCCGGCCTGAGGTTTGCACGCTCACCTGCGCCAGCGCCTCTTCCACCAGCTCGGGGCCGGCCCCCTTGCGGCAGGCGCCCTCGGAGAGCATCCGCCGCCACTGCCGCGCGCCCGGCCGACCCGCAAACAGACCCAGCATGTGGCGGGTGACCTGGGCAAGCTTGGCGCCCTTGCTGAGCTGCGCCTCGATATAGGGCAGCATCGCGCGCACGGCCTCTGCCGGATCGCTGGCACTGCCGGTGCCGAAGATTTCCGGATCTGCGGCGCAGAGGATATCGGCCGGCTGGTGATAGGCGGCGCGGCCGATCATCACCCCGTCAAGCCCGCGCGCCAAGTGGTCCCCGGCCTCCGCCAGCGTTGCGATGCCGCCGTTGATCGAGATGTGCAGATCGGCGAACTCCGCCTTCATCCGGTGCACCAGTTCGTAGTCGAGCGGCGGGATGTCGCGGTTTTCCTTCGGGCTCAAGCCTTGCAGCCAAGCCTTGCGGGCATGGATCGTGACGCGCTGGCAGCCGGCCGCGCGGATCTTCTCCAGAAACTGCGGCAACACCTCTTCCGGCACTTGCTCATCGACCCCGATGCGGCATTTCACGGTCACCTCCACATCGCAGCCTGCCCGCATCGCGGCGACACACTCGGCGGCCAGATCGGGCGTCTGCATCAAGACCGCGCCAAAGGCCCCCGACTGCACCCGGTCGCTGGGGCAGCCGCAGTTGAGGTTAATCTCGTCATAACCGGCCTCCGCCCCGATCCGCGCCGCCTGCGCCAGCTCCTCCGGGTCCGAGCCGCCCAGTTGCAGCGCCACCGGGTGTTCCTCGGGGTTGAAGTCCAGGAGATGCAGCGCCCCGCCCCGCACCAGCGCCGGAGCAGTGACCATCTCGGTATAGAGCAGCGCCTCCCGGCTGAGCAGCCTGTGCAGGTAGCGGCAGTGACGGTCGGTCCAGTCCATCATAGGCGCGATAGAAAGTGTAGCATGTTGATTTATTTGCATATTTCTTGTATCTTCAAACTGTTGCGGGGCAAAGTTGCTGCGCAGGAATACGCCCCAATATCCCCGAATTTGCCCCTCTACGACTCATTGCACACACAGCGCACACTAAAATGGCCTCCATCACCAAGCTCCCCTCCGGTGCCTACCGGGTCCAGATCAGACGAAAGGGCCGCTACGCGAGCGAGACGTTCCTCCGCCGCGACGACGCCCATCGCTGGGCCCGCCAGGCGGAGACCCGGGTCGATCAGGGGCTGGCACCGAACAAGTCATCCGTATCCCGCCTCCAGACCTTTGGCGACCTCATCGATCTTCATATAGCCGATATGTGCGAGGTAGGGAAACCGCCCCGACGCAGCAAGGCGGCAACGCTCACGACGCTCAAACGCGATCTGGGCAAGGAGAAGATCGGGCACCTCGACCGGCAGAATCTGATCGACTACGGCAAGATGCGCGTCGATCAAGGCGCAGGTCCGGTGACTCTCGGGATCGATATCGGCGTGATCAAGATGATCATCACCCACGCGGCGGCTGTGCACGGGCTCGACATCTCTCCGGAACCCGTTGATCTGGCGCGTGTCGCGCTCAAGCGTCTCGGGCTGATCGGCAAAGGCACGGAGCGGGATCGTCGCCCCACCACGGACGAGTTGAACCGCCTCTTCCGTTGCTTCGATGACAACGAACGCCTGACCCTGCCGATGACACGGATCGTGAAATTCGCGGTGGCCACGGCGATGCGGCTCGACGAGATCTGCCGCATCGAATGGACCGATCTCGACGTCGACCGCCGGATGCTCATGATCCGCGACCGCAAAGACCCGCGTAACAAGACCGGGAACGACCAGCGGATCCCACTCTTCGCCGCCACGGGGTTCGATGCCTGGGCGTTAGCCACCGAACAGGCAAAGGAACTCGGGCACGCAAAAGGCCGGATCTTTCCCTACAATTCGAGATCAGTCGGAACGGCCTTCCGACGCGCCTGCGTCGAGGTCAGTGTGAAGGACCTTCATTTCCACGATCTGCGCCATGAAGGCACTAGCCGCTTGTTCGAGGCTGGCTTCGCCATCGAACAGGTCTCGCTGGTCACCGGCCAGGCGTTGTTGCAGAACTCTTACTGCTAAGGATTCACATCACGAATCCATGCGGTTAGACGGGGCCGATGAGTAAGCCCGCACCTGCCCGCTACCGCACGACGAATTGGTCCAGCTACAACGATGCGCTCAGGAAGCGCGGTTCGCTTCTGATCTGGCTGGATAAAGAGATGACCTGGCTCGCGCCGCATGAAGGACGGCCAGGGCGCCCACCGGTCTTCTCGAACGCGGCGATCCAGTTCTGCCTGTCG